>JBGUHW010000138.1:0-21666 GCA_045112395.1 Bacteroidales bacterium
ATACTATTGTTCCGCTCAACAATACTGACAAAAATACAATTAAATACTTTTTCATAATTATTTATTTATTTCGTTATTTCCTTTCAAATGAACATCAACCTGCGGGAACGGGAACTCGATTCCTTCCTCGTTGAATGTCGAATATACCTTATTGTAAAAGTCGAAGAACACATCCCAGTAGTCCGGAGAATTTACCCATGCCCTTACCACAATGTTGACAGAAGAATCGCCAAGTCCTGTAATCGACACGAAAACGGCTGGATCTTTCAACACCCGGTCATCGGCATCGAGAATACGCATAATGACATCTTTCGCCACATTGAAATCAGTTCCATACGATACGCCCACTTCCCAATCAACCCTGCGCGTAGGCTGTTTCGAGTAATTTGTAAGCATATTTGTTGCAAGCGAACCATTTGGAACTATTATAGTCTTGTTGTCAACAGTTGTGATTATCGTATTGAAAATCTGAATTTCCTTAACAAAACCTGCAACGCCTTGAGCTTCGACATAGTCATCGACCTTGTACGGCTTGAATATCAAAATCATGACACCGCTTGCAAAATTTGACAGCGTTCCCTGCAATGCCATACCTACGGCAATACCGGCAGCTCCCAAAACAGCAATGAACGAGGTCATCTGAATTCCCACCATGCCCATAACGCTGATGATAATCATTATCTTAAGGGCAATATTTGCCAGGCTCGAAACAAAGGATATAAGTCCTGGATCGGAATTCTTGCGGACCATCATCTTGCGCAAAGCCTTAACAATCAGCTTCGACACCCAGAATCCTATGAAGAGGAAGGCCAAGGCTCCTAAAAGTGATACGCAGAACGACAAACCACTGGTTGTCAGCCAGTCTTTTGCGGAATCGAACCACGAAATGCCTTGACTTACAATCTCTTGTGGACTTTTAGGGTCAATAGTGACCAATTTTTCACCCACTTCCTTTATAGTATCGGAAATTGTTGTGTCGGCCTGTGTCAGAAATATGTCAGTTTGTATCATCTGATAAAAATCAAAGAAAACAGCGCAAAGGTAAAACTAATTTACGATTTTGGATTTAGGATTTGCGATTTATTTTAGTTTTTTTCTTACACCTCAATATTTTTCTGCTAACTAACATTTTTATTTAGGATTTTCGTATTACAAATATTCTTATCTTTGTGGAAATTTTAAATGCAAAATATAAACGATTAAAAAACAATAAAATTTTCATTATGGTAAGTTATAAGGAATTAGGACTTGTCAACACCGTTGAGATGTTCAAGAAAGCAGTCGCTGGCGGATATGCAATCCCAGCATTCAACTTTAACAACATGGAACAGATGCAGGCCATCATTCAGGCATGTGCAGAAACAAAGTCTCCAGTTATACTTCAAGTTTCGAGCGGAGCACGCAAGTACGCCAACCAGACAATCTTGAGATACATGGCAGAAGGCGCTGTACAGTACGCAAAGGAACTCGGGTGGGAACACCCGCAGATTTGCCTCCACCTCGACCACGGCGATACTTTCGAACTATGCAAGAGCTGCGTAGACATGGGATTCTCGTCAGTTATGATCGATGCATCGTCGCTTCCTTTCGAGGAAAACATAAAGCTCACAAAGCAGGTTGTTGAATATGCTCACAAGTACGATGTTACTGTAGAAGCTGAACTTGGCGTTTTGGCAGGCGTTGAAGACGAGGTTTCGGCAGAAGAATCACACTACACAAAGCCAGAAGAAGTTATCGAATTTGCAACACGTAGCGGATGCGACTCGTTGGCAATCTCAATAGGGACTTCGCATGGTGCATACAAGTTCAAACCGGAACAGTGCAAGGTAGACCCGGCAACAGGTCGTCTTGTTCCTCCGCCACTGGCATTCGATGTTCTTCACGAAATCGAAAAGAAGCTTCCTGGATTCCCGATTGTTCTCCACGGATCATCATCGGTACCTCAGGAAGAAGTTGACACAATCAACAAGTACGGAGGTGCTTTGAAGGCTGCTGTAGGTATTCCAGAGGAACAGCTCCGCGAAGCAGCTAAGTCGGCAGTTTGCAAGATCAACATCGACTCCGACAGCCGTCTTGCAATGACAGCAGCAATCCGCAAGGTATTCGCTGAAAAGCCAGCTGAATTCGACCCGAGAAAGTACTTAGGCCCAGCTCGCGACAGCATGAAGAAACTTTACATGCACAAGATTATCAACGTTCTTGGTAGCGCAGGCAAGGCTGAATAATAGAATTAGCATAAACAAAAAAAGCCGTGGCAATGCTACGGCTTTTTCGTTTACCTATAATTAATCATATAAACATTGGTAGCTCCGTCCCTCTCGCGGCGCTCAATTATGCGACTAATATTTCCCGACCTGTCATATTCAAGCGATGCACTTGATATCTCCTCATTATCGCTGTCGAAAACCGCGGTCTTCACCACCTTGTCGTTCTCATAAATGAAAATCTTTTTCTCCGCTACTCCTACTATATGCTTGCGAGTTATTTCTGACAAAATATCGTAATCGCCGACAATCTTTTCATGTGTCTGCACCCTTCTGAAAACCAATTCCTTCTGGTCGGTAGCAATCGTAGAAATCGAACCACTGCTAATAACTTTGCCAAGCGAATCAACTTCCGAAACGACTATGCTGTCGGATGTATGTTCAATGCGATAATGGTTTGTCACCGAAGATCCTATGTATGAAATTTGGCTTACTAGCAGATTTTTATCATTGTATTCATACAAAGTTCCACCAATCATCGTAGAATCTGCGGTAAAATTCACCTCCTCAAAAGGCAGATTGCGCGAATTATACTTTACAATTGTATACGAAGTCGGTCGATTTCCTCCGTTGAAATATATAATCTTTGATGGTTGTCCATTTGAATTATAGAATGTTTCCGAAAAAAGCACCTTGGTTCGCGAAATGACATTATCCTTTACCGTAACCTTCCATGTCACCGATGAGTGGAAAGCATTTTTCTTTATGTTTTGTGAATAATTTTCGCATGAAACCGCATCAGATGCAGTAACAGGAATCCACACCTGACCACAACATAAAAATGAAATCAAAATCAAGCACAATGTAATGGCTAGCGATTTCATGCCATGTTACTTCTTGAACAATGAATCAACAAATTCGCGCTTGTCGAACATCTGAAGATCGTCGATACCTTCTCCGACACCTATATATTTAATTGGAATCTTGAACTGGTCGGAAATACCGATAACGACACCGCCCTTTGCCGTTCCATCCAACTTTGTAACTGCCATCGAGTTTATTTCGGTAGCCTTCATGAATTGCTTTGCCTGTTCGTAGGCATTCTGACCAGTAGAGCCATCAAGAACAAGCAGGATTTCATGCGGTGCATCAGGAACAAGTTTCTGCATCACGCGCTTAATCTTCGACAGCTCGTTCATAAGGTTTATCTTATTGTGCAAACGGCCTGCAGTATCAATCAGCACAACATCTGCACCCGACTTCTTTGCCGATGCCAAAGTGTCGTATGCCACCGATGCGGGGTCGGAACCCATATCCTGACGGATCATGTGTACACCTACCCTATCGGCCCACACCTGAAGCTGGTCGATTGCAGCGGCACGGAAAGTATCGGCAGCTCCGATATATACCTTTTTGCCCGCCTTCTTGAAATTGTTTGCAAGTTTCCCGATTGTCGTAGTCTTTCCTACACCATTCACACCTACAACCATAATAACATAGGGAGAACCATCAGGCGTGGTAAAATCGGGATTCTTCATGTCGGGACCATCTTCGAGCAACGATGCAATCGTAGAACGCAGAAGTTCGTTCAGTTCGTCGGTTCCGACATACTTTTCTGTCTTAACCCTTTCCTGTATCTTGTCAATTATCTTTACTGTAGTATCAACACCTACATCAGAAGAGATTAAGATTTCCTCTAGTTCGTCAAGCACATCATCATCAACCTTCGATTTGCTGAATATAAGACGACTAATTTTAGAAAACAAACCAGTACGGGTTTTTTCCAATCCGCTGTCCAATTTTTCCTTCTTTTCTTTTCCGAACAAACCGAAGAATGCCATAACGAAACTATTTACTTAAATAAAACAACAAAAAGCACCTGTCATAATTATGAGCGGCAGGTGCTATAATGTTGATAGATTAAACTTCTATTTCTTAAAGAAATCCTTTGACAAATCCTTGTCCAGGATAGCCGACTTGAACTGGTATGCTCCAGTTTCAGGATTCTTAACCATCTTTATGCACTTAACGAAGACCTGTCCGCCTTCTTTCTTAAGTGTTGCAACAACTTTCTTTGCCATAACCTAAACTATTTAATTTCTCTGTGAATTGTAACCTTCTTCAAAATCGGGTTGTATTTCTTCATCTCCAGTCTATCAGGAGTATTTTTTCTGTTCTTGGTAGTTATGTACCTTGAAGTACCAGGAAGTCCTGACTCCTTGTGCTCTGTACATTCAAGTATTACCTGTACGCGATTTCCTTTACTTTTCTTTGCCATTTTTAATCCTCCCGACTAAAACTATTTAACATAACCTTTCTTTTCGGCATCCTTGAGAGCAGCCTTAAGACCTTTCTTTGCGATAGTTCTCATTGCCGATGTTGTGAGTCTCATTTCAACCCACTTGCCTGATTCTTCGTCAAAGATTCTCTTTGTCTTCAAGTTAATATCGAAAATCCTTTTCGTTCTGCGCCTCGAGTGAGATACATTATTTCCCACCATTGCCGTTTTTCCTGTAATTTGACAAACTCGTGCCATAACTCTTTTATATTATTTCTCTTTAAAATTTCGGACTGCAAAAGTCGCACTTTTTTGACATTCTAACAAATTTTTTCTAAAGTTTTTAAATATTTTTATCAACAAAAAGAACAATTCACTGATAATCAACTCTATAACTCCATTATACATATATATATTTAACGATTAGCAAAAAATTTGGCACGATTTTTCTTGGCATATTAAGTTAATTAAAGTTATTTTGCACCACTAAAAACATAAACGAAAATGAAAAAAACTATTTCGACCATTGCATTGGTACTTGTAGTATTACTCGGATTTGCACAGAACAAATCTAAACAAATGTCACTGCCTCCCAGCTTTACGCACAAGACAAGCAACGAGGTAATTGACCACATCAAGGTATACCCTCCATCAGCAGAGATGATCGCAACCGAAGATGCAGAGGATGAGAAAAACGGCACATTTTTGAAAATCGCAAGACTGATGCCCGTAAACACAACAATAAAAAATTCTGGTAACTGGGAAACTCTTGACAACGGTCAGCTCATTTGGAGACTCCGTTTCTCAAGCGAAGGCGCAAAGGCATCGGCTTTGTATTTCGACAAGTTCGACATTCCTGCAGGAGCTGCGGTATATGTTTACACAAGTGACAGAAAAATTGTTGACGGACCATATTTCCGTAGCGACAATCTAGATGGAAAAGAATATATGATAGGCAACATCATAGGCGACGACATTACCATAGAGTATGTAGCTCCAATGACCAAATCGATAGATGGTACTGTTTCGTACGACAACACCATACCTATTATAAATATAGGAGAATATGGCTATGTCTACCGCGACGAAGGCGGTTTCGAAAGAGGAACACGTGCCGACACTGGCTTTGGTGCTTCTGAAAGCTGCGAAGTAAATATAAACTGCTCTGTTGGAGCCAACTGGAGAATACAACAGCGTGGTGTCGCAAGAATCTATGTCCGCGAAGGTTGGTCTGCAGGATACTGCACAGGAACTCTTTTAAACAACACCAGCAACGACGGAACTCCATATTTCCTCACGGCAAACCACTGTGGACCTTCTGCAACGGCAAGCAATTTCAACCAATGGAAATTCCGTTTCAACTATGAAGCTTCTGGCTGCTCGAATCCAGCATCCGAATCATCAATAAACTACACAGACTTCACAGGATGCACAAAAGTTGCTGAAGGTTCAAATAACGGCGGATCTGACTTTTACCTACTGAAGCTCAGCAATTTTACGACAGAAAATGCAATTGCTGTAAATGCAATATACAATGGTTGGGACAGAAGCACAACGGCTCCAACCGGAGGAGGTGCTGGCATTCACCATCCTTCTGGCGACATAAAGAAAATTTCATTATTCACATCAACGCCATCTACATCTACCTACAACGGAGGTAGCGATATGACTGGAGCTAGCAACGCTCACTGGAGAGTAACATGGCAAAACAACAGTAACGACATCACCGGTGTTACCGAACCAGGATCATCCGGATCTCCAATATTCAATTCAGACGGAAGAGTTTTCGGCACTTTGAGCGGAGGAAGTTCATCTTGTTCTGCATCATCATTCTATAGGTACGACCTTTATGGAAAAATGTCGTTCCACTGGGATAACTCAGCAAATGGCAGCACCAATGCATACAGGGCGAAACCGTGGCTAGATCCCAATAATACTGGCGCTACTACCTGCAACTATTTTGACCCAGCAAATCCAGGAGGAGTAACACCTCCCACACCATCAAATAACTTCACTTACGACTTTGAATCTTGCACGGCATGGGCTGTGGACGCATTCTCACCATGCACAACCTGGGATGGTGACGGATATTCTACATGCGGAATAAATGGCGTAAGCTTTACAAATTCTGGATACACAGGTGCTTATATAGCCTTCCAAAACGGCACAGCTAACGGATTCACAGCTCACGGAGGAACAAAATTCGGCTGCTGCATGTCTGCTGGCTCAAACGGAGCAAACAACGACTGGTTCATTCTCCCTCAAATAAACATTACAAGCGGAATGAAATTTTCGTTCTGGGCTCGCTCTGCAAACGACACGTACGGACTCGAACAATTCCGCGTGGCAATATCGGCTGACGACCAAAACTATACTTTCATTGATGGTAACACAACATCAACAAGCACATCGGCTCCTGTACAATGGACAAAATTCTCATACGACCTTACGCAATATGCAGGACAAACAATGTACCTTGCAATTATATGCGTATCAAACGATGTGTTTGCATTCTTCATCGATGACCTTAGCGTTTCGTCTGTACAATCTAAAGCCGACGAAAAAATGGACAACATCGACATATACCCGAACCCTGCAAAGGACAATGTAACAGTAAGCCTGCCAGAAGATAACGCTAGAATCGACATTGTTAATGTCCTTGGACAAATCGTAAAGACCGTTAACACAACATCTACAAACGAAACGATTTCGCTCGAAGGAATGGAAAGAGGCATGTATTTCTTCAGCATCAAGTTACAAGACAAGACGATAACGAAGAAAGTTATTGTTGAATAAAACATTCTTATAAACAAAAAAATCCTCGTATCGTTTTCGGTGCGAGGATTTTTTATCATTTTCATTATTAATTATCCATTATCAATTGTCCATTGCCAATTGTTAATTATATTTGCAACAAACAACATTGACATGCACGAGGATTTTCTACATTTCATATACAAGAACCGCCTATGGATTGAAGGCACCGAACAGCTCACCGACAATACTCCTTTCGAGATAATCGACATAGGCCAGCACAACCACGATTCCGGTCCCGATTTTTTCAACGCGAAAATCAAAATTGACGGAATAATATGGGTTGGCAATGTAGAAATCCACGTCAACGCGTCCGACTGGCACAAGCACCACCACGATGGCGACCACGCCTACGACAATGTCATACTGCACATCGTCTACAACTACGACTGCGAAATAACACTGCAGAACGGACGCACCTTGCCGACTTGGGAAATTTCGTTTCCACAAACCATATTCAACCGCTATTCCGACTTCAAGCTAAACGAAAAGCCAATTGCCTGCGCCGACTACATTGACCTCGTGGATGACATACATATTGCCATGTGGATGGAAAAGATGGCTGTCGAAAGGCTCGAATACAAGTCTGAACACATAAGCGAAATTCTACAACACACCAACGGCAACTGGAACGAAACGCTTTACATTGTCATCGCAAGAAATTTCGGATTCGGCACAAATGCACAACCATTCGAGATGCTTGCAATGCAAACACCTCTCAATGTGATGCTCCACAACACAGACAATCTGTTTGCTCTCGAGGCAATAACATTCGGTCAGGCAGGAATGCTAAATGACCAACCCAAAGACGAATACACACGAAAACTTGCCGAAGAATACTCTTTCCAGAAAGCGAAATACAACCTGTCGCCAATTGCCGAATCGCTATGGAAACGCTCGAAGATGCACCCGACAAATTTTCCAGAAACTCGCCTAGCCCAGTTTGCCGCCCTAATGCAAAACTTCCAAATCCTCATCGATGACATACTGAATGGCAGATTCAATCCTAAGTTTTTCGACAACCTAGAAACTTCCGAATACTGGGAAACGCACTTCTCGCTTGGTGAAACCTCATCGAAAAGCAAAGCAACCGGACTAGGACACCAAGCAATTGACACAATCATGATTAACACTGTAATACCATTTTCGTACATCTACGGCAAGACCACAAACCCCAATTTCGACAGCGAAAAAATCATTGACATGCTACGCGCTACCAAAGCAGAAAGCAACAGGGAAACAAGGGCATTCGCCGACATAAACAAAATAAAGTGCGAATCAGCCTTCGACTCGCAGGCTCTGCTTAACCTCAAAAAGAACTACTGCGACCATAAACGCTGCCTGAATTGCAATATTGGATTCCAGATAATGAAGGAAATAGGAAAGTTGTAGTATAATACAAACTATGTTGTCTGGATTTGCGACCTTTAGTACGCTGCCTAGACAGTAAATCCGACACAACAGGCTTGAATATAGGGGAAAAAAATACTGACATAAAGCATTTTTACTTGCCGTTCAAATATTTTCAATATATTTGTGCTTGGAATCGTGTCTGTGGCAAAACCTCTTTACCCGGCGGTTCCTTTTTCTAACTTAAATTTCGCTTATGAAATGGATTCTGCTTTTTGTTATGCCGCTTGCAATGGCAACAAACCCGAAGATAGACAAGGAAAAATGCACCTGCAAAGGTTATCCGCTGTACGGCAGGGTGCAGATGGTGGATATTGCTCCAGACCTAAGAGTGGAAATCGTTGATATTGCACCTGACGTTGAAGTGCAAGTTGTTGACTGGACTCCGCGAAGATGTGGGGAATGGCAGTTTGTAGATATTGCGCCAGATATACGTGTAGAATTTGTGGATTGTGCTCCTGATGTTCGCATAAAGTTCGTTGAATATACGTTTGGCATAAGATAAACAAATAATGCAATTATGAACCGACTGATATTTTACATAGTGGCTGATGCGATAATTGCCATATTGGCAGCTTGTCTTTTCAACGATTCCATTATAACGGGCATTGTCCTGATTATACTTATCTTCACAGAACTCGGCATTGAGTTTCTCTTGTGGTTAATCCGAAAAATTCTAGGGTTCTGAAAAAAATCAACTTTTTTGCTTACAAGACAATATTTTTAATACTTTTGCAGTGCGGGAGGAGCGTATTACACACAATTATGTAATCCCTCCCGTTCCTTTTTTATGATACAAGGACGACTGACAACGTCTGTGTCGGAGTTCCGCTCCCCGGTTGTCAGTCTTTTATACATTCAAAAATTTTCACTACTTTTGCGATGTCAATCGGACTAGGGCATTCGGGTCCTAGACTGGCAGGTTGGCAAGGTATGACTTCGGAACGAGAGCGTTGATTGTAGTTCAACGAGGCAGTTTTGAAGTCTTTTTTCTTATAAAACACATCTGTCATTCAAATATTTTCACTATTTTTGCCCTGCTTTCCATTAAGGATTGTCGATGGTGGCGCGATAACTTCAAGCAGTGCCGGGTCGGTGGGGTAACGCCCACTTTTTTAGACATTCTTGCACACGTCTGATAGTTTGCGGGCGGCTATACAAGAATGTCTTTTTTGTCAATCAATTTTTTTCACTACTTTTGCTCCGCTTTCCGTTAAGGATTGTCGATGGTGGCGCGATAACTTCAAGCAGTGCCGGGTCGGTGGGGTAACGTCCACCGTTTTTTTTGTCATTCTTGCACACGTCTGATAGTTTGCGGGCGGCTATACAAGAATGACTTTTTTGTCAATCAATTTTTTTTCACTACTTTTGCCCTGCTTTCCATTAAGGATTGTCGATGGCGGCGCGATAACTTCAAGCAGTGCCGGGATGGTGGGGTAACGCCCACTTTTTTTTGTCATTCAAATAATTATTAATACTTTTGCATCGGCGCGTTGAGTAATAACAAGCCGTCACCTAGACCATCCCTTGTGGATGGTTTAGGCCTTTTATATGGTGGTGCACAAAACATTTTTTTGCTTGCAATTATAACATTTTCACTACTTTTGCAGTGCGGGGGGTGTACCACCAATGTGGAGCCTCCCGTTCCTTTTTTATGATACAAGAACGCCTTTTTTGTAATTCAAATATATCCATTATTTTTGCGGTGCGTGCCTGCGGATAACAACAGAAACCCCTGCACGTTCCTTTAAGCAGACTTGTGTCTGCTTTTTTTTATGATATTTCATCTGGCATTATTTTTTTTCATCGTTGGACTTAACATGGGAATTTCCAAATCATCGAATCATCGAATTTTCAAATCTTTCAAATCCTCAAATTATTTTCTTTTGGTATTGGAATAAATATTAAATTTGCGGTCAAACAAATAAAAATAGATATGAGAAAAATATTCGCACTATTGACTATCGCGCTTATGTTCAGCGCAAGTGCAAGTTTCGCTTGCACAAACTTCATTGTTACCAAGGGCGCATCGAACGACGGTTCCGCTTTCCTCAGCTATGCCGCCGACAGCCACGTTCTCTACGGTGAACTCTACTACCGTCCCGCTGCCGACTACCAGCCAGGCACAATGATGAAAATATACAACTGGGATACAGGACAATACCTCGGCGACATTCCGCAGGTACTCCACACCTATAATGTTGTTGGAAATGTAAACGAACACCAGCTTGCAATCGGCGAAACAACCTACGGCGGTCGCGAAGAACTCTGGGAAGGCGACGGCATCATCGACTACGGAAGCCTTATTTACCTTGCTCTGCAGCGCGCTAAAAACGCCCGCGAAGCCATAAAGGTCATGACCGAACTCATGAGCAAGTACGGATATGTAAGCGAAGGCGAATCGTTCTCAATCGTTGACAAGGACGAAGCTTGGATTCTCGAAGTTATCGGCAAGGGCAAAGGTCAGAAAGGTGCTGTTTGGGTTGCAAGAATGATTCCTGATGGATATGTTTCGGCTCACGCTAACCAGGCTAGAATCACCACTTTCCCGCAGGCTACCAAGAAGAGCAAGGATGTCGTTACATTCAAGAACATCGACAAGCTCCTCACCGACAAGAATATCACCTGCGTTTACTCAGATGATGTAATCACTTTCGCACGCGAAAAGGGTTACTTCAAGGGCAACGATGCAGATTTCAGTTTCTCCGACACATACGCACCTGTTGATTTCAGCGGCGCTCGCTTCTGCGAAATCCGCGTTTGGGCTTTCTTCAACGATGTTGCCGAAGGAATGGACAAGTACTGGGAATATGCAAAGGGCACCAAGATTGAATACGATGCCAACGGCTACGCAACCAACAGAATGCCTTTGTGGGTAAAACCTGCTAAGCCTGTAACACTCGAAACCGTAATGCACAACATGGGCAACCACCTCGAAGGTACCGAACTCGATATGAGCAAGGGAATGGGCGCAGGTCCTTTCAACTGCCCTTACCGCTGGAGACCAATGACTTGGGATTACAACGGAAAGAACTACATCCACGAAAGAGCAACAGGAACACAGCAGACAGGTTTCTCGTTTGTAGCTCAGTTGCGTGGCAATTTGCCGGATGTTCTCGGTGCAATCAACTGGTTTGGTGTTGACGACTGTGCAACAACCGTTTATGTTCCTATGTACGCATCTATCACCGAAATTCCATACGCTTACCGCGAAGGAAACGGCTCGATGATGAAATTCAAACCAGATGCTGCATTCTGGATTTTCAACCTCGTATCAAACTTCGCTTACACACGCTACTGCGACATGTATCCAGAAATTGAAACCGTAAGAAAAGACCTTCATAGAAGCTTCAAGGACGAAACAGCAAAGATTGAAGGCGACCTTCGCGAAGAAGCAGAAAACAATCCGCAGAATGTAGCAAAGAAACTTACCGAATATTCGGCTAAGGCATCAGAAAACACAATGCAAACATGGCAAAACCTCTTTGCTAGCTTGTTTACCAAATATGTTGACGGTAACATCAAGACCGAACGCGAAGTTCCAGAAGGATACAAGTACTATGCACCGGAAGTTAAGCAACCTAAGTATGGCAACGACTGGTACAGAAGAATCGTAGAAGACGACACAAATCATTTATTGGAAGCAAAATAAATATTAACATAAACAACTAAAAAACAAATTAATAAAATGAAGACTTCAAAAGATTACATCGAACTGGAAGCAAAGTACGGAGCACACAACTATCATCCGCTACCAGTAGTTTTTGCAAAGGCTAAAGGCGCAAAGGTTTGGGACGTTGAAGGAAAGGAATACTATGATTTTCTTTCTGCATATTCAGCAGTAAACCAAGGTCACTGCCACCCGAAAATCGTTAAGGCATTGACCGATCAGGCACAGAAGCTCACATTGAGTTCAAGAGCATTCTACAACGACTGCCTTGGCGAATGGGAAGAATATGTAACCAAGTATTTCGGATACGACAAGGTTCTCCCAATGAACTCGGGTGCAGAAGCAGACGAAACAGCTCTTAAGCTCGCTCGCCGCTGGGGTACTGTAGTTAAGGGTATTCCAAACGATGAAACTTTGATCGTTTGCTGCGAAGGCAACTTCCATGGACGTACAATCACTATCATCACCATGTCGAACGACCCCGATTCGTATGCAAACTACGGTCCTTTGACTCCAGGTTTCATCCGCATACCTTACAACGATCCTGCTGCTTTGGAAAAGGTACTCGCAGAAAAGGGCGACAAGGTTGCTGGTTTCCTTCTTGAACCAATTCAGGGCGAAGCTGGTGTTTATGTACCAGACGAAGGCTACCTGAAGAAATGCTACGACATCTGCAAGAAGTACAATGTATTGTTCATGGCAGACGAAGTTCAGTGCGGTATTGCTCGTACAGGTAAGATGCTTGCTTGCGACCACGAAGGCGTTCGTCCCGACATCCTTATCCTCGGTAAGGCTCTAGGCGGTGGCGTATTCCCGATTTCGGCAGCATTGGCAGACGATGAAATCATGTTGACAATAAAGCCGGGTGAACACGGATCAACATTCGGTGGTAACCCATTGGCAACCCGCGTAAGTATCGCTGCTTTGGAAGTTATCAAGGAAGAAAAGCTCACCGAAAGAGCTGAATACCTTGGTAAGATTTTCCGCGAAGAAATCATGAAGATCAATTCGCCGATGATTGAAAAGGTTCGTGGTAAAGGTTTGTTGAACGCAGTTATCATTAAGCCTATGAACGGAAAGGAAGCATGGGATGTTTGCTTGAAGATGGCAGAAAACGGTGTTCTTGCAAAGCCGACACACCAGCACATCATCCGCTTCGCTCCTCCTCTGGTTATCAGCGAAGAAGAATTACGTGATGCTATCGAAAAGATCAAGAAGTCGATACTTTCGTTCTGCTAAGATTTTTTCAAGAATATATAAAAGGTCGTTTCCTAGGAGACGGCCTTTTTTATCGTTATCTGTCTAGCAATTTTAATATAGAATCGTAAATCGTACTTCGTAAATCGTAAATAAAATTTTATCTTTGCACACAAAATCAGATATCGTGACGAAGCGACTTCTACTCATAGTGCATCACAGACCAAACCGCTCGCCCGGACAACGTTTCCGAATCGAGCAGTTTTTGCCCCACCTCGAAAAAGCTGGCTACGAAGTCACATTCTCCAACATCATCAGCGAAAAGGACGACAAGACCTTCTACTCGCATGGTCATTACTTTGGAAAACTTATGTTCGTGATAAAGAGCTTTTTCCACAGGATGAAGGATGTCCGCAGAGTAAAGAATTTCGACCTTGTTTTTGTCTATCGCGAAGCCTATATGCTAGGCACTACAATCTTCGAACGCAAAATCGCAAAGAGCGGAGTACCAATGATTTTCGACTTTGATGATTCCATCTGGCTAAACGACACCAGCGAAGGCAATCAAAACCTCGCTTGGCTGAAACGCACAGAAAAGACAAACGAAATATGCCAATATGCTACGCTCGTCAGCGTTGGAAACCAATATCTTGCCGACTACGCAAAGCAATTTAACGACAACATTTTCATACTGCCAACAGTAATAAACACCAACTACCACAAGCCAACCGAAAAACAGCCACATAAAGGCATTTGCATCGGCTGGACGGGCACACAACCTACGCTAAAACACTACGAAACAGCCTATCCCGTACTCAAGCGCATAAAGGAAAAATACGGTGACAAGGTGTATTTCAAGGTGATAATGAACTCGAAAACCTGGCAAAGCGAAATTCCAGACACCAAAATCGTGCAATGGTCGGCACAAAATGAAATCAACGAGCTTTGCGAGTTCGACATCGGCATTATGCCTCTGCCCGACGACAAATGGAGCCGCGGAAAGTGCGGATTCAAGGGATTGCAATGCATGGCGCTCGAACTTCCTGTGGTAATGTCACCTGTTGGTGTAAACAAAGAAATTATCGACGACGGCAAAAATGGTTTTCTCGCCAGCACCAATGACGAGTGGATGGAAAAATTGTCAGCACTGATTGATTCCGAGGAACTACGCCGCGAAATGGGCAAGAATGCCAGACAAACTGTCGAGGAACGCTTTTCGGTAACTGCTTGGGCAGACAAGGTAGTTGAAACTTTCGACGGGTTGATAAAAAAGTGAAGTTTTTTTGCTGTCCGTCCATAAAATACCAATTTACACAACATATTCATTATCAATAACATACATCACCAATTACTGATAAGGACTAACCTTTTTACAGCGATTATAACCTCGGAGAGGTTACATATATTAGAATAAGATATAATTAAATAGCGTTGGCGCATATTTTTGTCGCGGCAGCAAAACAAAAATTGTGACAACGCATAATAGCAAACAAAAATTATTTTTTGTCATAAAAAAAATATTCATACCTTTACGAAAAATTTAGCAACGAAAAAAGTCGTAATATGGAAAACCCATTCAAATTCGGGACAATAGTCGAAGGCGACTTCTTTACCGACAGAGTTGAGGAAGTAGCTTATATAAAGCAATTTATCAATAGTGCAAACCATTTGATTCTAATAAGTCCACGCCGTTTCGGAAAGAGCAGTGTCGTTTTGAAAGCCGTGAAACAGTCGGGACGCAAATACATATATCTGAACCTGCAAAAAGTTATGTCGGTTCAAGATTTGGCTGCCAAGTTACTAACCGAAGTTTACAAGCACAATACGCTAGAAAAACTTCGCAGCATAATTTCCAACTTTAGAATAATCCCAACATTAAATACCAATGCATTGACAGGTGCTGTTGAAGTCAGTTTCCAACCATCAAAAAACGCAAATGTAATGCTTGAAGATGTTTTGGGCACATTGGAAAACATTGGAAACGAAAGCAATAGATTAGTTGTCATTCTCGACGAATTTCAGGAGATACTGGAAATAGAGAATGGCCTGGACAAGCTGTTGCGTGCTATTATGCAGGAACAAAAGAACATAAATTATATACTGCTTGGCAGTCAAGAATCAATGATGGAAGATATTTTCGAAAAGAAGAAATCACCATTCTATCATTTCGGCCAACTGATGCGCTTGCGCAAATTGCCAAGAAATGAATTCGAACAATATATATCATCTCTTTTGCCACAAAATTACAACGAAATCACAAAGGAAATACTGGATTATACCGATTGCCACCCATATTATTCACAACAACTTGCCTCACAAATTTGGCAGACAGCAATTATCAATCCTGAATGTACAGACTTGTTTTCCAAAGCACTACAGCAAATTGAAGAAACACATTGCTTGGACTTTGAACGCATCTGGATTCGACTGAATCGTACCGACAAAAAAATTCTGCAGACACTCGCTTCTGATACACAACTGACAATGACAGATTTGCACACGAGTACGATATATAGTGCACTAAAGAAAATGCAAAAGCAGGGACTTGTGATATATTCAAACCGTTACGAGATTGAAGACCCGTTCTTCAAGAAATGGATTTTGGATTTTGCCTCATAGGTATTACGAAAAATTTCGTAACGAAACTTTTAGTAATAAAAACAAATTTAACAACAAAACAACATTTTCCATCGCTAATAATTCTTAACTTTGCAAAAAATGCACATACGATGAAAAAGATATTCGCAATACTAGCAAGCATATTATTAATAGGTACTACCCTATTTGCACAGACAGAACCAGTAAAGCAAGCAAAGAAATTCGAACGACTGCTCAACTACATTGATGCCATGTACGTTGACACCGCCGACATCGCCAAAATCACCGAAACGGCAATCGTAAAGATGTTGCAGGAACTCGATCCGCATTCTGCCTACATAAGTGCCGACGATGTTGCCAAGTCGAAGGAACAGCTGGATGGAAGTTTCGACGGCATTGGCGTACAGTTTCGCCTGATACAAGACACAATTGTAATTCAAGATGTTATTTCAGGTGGACCGTCAGAGAAAGTAGGTCTGAAATCGGGTGACCGCATAGTGAAAGTTGACGATGAAATTGTTGCAGGAATAAAAATCGACAATTCTGGCGTAGCAAAGCGTCTGCGTGGTAAAAAGGGAACGAAAGTAACCGTTGGCATCATGCGTCCTGGCGAAAAAGACCTTTTATACTTCGAGATTATCCGCGACAAAATTCCAATTCACAGCGTTGATGCATTCTACACTGTTGGCGATGTTGGATATGTGAAACTCAACAAGTTCGCCCGCACAACCGAAGCCGAAATGGACTCAGCCTTCCAATATTTCACACAAAAGAAGGTTAAGCACATAATCCTCGACCTAAGCGACAACACAGGAGGCTACCTCGACCAAGCAGTTACACTTTGCAGTCGATTCATTGAGCCAAACAAGTCGATAGTTTACACCAAAGGCGAAAAGATGCCTCGATACGACTACAACTCAAAGGAAATGTCAGCCGACAAGATTAACCGCAACGGAAAACTTGTTGTAATTATCAACGAGAATTCGGCATCGGCAAGCGAAATCACATCGGGTGCAATACAGGACTGGGACAGAGGCGTTATCGTAGGTCGCCGCTCATTCGGCAAAGGTCTGGTACAAAGGGAAATGAACTTAACAGATGGTTCCATCGTCCGCCTGACAATTGCTCGCTACTACACCCCATCGGGACGTTGCATACAGAAGCCTTACAGCAGTTACGAGGAATACAACAAAGACTTGCTGAATCGCTACAACCACGGAGAATACTACCACAAGGACAGTATAAAGTTCAACGACAGCCTGAAATATAACACATTGAAATACAAGCGCACGGTTTATGGAGGCGGCGGTGTAATGCCCGACGAATTTGTTCCGCTTGACACCACCTTGCGTTCCGACTATCACCTTGCACTACAACGCAAGAACATTTTCTTCCCGACAATTTCGGAATACATCGACAAGCATAAGGACGAACTGAAAAAGAAGTACAAGGATGAAGAGACATTTGCCAAGACTTTCAATGTTCCGGATGAATTTATGAATACGCTACAGCAAAAAGCAAAGGATTCAGGCATTAAGCTTGATTCGCTCAAGAAGGCTACACCCGAGCAGGAACTTTACTTAAAGAACCACATCAAATCATCGATGGCTAGCGACGTATGGGGAAACCCAGCCTTTTGGCGAGTATTCAACGAAAAGGATCCAACTGTAAAGCGAGCCTTTGAAATAATAAACGACGACAAACTGTACAATTCGTTGCTGAAGAAGAAATAAATGAATTATTAATCAGATTTGATAATTTAATAATTTGATGATTAACAACATTATTAATTGTCAATTGTCCATTGCCAACTCATACATAACGCAAGTACAATGACAGCCCTTTCCGCAAACGGGGCACAAATATCCTTTTTCCAAACTATCGGCATACCAGTAGTCGGGATTTTCGCGAACGGGAAGAAAACCATTCCTGCGAAAAACCACATCGGAATTGACTATGCCATCGTGCTTCCATAACGGCGACATTATTTTTTTCGCGCCGATGCTTTTCAAACATTCCACCGACTTGGCTATCAAAGCCGTACCTATCCCCTGCCCCGAATAATCGATGCTTACAGCCACCGTCCTGACATACGCATCACCATTCTGACCAATATACGACAAGCAAAAACCTACACATTTCTGCAAATCAGCATCCTCCGCCACAATAGCTTTACAAGCATACAAGTCATCAACAGTAATATATTTCTCACCAAGTTGCACATCGGCAATGGCAAGAATTTCATTAATATCACCCGTCCGCAAGTCTCGTATTTTTATCATGGCATACATTATTTATGCAAACTTATAAAATTACTTTTGAAAAAAACACATACAAATACAATTGATTTCATTTTTTTACAATACCTTTGTAGCTCATGTTTTTATTCATATCATAAAAAAGTTACAGTAATAATGAGGAAATTTACATTTATAGCAATCTTAATTACTTTGTCAATCACTGCGATGGCGAAGCATGTCGATTTGGAAACAGCAAAATCGGTAGCAGCAACATTTTGGATGAAAAACGTTCAGAAAGGCAACATCCAAAAATCTGGAATCGAATTTCGTGACATCACGGAGCAAACAGAATTCGCAAACATATACATTTTGAACACCAACGGCGGCTTTGTTATTGTTTCGGCTGATGATGTGGCAAAGCCAATACTCGGTTACTCTCAGCAAGATGTTTTCAACCCCGAAAATATTCCAGCAAACGCAAAAAGCTGGCTACGCAATTATTGCTACGAAATACAGTACGCAATTGACAACAACATCGAGGCAGGAGAAGAGACGCACGAAGCATGGAACAACTTGCGCAATGGTGCAGGACTTACGCCCAAAAGCACAAGAACAGTATCGCAGTTGCTAACAACCTATTGGAATCAAAGCCCTTACTATAACGCTTTGTGTCCATACGATGAAGAAGAAGGTGAACTTTCCGTCACCGGTTGTGTAGCAACGGCCATGGCGCAGCTTATGAAATACTGGAACTGGCCATTACATGGCACAGGTTCTCACTCATACACATCCGAAGATCACCCAGAATACGGAACAATGTCAGCCGATTTTGAGAACACTACATACGACTGGGACAACATGCCTAGCTATCTATCGGAAGGAAGTTCAAGCACAGAAATAAACGCAGTTGCCACTCTTATGTACCATTGCGGTGTATCTGTAGAAATGATGTATAGTGCAATGGGCAGCGGTGCATATACAATTACATACGACGGGCAATTGGACTTCTGCACAGAAAACGCACTGCGCGACTTCTTCGGATACAGCAACGACCTGCATGGCGAATATAGGTCATTTGAATACGAAGACGAAAATGGAGAAACACAAACATTCGTAGCATATACAGATTCGGAATGGTTAGCTATGCTAAAGGAAGACTTAGACGCATTACGTCCTGTGCTTTACACTGGAGCAAGCGACGATGGCGCTCACGCTTTTATCTTCGACGGATACGACAGCAACGACCTTTTCCATGTAAACTGGGGTTGGGCTGGTCACGCCGACGGCTTTTTCTCTATGGATGCTCTAGAACCAAATCCTGGAGGAATCGGTGGCGGCGGCTACCAATTCAACATGGAACAAACAGCTATTTTCGGCGTAATGCCTGCCTACACAAACCTATCGGCAACACCAGGAAACATTACAATAAACGCCGATGGCGACACTATACAGTTTAACATTTACGCCAGCAATAGACCAGAAAGCTGCAACATAACATGCGACCAATCGTGGCTTACACTTTCTAGCACGACTGCTCCAGGTTCAGGAGAAACGACAACAATCACGCTAACCATTGACCAGAATACATCAGGAGAGACAAGAAACGCGACAATCACAATTACACAAGGCAGTGATACAGCAACTATTTCGGTAACTCAGAATGATGTACAATACACAATAACCGTACTTTCAGAAAACACAGACCAAGGAGAGGTTTACGGCGGTGGAACATTCGACGAAGGTACTATAATTCAGATCTCGGCAGATGCTCACGATGGCTACGAATTCTCGTCGTGGGATGATGGCAACACCGACAATCCTCGCAATATAACCGTCACGGAAAATGCAACATACATAGCTTCGTTTGCTCCAGCAACCGATATCGAAATGAATGTTACTCCCGAAATATCAATCTTCCCCAATCCCACAAGCAACTTGCTAAATATCATATCATCGGAAACTATTTCTGAAATAGAAATTGTGAATGTGATGGGGCAGATTGTTTTGCAAATGGATGTGAATAGTGATAATGCCGTATGCAATGTTTCCAATTTGTCTAACGGAATGTATTTCATAAGAATCTACGGAAACGGAAACGGCAACATCTATACAAAAAAACTGACAAAGGAATAACACTTAACTTTTAAAGCAAAGAGGCGACCTCAGGGTTGCCTTTTTTGTTTATTATTCTTTGCTACAAGAATCGGATAATTTATTTAATTTTGCGGAATTAAAATTTTACAGTCATGGAAGGAAAACTTTACTTATATAACACACTTTCGCGCACGAAAGTGGAATTCAAGCCGATAAAACCGCCATTCGTAGGAATGTACGTTTGCGGACCTACAGTTTACGGCGATGCACATTTGGGACACGCCCGTCCAGCAATCACTTTCGACCTTTTGTTCCGCACGCTAACGGCTTTGGGCTACAAGGTGCGCTATGTCCGCAACATTACAGACGTTGGTCACCTCGAACACGATGCAGACGAAGGCGAGGACAAGATTGCAAAGAAGGCTCGTCTCGAACAGCTTGAACCAATGGAAGTTGCACAATACTACACCAACCGTTACCATCACGCAATGGAGAAGTTGAACGTGCTTCCGCCAAGCATCGAGCCACACGCATCGGGACATATCCCCGAACAGATAAAGTTCGTGGAGAAAATTCTTGACGCTGGCTATGCATACATAAGCGAAGGTTCTGTTTATTTCGATGTAGAAAAGTACAACCAGAAGTTCCACTATGGAAAACTCTCTGGACGTAACATTGAGGAACTACTTGAAACTACCCGTGAACTCGACGGTCAGACCGAAAAGCGCCGCAGCATCGACTTTGCATTGTGGAAAAAAGCCGCACCGGAACACATTATGCGCTGGGAATCGCCTTGGAGCGACGGTTTCCCAGGCTGGCACATGGAATGCTCGGCTATGGCAACCAAATACTTAGGCGAAGAATTCGACATCCACGGCGGTGGCATGGACCTGATGTTCCCGCACCACGAATGCGAAATCGCACAATCTACAGCAGCACTCGGACACGAGTCGGTTCACTATTGGGTACACAACAACATGATTACCATCAACGGACAGAAGATGGGCAAGTCGTTGGGCAACTTCATCACGCTCGATGAATTTTTCAACGGCACATCGCACAAGAACGCCGAAGGCAAAGAACTGATAGAGAAGGCATACTCGCCAATGACAATCAGATTCTTCATCTTGCAGGCACACTACCGCGGCACACTCGACTTCT
>JBGUHW010000139.1:0-22292 GCA_045112395.1 Bacteroidales bacterium
CGCAGATATGCTGTTGGAGGTAGCGTTGCTGCCGAGGCTGTTAGACCACGCGTAAGACAAGGTTCCTGTCGGACTTGCACTGTTGACCGTAAGCGTTGTATTGCCGCCGCTGCAGATTGTCTTGTCCGTTATGCTCAGCGTGCCTACGCTCGGCGTGTTTATACTCACCACCACACTCTCCGTACTTTCGCAGGTTCCGCCATCAATCAAAAATCCTGTGCGGTTGCCAGTATATGTTTCACCGCCGTTCACCTTTATGGCTTCCTGAAGGTAATTATCGGTATCTGCAATATTTCCAGCAGTGGCATTATCTCCTATTCCATCATTTCCTATTGGAACTGCCTTGGTAGCAGCAGCATCGACAACTATTGCGGGCACGCCATTCTGAATTATATAGTCGTATTGCTTATAGTTGCGGTTGCTTACGGTAAAGGTGTATTCGCCACCTACCGAGGCCTCGCAGGTTAAGTCTGTGCCAGTGCCTAGTCCACTCCACTCGTAGGACGCCTCACCGCATTGTAATCCACTTACTTGTGCCGAAATCTCGTCTGCGCCACAGAATGTGTGCTGTCCGGGGAATGTTATAGTTGGAGTTGTGAATACCCTGATTGTAACCTCTGCCGTAGCCTGCAAATTACCTTCTGTTACGGTACAGGTATATGTAAAACTACCTGCTGATGGTGGAGTTACATCAATTGTATTGCTTGTAAGATTGCTAGATTGTGAGGGAACGCCCGTACCGCTCCACGAATAGCGCGCCGCCGATGTAAAATCATTACTAGGATGTGCCGTAAGCCTTGTTGCTTGTCCCGAACAACCTGCATCGCCTGTAACGGTAACGGAAGCAGTAACGGCGGGGGCGATACAGAATTTTGTTACAGGGAATTGATATGCCCTGTTAGTCCCTGTTCCTGGACTTTGAGGGTCGATATTTGTGTAATCATCTCTTCGATACAGATTTACATATTGGGAATTAGAATGATAGCCATAATTAAATGAATGGGTACCACTGCTACTGGCATCATATCCGTTTGAATTATCATCAATTGCCATTACAAGGTTATCAGTACCATTATAATCAAAAGTTTCAATATTGAATTCAAATGTATTCCATCCTTGAGAACAGTTGAGAGAACCAGAATAAACTTTTCTCAAATTTGCATAAGGAACCCAGTCTGTTGTGCTAGAAAATTGTGTTTTGTCTGTATGTCCGAGATAAATGTCAACATCTGTCTTTCTTGTTGTGGCTGTACTGTAATAATAATCAAAGGATACGGAAGATATTGTTCCTGCTGACAGATTTGAAGATGGGTAAATTATTTGAAAATAACCATATTTGTACCAATTATCAACTGGACCATATTCTCGACTATTAGAAGAAACCTCTCCAACTGGCACATCATCGCAATCTCCACTGCCACCGCTACCGCTTGAAGTGAAGGATGCATTAAGCGTGGTGCTAACTCCGCCCAAGGTAAATGTAGTGGAAGCACTGCTGGCATCGGCAAGCACTCCTCCATTTGAGGAAGTCCATCCACTGAATACATAGCCAGTATTTGCCGTAGCCGTAATGGCAAATTGGGTTCCAGAAACGAATGTCGATCCGGAACTTACGGGATTGCCATTTTGCGTAACTGTTATAGTACCGCCTGTAGGGTTAGTCCACGAAATGGTGTATAAAGGGGTGAAGTTTGCCGTCAGCGTTGTATTGGCGGAACCCATAGTGAGTGTTGTGGTAGTACTGCTTGTGTTTGCTACCGAAGAACCGGAACCTGATACTGACCAACCAGTGAAAGCATATCCCGAAGAAGGTGTTGCCGTAATATTTAGGACAGCGCCTTGTGCAACACTTGCCCCAGAAGCAACAGGAGATCCACCCTGCGTAACCCCAACCGAACCCCAAGTCGATTGAACAGCATTATAGGTTAGAGTATATGAGGGAGTGACTGGTGTCCACTGTGCATATAGAGTCATATTACCTGTTGCAGTTATGCTCTGCCCATTCGTATATGAAGTGCCACTGCCATTTGCTTGGGTATTCCATCCTGCAAATGTATAGTTGGTTCTGGTGAAGGTATTTGACCTTAGAGCCTGTGCCACTCCTGCGGTAAAGGTTTGGTCTGCCATCGTACCAGTACCACCGTTGGAGTTGAAGGTTACGGTATAGGTGGTGGGAGTAACAGATGTTGCGGTAACATTGATGTCGTCAACAAACCAATAATAGGCTGTACTGCTCGGTCTATGACGAAAAGCAAGACGAGCACCAGAAGGTGCAGAGGACATATTTACTGTTTTCTCCAAATATGCATCACTAAAGTCACTATAAACATAAGTTTCTACCGCTACAAATGTGCTTGCATCTTCTACATTAGTAACATAACCTACATCAAATTCTTTACTACTAGAATATGTACTTTCAGGTCTTGTCCAAAAATTCACTTGTAATGTATTAAGTTCCGCACTAAATTCTGGAAGCACCACTAAATTAGATGTAGAACCATTAAATTTTAAGCTTTTGGTACCATTATTTACATATGACGCCTGAACAGAAACTGTTCCACTACCAACCTTTAACCAGCAATTTGGTAACCCAGATGAATAACTCTCAAATGTTTCCTGATAAGGTAGCCCTGTCGCACCACAATCTGTTGTGAATTCTACCGTTTTCCATCCACTATAAGTTGAACCGCTACATTTCGTCCTTACATAGGCGTAATAATGAGTAAGTCCAGTCAAGTCTGTAAATGTATGTGACTTTGTTGTTTTTGCAATACCAGAACTTGGCGGTTCTCCTATTGTATTGCATGCAACCTCCCAATTGCTTTCAGAACTTTCCCACGAAATAGTTGCAGAACTACCAGTAATGTTTGTTGCCGATAAAGTTGTAGGCTTTGCACAAGAAGAAGCAATGGGGGTATATGTGAACTTTATTGCAGGAAGATAAGCTGCCAAAGAACCCGTTGAAGATTCTGCAGGAGGATCAGAAACATCTGCTCTTTTATACCAAACATGGTTTGAAATACTTTTGTAATATACATATTTACCACACCCACCGTTTGAAGTACATCCCTTTGCCTTCACAATAACCAAAATAGAATTTCCACTTTCATGAGAAAAAGAGTTACTAAATGTTGGTGTCGTATTCCAACCACTTGCAAGTGCAGGCATAGTTCCAGAAGAATAACAAGTTGTACTCCCATTTAAATAAGTACTAAAAGCAGTACTTGCATTCAAAGTAGTTCCCGAAGAAACATCTTTCATATATATCGTATAGTTGGCTGTACTATTTGCACTATAAGAAGAACTTGTTTTAAATGAAACAGCAGTTATAGTACCGTCAAAATCCACATCTGACGCATCGTAAAGATACACTTGATAGTGCCATCCATAATACCCACCATAAGGCGAATAGCTATTGCTAGAATTTGTCTCACTATCATATAAAGTCAGCGAACTCTGTCCCCACACCTTACCGCACATCATCACTGCAATTGCTACCAGCGTTACTATTATCTTGTATATCGTTTTCATCATAATCGTGTTGTTATATTGTTTCTGTTTTTATTCGTTATTATTGACAATTAGGATTTCCTTCTACGGCAGGAGTTGAAAGTGGATTGTCCGCACAATATGTTGTTCCATCACCTGTAGGCTTTAAGGAGAAATAGTAAGTGCGTCCGTTTGTAAGTCGCTCGGCAGTAAACGGATTGGCAGGATTGTTTACCACAAAGCCATCGGCAGGGGCACCCGAACCATAGTAGAGTGTGTAGGATACATTCGCATCGGCATCCCATGCCACTTTCACATACCTGTCGCCAACCTCGGTAACACTGAAGTTGGAAACTGTAATTGGCGTGCAGGAATATAACTTGGGCATACCAAGGTTTCCCCACGGAGACACATCGGCAACCCACTTAAGATAAGTATTTTCATCGTTGACAATATTTGTACGCCAATAGTTAAGAGCCTCGAGCAAAGTCGTTTTATTTCCGATTGCGCTGTTAGTACTCACAACTGTACAAACATCGGTAGTATTCGATGTATGGGTAAAAGAATAGCAGTTTGATGCAGAACCACTTCCGCAGGCTGTTACTGAGGTATTAATACTGCCGCCCTTATAAAATACATTCGTACGATAATGGCAATACTGCACCGTTCCACCATCATTTTTCCCACAAACATTGCCAGCATTAGAATTTGAGCCGTTTACTTTAATTGTATTTCCTGAGTAGCAGTTGTATATACCACCTCCATGGTTTATGCCTACTATACCTCCGATTGCTCCCACTGTCGTGCCATTTACCGTTATAACACCAATATTATAGCAGTTATAAATATAGTTGTAACCACTGGTGTTATTACGAACTCTTCCGACAATACCTCCAGCACTATTGTATGGCTCGGTTCCCGTGTTACTCGTAGTCACATTTCCAAGGTTGTACGAATTGCGTATCGTAACAGTTCCGCCGAAGGCTTCCGTATAACCGACCAAGCCACCATAATTATATGAATCTGTCCTAGTTGATGTAACTGTTCCTGTATTGTAACAGTGGTCTATTACATTGCCTGTATATGCAAAACCGAGCAATCCGCCAGCAGTTTCGCCATAATCACTTGATGCCGCGATTGATATTGTACCCGAATTTGAACATTCATGATATGTTACATTACTATATGAATATCCTCCAATACCGCCAATACAATCATCATGACCTATTACACTGCCAGAATTTGTGCATTTCTCTAAAGTACAATACGAATAATAACCAATAAGACCACCGACATTCCCTCTTCCTGTTATTTCAGCAGTATTATGACAATTTACAATATCTGCATACCTAAGCCCTCCGGCTATCCCACCAATATTACCTCCTTCATTCATAGTGCCAGTCCAATCTGCTGTAATTTTCGCATTATTGGTACAATTTTTAATGGTTATACGTGGAGAAATAGTTCCTATTGTTACCACATTACCTACTATAGCACCGACATATTGGGAATTATCTGCAGTTATCGTTCCTGTTGTTATCACATCATGTATATTTGCACCAGACCCCAACCAGCCAAAAATACCATTGTAACTTTCGCCAACAGTTCTTGTAACATTAATAGATTTTCCATTGCCGTTGAAGTTTCCCTGAAAAGGTCTAGACTCTGTACCAATGGATGCTGTCACCCCAGTTGATATTGTTGCCGTCACAATAAAGTACTTGCCCACAGAATAATTATCCGTAGCACTTACAGCCGACGCTAAATCTGCAAAGTCAGATGGTCTGCTAATTTTGTAAGGATCACTTTCTGTCCCGCTTCCTCCACTATACGATTGTCCATAAACATTACTAAAAAACAAGAGACAAATGGAAATTAACAATGGGAAATGCACAATGGTCAATTTGTGGTGGTCGTGGCTCGCCACGACACCACTGGTGATGCCATCTATATTAATATATTTCTTTTCTGTCATAAGGTTAAAATTTTTGTGTTTTTATATTATGGGCAATTAGGTGTTCCTGACACAGCATCCGATGGCGGATTGTCGGTACAATATGTTGAGCCATCGCCTGCGGGCTTTACTACGAAATAATAGGTACGACCGTTGGTAAGGCGAAGTGCTGTAAACGGACTTGAGGCGTTGTTAACCGTCCACATATTATTTATGTCAGGGTCGCTACCATAGTAAAGGATACACGAGTTTGCCCCTGTAGCAGCCCAAGACACATTACATTCACGGTTGCCACTGGAAACGGTAAAGTTTGTGACAGAAACTGGAGTGCAGGAATAAAACTTAGGCATACCCTTGTTGTCTGTATTTGAGGAGGCTTCCACCCAATTGTAGTATGTGTTGCTTCCGTTATTTGCAGAATCAGCCCATGCATTAAGGATTTCGTAGAAGTTAACACTAGTTCCATACGTGGTTCCATTCACGGTTACATCACTTAGAAGTTTATTGTCGTTATAACTGGTATGGCTGAAAGGTCGAAACATATAGAGATATGCGCCAGTTGCAATATTTCCCGAGGCATTAATTCCATCACTTGTTCCACAATTATTCCTTGTGTAACAATGCCATACTTCAGAATTAGATAGCCGATAGCCAGCAATTCCTCCTGTATAATAATTTGAATTTGATACAGTTCCTCCATTATAGCTATTCGACATTTTTCCATTACAATAGCCAACAATTCCTCCTATATAACTGCCAGAATTTCCATTGCTTATTACATCTCCAACATTGTAGCAATTATTAACTGTAGAATTCTGACTAAGCTCGCCTATCAATCCACCCATATACAAATAATCCGAAGTCGAATTTCCTGTACAATTTACAATTGCAGTATTGTACGAATTATATACCTTGGCAGGGTTGCCACATGCCCCAACCAATCCCCCTATCCTTGACGCATTAGAACTCTTAACTTCGCTATCGATGCCATTATTTGCGCACTTGTCAATTATCAAATACCCATGAGCAGCATAAATTCGCCCTACAATCCCCCCAACATAGCCATAATTAGCAGTTACTGTACCTGTATTTATGCAATCTGTCATTGATGATACAGTTACTGTATAATTGGTTCGAGAATCTGTAAAATAACCTAATATTCCACCTACATCGCTCCAACCAGAAACAGAGGCATAGTTTTTACATTTAGAAAATAATGTCCAACATGTAGCATAGTTGCTATTTGATGATGACGAATAACCGACTATTCCTCCAACATACGTTCCCTGATAATTACTACCACCAGTAATAGTGGCGTCAGCAGTATTTACACAATTAATAATTGATGCAGGGGAATTGGTTGCTACAGATTCCCCAACAATACCACCAACCTTACCTCTACCCGTTATTTTGCCATAGTTTGTACAATTTTCTATATTGCTCTCATTTGCAATATACCCTACAATACCACCAACCGCATCATTACTAGAACAATTGATATCGGCATAATTCTTACATCCACTTATTGTAGAACTAAAACATGCTCCCACAATGCCACCTCTATTACCGCCACCAGCATTGACGACCGCATGGTTTTCGCAATTCTCTATGAGAGTAGCCTCACTGGCAGCCCCAACTATACCACCAACGCTAGTGATGTTATATGTTATAGTTCCAGTAACAATTACATTCTTTATCACAGCACTAGAAACCTGTCCGAACAGACCACCACCTGCATCAGAAGGGGAAGCAACATTTATGTTTAAATTTATAGTATGATTGTCTCCATCGAAATTACCACTGAATTTATGTGTACTATTACCGATTATTTTTGTAAAACCATTAATATCCGCCGTCACTAAGAAATACTTGTCAGAATAAGTATATCCTTGGTTTACATATGTTGCTAAAGTTTCAAGATCTGTCTTATTTGTAATCAAATACGGAGAAGCCGATGTTCCGCTACCCGACCATTGCGCAAAGGCATTAACCGAGAAGAGGAGGCAGAGAAGAATTAATAATGGATAATGGACAATGGATAATTTATGGTTACGATGCGACACAAGTCCTCTGTAGCCATCACAACTATCAACGACACAACCGCTTATCTTATCCACAGGTACACTCCGAACAACGCCTATCCTATACAACAACTCCATTTTACAAAATCTTCAATTAGCGAGCAAATTTAAATAATATATCTATATTATAAGAGTTTTTTGTTTATAAATTAGACAATTAAAAATAATATGTGGATAAGCACACCGTACAGAGATACAAAAACAACAACATAATACTTTGTGCTATAAAAACATCTAGAACCATAGAGACTGGCTCGCTTCGGCTGTCGCTTATTTCGACTTGGCGCAATAAAATGCAAAGCAAAGCTTCGTTACGAATATTGCATTATGGTGCAAAAAATATTCTTTTAAAATCCGTGGCGCGATGGTGGTGCGATTATGGGGGCAACTACCACAAAAGAAAAATGCAAGTGCTTAATTTTTAAACACTTGCATTTTATCAATGTTGCCCAATCAGGACATCGAAGATGTCATTTCGCGCATCGAGGCTTCGGCAATCGACATTGCTCCATCCTACGACGAATGGCTTACACTTGGTTTTGCCCTCGCTGACGCTTTGGGCGAAAGGGGGCGTAATTGCTTTCATCGCATAAGCAGACTTCATCACGATTACACTCCGTCCGCCACCGACAAGCAATATAACGCCTGCCTTGCTTCGCACGGACACGGCGTTACAATCAAGTCATTTTTTCATCTCGCAAAAAACGCAGGCATAACATTGCCCTCACATCGTTCGGCTTACAAATTCCGCCAGCATTCCGCCAGTGGCGAAAGTGGCGGAATTGGCAAAGATGGCAGAAATGCCTCCGCCAACTTTGCCAGATTCGTCAACTCCGCCAACTCCGCCAGAATGTCGGAGTTTACACAAGCCTCATCTGTTTCCAAGTCCGAAGAATTTGATGAAGTTGGCGAAATGCCAACTTTCTCAAACCTTATCAGCGATACGCTTCCAGCGTTTTTCGCTCAGATTGTCGGTTTGGCAAATTCCGACGAAGATGCCGACCTTTTGTTGCTCGGTTCCCTCGCGGTGGTTTCCGCCTGTCTGCCTGGTGTCCACGGCATATATGGGGAGCGCGAAGTTTTTCCGAACCTATTTGTTTTTATCACCGCTCAGGCTTCCGCTGGAAAGGGTAGGCTTTCTCTGTGCAAGCACATCGTTCAGCCAATCCACGACGAATTAAAGCAACTTTATAATGCCGAACTGGAGCAGTACAAGCAGAAGAAGGCCGAATACAATGCCGACAAGAAGAACAACGAACAGCCAAAGGAACCGCTCATTAAGACATTGCTTATTCCTGCCAATAGTTCCGCAACTTCCGTTTACCAGATACTGAACGACAACGGTGGGGTAGGTCTTATGTTCGAAACCGAGGGCGATACCCTTGCAAACACATTCAAGTCCGACCACGGCAATTTCTCTGATGGATTGCGCAAAGCTTTCCATCACGAAATGATTTCATATTCGCGAAGGAAAGACCGTGAGTTCGTCGAACTCACAAAGCCCTGCCTGTCAACTTTGTTGTCTGGCACACCTCAGCAAATACTTTCCCTGATTCCGAATGCCGAAAACGGCTTGTTCAGTCGTTTCATTTTCTACTACATGAACATTCGTTTGGTTTGGAACAATGTATTTGCCAAGACCGAGCAATCCCTTGACAGTTATTTTATCGAATACGGCAAGCAGTTCTACGAACTTTATCGTTTCTTGAAGACCAGTCAGCCATTATGTTTTTCGCTCACGCAAAGTCAGCAGGACAGGTTCAACGATTTTTTTGCACAAGTGCAAAACGACTATGCAAACCTTTTCGGTTTGGATTTTGTCGCCTCGGTTCGTCGGTTTGGACTTATAACCTATCGTTTGGCTATGATATTTTCCGCAGTGCGCATTATGGAGACTGGCGAAATTCAAGCATCGTTGCTTTGCTCCGATGAGGATTTCGCCTCTGCTGTCGCTATGGCGAAAATCCTTTTGCGCCACACTGCCAAGATTTTTGGCAGTCTGCCAGTTTCCGATTCTGTTTCTGCCTCATCGGCACCAACAGTCATCAAGCAGGTTTTCTTTGAACACCTGCCATCCGAATTTGACCGTCAGACCTTTCTTGCCGTTGCCCAGCAACTGCAAATTTCTGTCCGTTCTGCCGAACGCTACATCCAACGCTACTGCAAAGACGGCTTCCTCAACCACCTCGATTTCGGCAAATACGCCAAACCATAATCATTCCCTCATCCCGCTATCCCGCATATCGCCCTTACTGGCGTTATGGGCGCTACTGTCGTTATAGCCCTTAATCTCCCTATGCTCCTAATCCAAAAGTCTTTGATTGCAAACGACATAACAAAAAAATATTTTTGGCGTGATTTTTTCACGCGTAACAAAAAAAATTGTATCTTTGCCTCTGTTTTCTATATAATGATTGTAGCTATGTTATTGCGACTTACTATTCAGAATATGCTGTCTTTTTACGAAAAGACCACATTTGATATGTTTCCCAATCCAAAAAGGGAAATTTTTATGAACCATATAAATACAAAAAATAAAATTCACTTACTAAAACACGCTTTGATTTACGGAGCCAATGGCTCTGGAAAATCCAATTTCGTTAAAGTGCTAATTTTTTTAAAGTCCTTTGTGACAATTGATAACTTTTTAAGTAACATTGATTTGAATGATTTTTTCTTTCAATTGGTAAGTTCGAATAAGAATCCCATAAAAATTGAAATCGAATTTTTCACAAAAGGGAATTATTATATTTACGAATTGGAAATTCAGCATTCTAAAGAAAACACAATTAAAGAAATTCTCCTTTTGTCTGGTCTTGGCGAACAAGATGACACTATAATATTTGAGAGAATCGGGAATGTCGTTAAACCAACAATAGACAACACAATTTCTACGGATTTATTGAAGAAAAATATTGGGACATCAATAATTTATCTGAACAATAAATATCCCGTAATTAATAACGAGCATATTCAGATAGTTTATGATTGGTTCATTAATTATTTTGACATAATTACCATTAACACGCAAATTCCTTTTTTGATTGATTTGATGTCTAGGAACAAGAATTTACTTGATTTCGCCAACAAACTACTTTCTTGTTTGCATATCACAGACTCGCTCAAAGTCGGAGAAACGCCTATTGAAAAATGGATGTCAAGCAAGAAAAATTCATCGGAATTACAGCAGTTGCTTCTCAAAAATCCCGTAAATGAACATACAGGTCTAACTGCATTTTCAAACAACAGAAACAATTTTAACATTACAATGAAAAATGGCGAACAAATAGTTCAAGAGTTTTTGTTTGAACAGTTGGGAATTGGAGGCTATAAAAAGAAAATGAATATTGCCAGTCAATCAGACGGTACAGTTCGGTTGCTTACGCTAATACCTGCCTTATATAATGCCAGCGAAGGAAAAGTTGTGGTTATTGATGAAATTGAAAACAGTATGCACCCGACTCTTATCTATCAGTTGTTGAAATACTTTTTTAATACAGATTCCAAGGGGCAACTTATATGTACAACTCATCTTACATTATTGCAAGACCAGCAGGATCTTGTTCGACCAGACGAACTATGGAAAGTCGAAAAGCAATATGGAAATTCTGTAATGAGTTCTTTCAACGATTATAAGATTCATAATACAATGAATATCCGAAAGGGATATGAAGAAGGTCGTTATGGTGGCGTCCCTCAAATTAGAAGCATAGAATAAATGAAAAGCGACAGATACTACAAAAAGGGAAATCCGGAAAAAGAACTTTCCGATGTTGTTGCAAGCCCAAAAGGTTCTGTAACGACTGAAGGAGATACTTTAATGTCCGCACAAGTTTCAAGATACACCAAACCGGAAGCCTCGCAAATGCCTCGAGCATTTTTTGTCATATATTCAGGAGGTACGCAAAGAGAAAAGGACTACTTTCATCTTATCGACAGGAACCCTAATGTTTTCCCCTCTATAAAGATTGATTTTATTGCCGAATCTAATTTCGATGAAGGAGGCAAACCTACAATTATGCAAGTTGCCATTGATAAGACAGAAGAGTACAAGGATTCTGCAAACGAAGAAAACCCTGACATTTACTTTTTACTTACAGATGTTGACCACTTTGAGAATTTTCTGTTAGAAATGAAACATGATTGTGATGCTAATGACATTGAATTGATTATCAGTAATTCGTGTTTCGAAGTATGGCTTTATTATGCAGAAAAGGCAGACAGATGCATCGGTTTTGAAATTCCAAGCAACAAACTGGAAATCAGTTCAAGATTTAAGACTTGGGCAAATACGCAAGTAAAAGGAGGTTTGAAAACCACTAAGGCCATTTTCAAAATAGAGCAAAATATTAAGAATGCAAAATGTAACTATACGGAATCCAATGGCATACCGACATTATTTTCAACACAAATGTTTCGTTTGGCAGAGAAGATGCTACCTTATGTAAAAGATGGTCTAGAAATTTTGAAAAAATAGTAAGCATTTAATCCACCTCTCCCGCATATCGTCCATCGTCCCTACAACCCCTGCAGCACCTACTGGCCTTACTGGCGTTACAGTCGTTAATCCGTTATCCCCTTATCCCGCACATCGCCCATTGCCCTTACTGGCGTTAAGGTCGTTACAGGCCTTACAGCCCCTAATCCTCATCCCACCATCCCATTCGTTAATCCGTTAACCCGAAAATCCGTTAACCCGTTAACCCGTTAACTATAGGTGCTATTTGTACTATAGGTGCTACCACTATCATACCGGATATCGCCCTTCGCCCTTACTGGCGTTATGGGCGTTACAGCCCTTACAGGCTTTAAGTCCCTATGGGCATTATCCACCCCTATGGTCGTTAATCTTGTTATAGTCCTTACTTGCTATCATCTCAATTTTAAAATTTCTCTATTCCTCTACAAACTACATGTCAAAAACCATATTTTTCCTATTTACACCTATCAAATATAATACTATATACATATTGCGCTGTAACATATTGGCAATCAATGATTTTTCAAAAAATCGTGTAACCTTATTTAATAATATGCAAAAAATGTTTTGTCATCTATAAAAAGATACATTATATTTGCAATTGTAATTATAAGTAGTTATTAAACATAAAAAATAAAATTATGAAAAGATTTTTTTTAGCAGTATTTGCTGTTTTGTTGGGTGCAATAGCACTGAGTGGTTGTAAAAACAATTGTGATAGTTGTTGGGACAAAATGCCTGAGTATGTATTTGCCTATCCAAAATGGGAAGTGATAAACAAAGAGTATACCGATGAAGATGGGAATGTTGGTGTCTTATACAAAAATGCCAGAAACGAAAACGAAACAATGTTTGAGGTAAATGTTATGAGTAAAAAACCAAAGGCAAAGGAAAAATTTACCGGCATAAAAAAGGTTACTCATAGCACAGACCCAACAACTGGTTGCGCCGAGGAATCCGTATCTTGCATAGAAGGAAATGCTAAAGAATGCTACACTAGAGTTACCTTTGATAATAATGGCAAAGTAATCGGAGCAGAAATTGTATATAAAAAATAAGTTTGATTAAGAATATAGCATACTATCCAGTGTTTTGTTGTACAATAAAACGCTGGATAGTAAATGATTTTATAAGTATGTATTATGAATAATTGTATTTTAAAATTATCACATTTGATAAGCATTATTGTCATATGCATATCATGCTCAAATATAGAACAAAGCAATTGTCCTGATAATTATACATTCGAAAATGAAGAAATAATCGCTCTTCCAATAACTGAATCAGCGAAGGATAATAAAGTTCCATTTCAAAGATTTCAGTATTGTACAATAGATGGCGTTGAAACATTAATTGCGTATGTTGAAGAAGAGGAACTTTCTTTTTACGATATAAGTAGCAAAAAAATATTTCACAGCATAAATTTGCTTGAAGATAGGGATTTGCACGCATTTGAATATATAAACAAGGATAGCATACTTCTTATGTATGGAGACCCCATATATGATTCTGCTTATTATGACACTAAGCGGATAGATGGTATGAGACTAATAGATACTTTAAAATTTCAGTTAATAGATTATGACGGAAACATAAAAAGATATTATCATTTCACTTGTGATTCGTCAAATTTTGAAAACACTAATTTTGCTATAGAGCAAGTGCTTCCGCCATTTACACATATGATGTATGAAAAAATAGTAAGGGTCGGCGACATTGTCTTTTTGTTTCCGTTTGAATATGGACATTATAATTTTGATAGGGTTGCTAACAATGCTCCATTTATAGCATATTACAATTTAAAAACAGAAAAATTTATATTTTCAAAACATCCGCTTCCGAATCTAAAGGACAAAATGTACTATCCTTCCGATTTTGATGTGCTAAATATTTGTATATCTTCGAACAATTTGCCATTACTTAGATTTGCATATTCGCCAGAAGTGTTTGAATGGGATTATATAAACGACAAATTTATAACGCATTCGCTCAAATCAAAGTTGATAGATACAATCCCACCCCTTGCATATAGATTAGAAGATATGGATGCCGTGTATGCAAATTATCTAACTATATCATACGACCCATCCAAAAACTTATATTATTCAATCATAGAAATTTCAAAAAATCTTGGTGGTGCTAGATATACGATTATTGCGGACAAAAATTTCAATTATATCAACGAAACACCAAAGACGCTTACTAGGGCGCCTGAATATGTAAACGGGGAAATAATAATGTTTGCGCCAGCTACCCTTAATGATACCATTTATGTTGTAAAGACAAATTTATTAAGAGGAAATTCGAACCAAGATTCTATCACAATGGCAGAAAGAGTAAAAATTGATAGTCTTATAAAAGTTTGGAATGACGAAAAGAAAAAGATGTCTGAAATGCAAAATCCATTGCAGGCATTCTTTGAACAAAAAGTGGATAATCACGAATCATCGTATTGCTTAGTTACAATATATGCACAAGATGGTTGTCCTTCTTGCAGACAAGAAGTTACCAAAATAATTGCTGATAATCAAGATATATTGTCAGAAGTTCCTTTATTTCTTATTATTACTGGCACTCAAAAGGATATAGACGAGGAATTAAAATCAATAAAGTTAAATAAATTTAATAAAATTATCATTGACGATAATTCTTATGTTAAAAGAATGCCAATAGTCGCTCCGTTGCTTAATCCACGTCTTACAATAGTAAAAAATAATATAGTTGTACACGATTCGATATATGGTGTTGCAGACATTGAAGAAGGGTTCATACCAAATATGCTTGACGCTTGCGGTCTTATGATTAAATAGGCAAATGCAAATAAAAAAGGACGGCATTTGACCGTCCTTTTTTCGTTATAGTCAGCAATTAATTTATTATTGCATAAAGTCTAAATGTGACCTTCTCGTCATTGATTGAATCAAGAATTTTGCCACCCTTCACATACTTGCCGTCGGAAGTGATTTCGGCATAGCCATCGGCAAACGATTTTGCAAACCATTTCTGCTTCAATAATTCGGCATACTGCTCGGACGACAACATAAAGTATTCCAACTTGGTATCTCTATACTGCTTGAACTTGCCATATTTAAACAATTCCATTACCGCAGTTGCACGAAAAACAGCATAATTCTTGCACTGATTTAATGTAAAGCCAACAACAGGGAAATTGTCCATTTCTTGATATGGCTTGTGAGCCTTGCTGACAGATTCTCCGCACCGCCCCTCACCATACACGCGCTTCCATATTATAGAATCAACGCAATTTCCCGAAACTGACCCTATAAATATTTCAGGATTGTTTTCAAACTCCCAAAGCATTTCCCGCCAGTCGAGATTAGTCACACAAGATTTGTCGACATAAATCACCTTGCCCGCAACTTCACACTTCTTGCCGTTGGGTGGGTAATTACCCTTTGCAACAGATACTTTGGCAAAAATCAGACTAAGAAAAATCCCAATGATAATTACCCTTTTCATCAATTTCAAGTATTATGCGGTTCCAAGTGCGATTCGCTAACATGTCAAATTGTTTCATATCAAGGTTGTGCCGTTTCATCACATCCTTGTGCAACAATCCGCCTTTGTAAATACCCCAAATCTTTAAGTTTGCGACTACAATATCCGTATCCGGGTATTTCCCATAAGCCAAATCTTCTTTAGCTTCATATCCAAATAGGTAAGCAAATATTGGTTCAGGGATCTCTCCAACACTAAATGACTTTTTCTGTGCAAAAAGATTTTCAACTGCAAATGACGATAAATATCCATTTATTATTATTGCATCATACGATGGAGGACAAATACACGACTCTCCCTTGCAATTTTTTCTTGCTGCCTTTCTTGCCAACTCTTTTGTCGTTTCCCAACCCTCTTTCGAATGATCCTTACAATACCAATACCACCTTTCGGTATTATTTCTTTGTTCAATTACATACTTAGCCATAGTTACATAAATTTAAATTTCACATTAGATTCACTTGTTCTTATTGATTTTATTGTCAATTTTGCTCCCATTTATTTTTTTTCTCCGAAGTAAGGGAAAGACTCCAGTATTTGTTAAAAATATAAAAATACAAAACAATAAGATATATATTGCAAATATAACAAGAGTTTTTTTACACAAAAATATTTAACTTTATTTTAACACATATCAACAATGTACATCATATAAAAGCAATTTAATCAAAAACAAACCACAAAATTTCACAGAAGCATTTGTTGATATTACAACTTATGGAAATGTCGGACAATATTATCCAATATATTCATCCCCCTCCGCTACTACCTCCACAAAACCAACGCAGGTTATAAGGTATTCGTCCCTCATTCACTTATACAGCAAAAAAATATGCCCAAGGGTATATGAAACTGGCTGAAAAAAATCTCCACCTTTAACCCCAACAAACCCACACAAAAACCCTGATACTTATCTCCCCTCGACATTCCCAACACACACCTCCACAAGCAATATCGGGATGCCACACCCACAACACAACAACCCACACAGGGATGATGGTATGCCGATGTTGCTCACTCCACTTTCCTCTACTAATGTCGGGGAAGAATCATCAGTGTTTTCACCAACACTTTCCTACACTCAGGTAGTATTTTTTCGCCAGCCCTTGTGCATACCGCCATCACACTACACACTTGCGCTCCAGTGGGTGCTCGTTTGTGTGCGTGCTGTCTTTTTTTATGCTGTAAACGCTCATTCAGTCCTCATCCGTGTACCCTCTTGCCCCCTGAAACCCCATTAAGGAATATAATATAAAACAGGGGTCAAGCCACACTATATATTTGTGCTCGCCTGCGGGTCACTCGGGCTAATCGGGGTGTCACAGTTTTTGCTTTCGTTCCGTTGTGTTTTTTTCTCCACCCTTTTTCAGCGGTGTGGGAGTGTTCGCTTCTTTCCTTCCTCATTCTTCCGTCGTTCCTCTGTCATCTTCGTCTCTCATTCAGCTCACACACCCACGAATTTTAAAACCCAATGCAAGAGCATATCTGCACTTGCCTTACCCCATAAAAAAAACTCAACTACACGGCAAAAAACTCCGCCACCCCTGCGTTTCCAAACGGAGTGTAGCAGAGCACTCATTTCCCCAACACAATTATCATTACAGTTCATTCGTGCTTCTTCTGCTACACCCCCTCGTTCCGCTCGCGACGGCTCGCCACAAAACTCCACCAGAAAATTCTCCACTCAATCCATCACTATTTTCTGGTTTCGTTTCCTCCACTTGCTCAAGGCTGCATAACCTGCGTTGTTTCCTCCACTACCTCCGCACCAAGCCCACCCACCACCCAATAAATTATCGTGCAGTTGAATATCTTTGTGTCCTTGTGTCAAAATGTCGTTATGTCATTTGCCCCTACTGCCACTACAGGCGTTACAGCCCTAATCATCATTTGCCCCTACAGCCGTTACAGTCCCTACAGCCCCTAATCATCTTTCCTTTGCCCCTACAGGCTCTACTGCCTCTACAGCCCTTAATAATAGGATTTACTTTCCCCAGCATTCGTAATTGCCGCAGTACTTTTTTAATCTCGTGCTTCCCGTCAATTAATTCAGTTCCAATAAGATACTGACAAATTATAGAAAACAAAAAATAAAGGATACGGCAAAATTAGGTCGTTCCGCACCCAAAAACAAGGTCAAGCCCTAAAGGGTGGCTGATAAAAAAATCTCCACACCTTCGGGTAGTATTTTTTTCTCGCCAATCTTGTTTTGTCTGCTCCACTTTCCCTTTTCCATTTAGCCGTTCCTTTTGCATTTTTTCTTTTTTTTTTTCTTTTTTCAGTGTGTGATGTTGCTTGCGCGGCGCAGTGTGCCGTAGTGTCGTGCCGTGGTGCGACAAGCAACAGGGAGTTATCCCATTTTTCATCAGTACAAACCTAAAATTTACAGTAAAATGAAAAATTCACACATTCAGGTAAAAACCTATCAGGGCACCCAGCAGCCCAATGCAATCTATGTTTTATCGCGCGGATTAAATTCGGGCAAACCTCTCGATGCCCCTTGTCCCAATTGTTTTCAGATTGTTTCTCCCAATCCCAAGCAGGCAAAAGCAGTTGCCCGGATCTTGTTTGAATCTGGAAATCTCCGCCCGTTTCTTCATGGTTCTGTCATCGAATTTGTTCGGATTGATGTCTATCGCTCCCAGTTTATCACCATCTGGGATTCTCTAAACCCCGAGAGAGCAGCCGACACCATTAAAAAGTTGGATGCAATCGACAGCTATCTGTCAAACCTCACCGACCAGTTCAAAAAAATCAAGCAGCTCCGTCATTACCTCGCAATTTCAGCAATAGAGCCGTAACCCCTGCGGCTCTTTTTCCTTCAAACTGCAACAATAGAAAAAAATAGTTGATAAAAATCAAATATTTTTTTGACAAATATCATATATATATTATCTTTGCGACGGATAAGGTTCTGACGGGTATCACCTCCGTACCAAGTCCGTACCAAGTCCGTATTTTTGTCAATTAAAACCTTTATTATTTTTTTATTGGAGGCAACATTAAAACCTTTTTATCATGGGAAAAATTAAACAAGGAATCCTAGGCGGATTTTCTGGCAAGGTCGGAACCGTCGTAGGTGGAGCGTGGAAGGGCATCGACTATATGAGGTCGCTTGCAACTTCTGTTTCGAATCCAAAAACTAGTGCACAGATGGCAGTTCGAACTAATTTCAGTACGATTGCCCGTATTATGTCAAAGGCCAACCTTCTGCTGAAGGAATCCAACTGGCGACAGGCAAAGAAGCAGTCTGCTTTTAATGCAGGTGTCCGCATCAACTACAAGAACGCCGTTGTCGATGGCGTAATCGACATGGAAAGGCTTGTATTCGGAGAGTTTTCATTGTCCGAGCTTACTGGTCTTGAAGCGGAATTTGTGCCTGATGGCACCGACTTAATCCTGAATGCTACTTGGACCAACGATGCAAACGATGAAACATCATTCGCCGATGACCAGGTAGCAGTTGCTATCGTCAAAGTTCCTGCCGATGGCGGTATGGACGATGTGATTATCGACTACCTCAACTACAAGCGAGAAGACGAACAGCTTCGTATGTTCATCGGTCTGGTTGAGTCATTCACCCCGGGCGACAAGTTCTACGCCTATGTCGGTGTCGGTCGCAATCCGCGCAACCCGCGCGAGGTCATCAACATCCCTGCAAGGAATGTTATCAAGTTCCGCGCATCAAAGACTATCTAACAACCTGTAAATCTTAACTATATGGCTACGATTAGAAATGGTGTATTAGGTGGTTTCAATGGCAAGGTTGGTGATGTCATCGGACAAAACTACGCAGGTGTTTCTACAATGCGAGCAGTGCCCAAATATGTTAGCAACCCAAGAACTCCAGCACAGCAACGCCATCGCAGAAGGATGGCGCTTGCTGGTTCTTTTTTGTCCGCATTCAACAGAGGGCTTTCCTTCTCATCTTGGAACAAGAATGCAATCAAAAATTCATTTAACAACGCACTCCGTTACAATTTGAAGTATTTTGATTTGGACGAATCCGGCAAGTTATTAACCGATTTGTTTTCATTAAAATTGGGCGAATATGTTGGTGAGCCTCTGTTTAATGCCAAGATTTCTATTAACGACTTGAAAGAGGAGCAGGAGTATATTAGTGGTACATTGTCTTGGGACAACAAGATTGAAACGCCTTGGATGTCTCCAAATGATTCAATCATATTGTTTGCTGTTCAAGAAATATCCAAAGGCTTTTACAAGCCCTTGTATTGTGATGTTCTAAATAACGAGAGGGGTGCTGGCTCCGCCGACATACTTATTCCCTGCGGATTGGATGTTGATACTGGCACAATTATTTATTTCACCGTTGCCGTTGTCGCTCAATGTATGGTCAGAACTGGCCACAATCCCCAGAAGCCATCGGAAGTAATAAAGATTCCGGCAAAGAACATCAGGAAAAATACAAGTATAACCATTCCTGCTCACAATATACCGGCTTTCAAGCCTGCAGGTAGTTTTGTAAAAGAGGTAAAACGAAATCATAATATTAACTAATAAAAATTATCATATCATGGGAAAGATTAAGAAAGGTATTCTGGGAGGTTTCTCAGGAAAAACCGGAACCGTAGTAGGAGGTTCTTGGAAAGGCATTGATTATATGCGTTCTCTGGCAACATCGGTTGCCAATCCAAAGACTAGCGCACAGGTAACTGTAAGGTCTAACTTCAAGACCCTAGTAGAAATTATGTCAAAGGTCAATCCGGTACTGAAGGCAAGCAACTGGAACCAGGCAAAGAAGCAATCTGCTTTTAATGCTGCAGTTCGCATCAATTACGACAATGCCATTGTTGACGATGCCATTGACTTCGAACGGCTATCTTTCGGGGAATTTACAAGGGCTGGTCTTACGGACCTTCAAGCAGCTTTTCAGAACGATGAAACCAATTTCTCCCTCGACTTAACATGGGTAAACGATGCCGATGGCAGTGTCTCATTTGCCGATGATATGGTTGTGGTTGTTATCGTTAGGACATCTGCAGATGGTAACTATGAAGAAACCACAATAAATTATCTCGATGCAAAGAGAGAAGACGAGCAGCTTCATATATCCATTGGGCTAGTAGAATCGTTCAATGACGGTGATACTTTCTATGCTTATGCTGGCACTGGTCGCAATCCTCAAAAGCCGAAGGAAATCATCAACATTCCTGCAAAGAATGTTGTTAGGTTCAGTGCTGCGGCATCCCTGCGTAGAGCAGTCAATGCCGGACATTGATGTCAGGTAATTTGCATCTCGGCCATAAATTATTTTGTTTTTTGCAGCCACTCATTTTTTGAGTGGCTTTTTTATTATCTTTGCGCAGTTGAATCAATATTTCAACGAGTTAATATCAGAAGTCAGCCGCTGTTGTGGCTGGCTTTTTTTATTCATTGTGTTGCATATCATAAAAAAAATTCATCGAAATCCGTGGTGCGATTGTGGTGCGATTTACCAAAACAAAAATTGCAAGTGTTTGATTTCTAAACACTTGCAATTTATATCCAGTTGCCCAATCAGGACTCGAACCCGAACTATCAGAGCCAGAATCTGGGATGCTACCATTACACCATTGGGCAATTTTGCGAGTGCAAAAGTACAACATTTTTTCTAATCATCAATCAAAAATTTTAAAAAATGTTTTAAAAATTATTTTTATGTCAACACCTAAGGACATATCATTGATATACTGCAAGTTAAGTTTCAACTTTGCAGGCATAACCTCGCCAATATATGTCTGCTCTGGATTGTCGGATTTTGCAAGAATGTCGTTTTCGTTACGATATTCTATCGAAGCATAGTCGGTAATGCCCGGACGAACCGACAAAACTTTACGCTGTTCGTCGTTGTACATCTCCACGTACTTTGGCACTTCGGGGCGGGGGCCAACAAAGCTCATATCGCCGACAAGTACATTTATCAACTGCGGCAACTCGTCAATCTTGTACTTGCGGATAAAATAGCCGACTTTCGTCACACGATTGTCCTTGGAACCAACTGTAAGCAAACCTTTCTTGTCGGAATCGGGACGCATAGAACGGAATTTCAGAATCTTAAAATTGCGAAAGTCCTTACCTACCCTTACCTGCTTGTAGAAAACACCGCCACGCGAAGTCGTTGCAACCAACAATGCCACAATCAGAAACAAGGGTGACAATACCAAAAGTCCTAAAGATGAACAAAATATATCGAAAATACGCTTCATACCTACTAATTAATAGAAAAGCAAAATTATAGTACAAAATTACAAAAAACTGAAATAACCACCCTACTCATCCCAACGAGAAAATTACAATTTGTATGTCGAAAAATATCCACAAGGCAAAACACTTTAATTTTCAAAACATTAGACATACAATCATCTTTAAATTTCGGTGTGGGACTATAAAACAGCAAAATAAATTTCGGTGTGAGACTATAAAATGGCAAAATAAATTTTTGTGTGGGACTATAAAATAGCGAAATAAATTTTGGTGTGAGAAGAAAATACATTATATTTGCGACATCAAACTTACTGAAAACAAACAAAATGGCAAACATAGTATTCAAGCGAAAAGTATATGAGAAAATGTTGCAGTGGAAACAAGAATCGAATGGACAAACTGCATTGCTTATAGTAGGTGCCCGGCGAATAGGGAAATCCACTGTGGTAGAGACGTTTGCGCAAAATGAATACCGTTCATACATCCGCATCGATTTCAACGAAACTTCCGATGAGATAAAGGATTTGTTTTCAAACCTTATGGACTTGAATTACATCTTTCTATT
>JBGUHW010000140.1:0-3387 GCA_045112395.1 Bacteroidales bacterium
TTGGGCAAAAAATATCGGTGTTATCAGATGGGAATGTCATGATACAACAGGTTCTACAATAATGAATCTCGTTAGATACGATGTAAAAAACATAAAGAAAAAGGATTTATAAAAGATAATCTTAAATAATAGTGTTTTCATTTACTTTGCAAAAAAAAATGAATATAGAAAAGAAACTACTAATATCACTACTAATCGTAGCAATGTGCATTATGGCATTTATGGGATGCGACCATGGAATTTTTGCGACATTCAAACCTAATGAAGAACTTTTTGAATATACTTGTTATGACAAAGGCAGTTACTGGGTTTATGAAGATTCTGCGACACACAAAATAGATAGTCTTTTAGTTATTACAAAACCTGTTAAGACGGCAACAAATGCAGAATATGGTAGCACAATCAACACAAAAACATTCAGTTTTCAATATTTTTACAGCAGTGAAATAGCAAATGTTAAGGATACTTTTATTTTTAAACCAACAGTTCATGGGAATTTGCTACATTATACTAATTTGGGATGGAATCCGGAATGGTTTTATACAAATCCGTTTCATTCAATTGATAATAAAGGAAAAACTTTTCGTGGATCATATATTCTTGGGTATATAAATATGCCAACTCCTATTGACGATTCGGAAGGGGAAAGACTCTGTGAAACAAATGCTTTGCCTTGGTGCAAAAAATATTATCAGTCATATATGGTAGAAGGAAACGAATACGCTGATGTTAAAAAGATGGTAGCAACAGGAATGTATAAATATCCTTTTGATTCGATTGTTACATACTGGGCAAAAAATATTGGTGTAATACGCTATGAATATTACGACTCCATATCATCATCCATAATGAATTTGGTAAGATATGATGTAAAAAATTTAAAGAAAAAAGAAGTACATAAAAAGTAAAACGAAAGTATTTAGTTTTCATTTACTTTGCAAAAAAATTTAATATGAAGAGAACCATATCAATCATACCGCTTATCCTGCTGTTAACCACTGCATTCGCTCAGCAGCCCGACAAGGCAAAATACGCCACATCGCAATCGGGATTTATGCAGAAGGAGATAATGAAGGACATCACAGGCAAGGAAGGCGAAGCGCCGAACGGCAAAAAGTTCGTAATGGACTTCGACGGCAAAACCTACCCCACCGACCCTGCCAAATACACCACCGTATGGCACAACGAGCCTGTCTCGCAAGGACTTAGCGGCACCTGCTGGGCATACTCGGCAACCTCGTTCATCGAGAGCGAGGCCTACCGCAAAAGCGGACATCAGGTGAAACTGTCGGAAATGTTCACGGTTTACTGGGAATATGTAGCCCGTGCCGAGGAATTTGTAAAAACACGCGGCAAAATCGAACTTGGCGAAGGCAGCGAATCGAACGCCATCAAGCGCGTGATGTTCAACCACGGACTTATGCCCTACTCGGTCTACAACGGGCTGAAGGACGGTCAGAAATACAACAACCATGTGAAACTTTTCTCCGAGTTTAAGGCCTATCTCAACGAAGTCGCAAACAAAAACCTCTGGGACGATGATGTGGTTGGCAAGGTAAAGGAAATCCTCGACCGCAACATCTGTACGCCTCCCGAAACATTCACCTATGATGGCAAGACCTACACGCCTAAATCGTTTATGGATGAATATCTGAAAGTGAGACCGAACGACTATTTCAGCTTCATGTCGTTCAAGAAATACCCGTACAACCAGCGCCACGAACTCGAGGAACCCGACAACTGGTGGCATAGCAACGAATACTACAACATTTCGCTAGATGACTACATCTGGATTATCCGCAACGCACTGGAGAATGGCTATTCCGTAAGCCTCTGCGGCGACACATCGGAACCTGGCTATGTGAAGGAAACCGAAGTCGGCATAATCCCAACTTTCGACATTCCTGCCAAGTACATCAACGCCGACTCACGCGAAATGCGCCTCGAGAACGGTTGCACCACCGACGACCACTGCATTCAGATTGTTGGTTACCAAAAGATTAAGAATCAGTACTGGTACTTGATAAAGGATTCAGGTTCGGGCGGAATGGACGGTGCACACCGTGGTTACCGCTTCTACAGCGAGGACTACATCAAGCTGAAAATGATAAACATAATGGTAAATGTCGATGCCGCAAGGAAAATCCTTGACGGAATAATAAAATGAAAATCAATCATAGTATAATAATAGCAACAAAGGAGATTTCGGATAGGTTAATTCACTCAGCTCCCCGTTCCGTATCGCTGGTTCATTATACCTTCCGAAATGACATCCCTTTCGTCATTCCGCAAAACAGAACGAACAGCATAAGGAACGTTGCTTGTGAGCCTGCCAGTGCGGAATCTCCTAAATAAACGAAAACAACATGACAGACGAATTCATAAACTTACTCAAACAAGATAAAATTCCCGTACTCGAGGAATTCTACACCATACAGGGCGAAGGCTTCAACAGTGGAAAAGCCGCCTATTTTGTCCGCTTGGGCGGATGCGACCTTGCCTGCCGCTGGTGCGACTCGAAGGAATCGTGGGTTCCGCGCCTCGACCAGTTTGTAAAGATAAGCGACATTATCGAGCGCGTAAGGCATACAACGGCCGACACCATTGTCGTAACAGGCGGAGAACCACTAATTTACAACTTCAACCGTTTTACCGAACTTTCACGGCAAGCAGGCATAACCACAATGATAGAAACCAGCGGAGCACACGAGTTCAGCGGAGTGTGGGACTGGATTTGCGTATCGCCCAAGAAGCAGATGCCACCTCTGCCCGAGTTCTACCAGCTCGCCAACGAACTGAAAGTCGTAGTTTTCGATGAAACCGACCTCGAATGGGCAGAAAAATGCTCGAAGAAGGTCAGCGGACGCTGTGAACTTTACCTCCAGCCCGAATGGAGCCAGTTTAAGCGCACTGGCGACATGGTTGTCGATTATGTAAAGAAAAATCCGAAGTGGAAGATTTCGGTGCAGATGCATAAGTTTTTGAGGATACCCTAGTGGGATTTACGATTGACGATTTTAGATTTACGATTTTAGATTTTAGATTTTAGATTTTAGATTGGCTGCGCCGAGCTAAAGGTTGGCAACGCCGAACTGAAGGTTTCAAAAATATTTACTACTTTTGCAAAAAATCATTTAGATGAATAATAACTCATATAATAATGATGACCAGCAGGACGAGATATTGTCGGAACCTGCAGTTGCTTATGGCAATAAAGTAACCGAACAAACAGAGGAAAAGCCTATTTGGTTTGATGAGAACTTTGAGAGATTAAAGGCAGAGGCTGACGTAAAATTCGGCGATAAAGAATACATGTCGGTTGAGGAATATTTTGGCAAACTGCGTTATATTGTAGATGGGTTGTATGAAATACAAAGTCAACATTAG
>JBGUHW010000141.1:0-21025 GCA_045112395.1 Bacteroidales bacterium
AAATATTTCAGCGATGACAACACTTGATGGCATTGCTGAACTTCGTCGAATATCAATGGCAAGTCGGGACTTATCCGTTTTGAAAACCTTGTCTCGATATATTTAAGGTACTCTTCTGGGTTTGATGTCGTTGAAAAGAAATCTGCCGACTGGTTGTCCTTTTTCAAGTCGATGTATACAAAGTCGTGGAAATTTTTTTTTGCAAACAGTTCCTTGGCAAGATATGTCTTGCCAATCTGTCTTGCGCCCCAGATGACAAGCGGTTTCCTGCGCTTGCTTTCGTACCATGTTTCCAAATCTTTTATTGCCAGTCTTTCCATGTGTCAAAAGTTTCAGTTACAAGTTTTACTACCTTTTTTCGGTGCAAATTTACAAGTTTTACTAGGTTTTTCAAAGGAAAATTTACAAGTTTTGCTAAAATGTAAATTATTGGTAATAAATATTGTAGTTCAAAATTTTAACAAAAATACCTTGATTTTAACATTTTGTTAATGTGTATTTTTGAAAAAAATTCAAAACTATTTTTTTGTTGCAAAAAACAGAGGTAAAATGTTAGTATGTTTTTCCATTCTTTGTTCAACATCCACGCGTTAAAATCTTTGTGAGCAACTTGTTGGTAGGGCAGGGCTTTGTCTGTAATTTTGCTGACGATGAAAATGAGACTTATATTTTTGCTTTCGTGCATTTGTTTTGCTTCGCTGTCATCGGCGCAGAGCGATTCGGTGCGCACGGTTGTTGCCAAGCAAGGCGACGGAATCTACAAGATTCTCCGTGAAAACGGCTACGAGGCAAAAGATTATTACCATGATTTTCTTGAGATAAATAAGGATAAGATTCAGCAGGAGGACCAGTTGATTCTTGGTGAGACATATATTCTTCCCTCAAAGCGCAATGTATCCGAACCTGAGCATGTGGTTGTTATTGATACCGTGCCGCAACTATGTATAAAACCCGATACTGCGGCGTTTCCCGATTCCATTCCGCCTGTTTGTGTCACTGATACGGCTACGCAGGCTATGCCGCAGGTGAAAATGGAACTCCGCATTGCCGATACTATAAAGGGAACTGCTCTCAAAGGTGCAATTTTCTATCTTATTGCTGGTCATGGTGGTCCCGACCCTGGAGCAACTTCATACGTCGATGGCGTTATGATTTCGGAGGACGAGTATGCCTACGACATAACTTTGAGGTTGGCACGTTGCATAGAGGAACAGTCGGGAAAGGTTTACATGATAATTGACGACCCTGATGATGGCATTCGCGATGGTAGAATACTAAAGATTGATTATGACGAATATTGTTATCCTGGTGTTGAAATAAGTCGCGATCATACAACTCGTCTTGTGGAGCGTGCCGAGGCAGTGAATAGGTTGTATTATGCCAATAAGTCGGCAAAATATCAGCGAGTTGTAGAGATTCATATTGATTCGCGTAGTAGTGCTACACGTGTGGATGCCTTTTTCTACTATTGCCACGGCAGTACCAAGGGCAAGGCGCTTGCAGAAAGGATGTACAATGTGTTTCGTCAGAAATATGCGAAGTTCCAACCCAATCGTGGTTATTTTGGTTCGGTTGGAGAACGCAATTTGTTAGTTATCAAAAAGGTGATTCCGCCTGCTGCGTTCATGGAAGCTGGTAACATTAACAACGAGCGTGACCGTAAGCGTTTGCTCGATCATAATAACCGTCAGGCGTTGGCGAAGTGGCTTTGCGAGGCGTTAATGCAAGACTATAAACTAACAAATGACAATATGCAATAAATACTTAGTTGCATTGAAAAGGGGATGATTAATATTTTCATTCACTTCGATTTCATAAAGGAAACGATTGCAAGCGAAAAAGAATCTTTGCCTAATTAACATCTATTCTATTCGCAAAAAAATTACTTACTTTGCAAAATTTTTGGCGCAGGAAATGGCAGACAAGGAATTTATTACACTTAAAGGTGTAAAGGTAAACAACTTAAAGGACATAAGCCTCGAAATACCTCGTAACAAGCTAGTTGTAATAACAGGCTTGTCTGGTTCGGGAAAATCATCATTAGCATTCGACACTCTATTTGCCGAAGGACAACGTAGATATGTGGAAAGCCTGTCTTCGTATGCTCGCCAGTTTTTAGGCAAGATGCACAAGCCCGAAGTTGATTTTATCGACGGAATTCCTCCTACAATTGCCATTCGCCAAAAGGTTAACACTCGAAATCCACGCTCTACTGTAGGTACATCAACCGAAATTTACGACTACCTGAAACTTTTGTTCGCTAGAATTGGAAAAACCTATTCGCCAATTTCGGGGCAGGAGGTAAAGAGCCATAGCACAAACGATGTAATCAACATGATAACATCGATGCCCGAAGGTACAAGAGTTCTGATTTGCTTTCCATACACCTTCAATACAAAACAAAAGAAAGCCGAACAACTTTCGCTGATTGCCAAGCAGGGCTATACAAGATTCGTTTGCAATGGCGAAATTAAACGTACCGATGAAATAACGGATGTGAAGGATTTGGGAGAAACAATACACATTGTCCTTGACCGACTTGCTGTGAAAAATGAAGAGTCGTTTGTCGGAAGAATTGCAGATTCGGTGCAAACTGCATTTTTCGAAGGGAAGGGCGAGTGCTTTGTCTACGAGTATGGCGAAAATATTACTCAGCATTCTTTCTCCAATCGCTTTGAAGCCGATGGCATAACATTCGAGCATCCATCAGTCAACTTGTTTAGTTTCAACAATCCAATAGGGGCTTGCCCTACCTGCGAAGGTTTTGGAAAAGTTCTCGGCATCGATGAGGACCTTGTGATTCCAAACAAGGGCATGAGCATATATGATGGAGCCGTTTTCTGTTGGCGTGGCGATGTCATGAAGCAATGGAACCACGACTTCATGATAAACAGCGCAAAAATCAAATTCCCAATACATCGTCCATATTATCAGCTGACGGAAGAGGAGAAAGACATATTATGGAACGGCGACAAGGTTCATGGAATATATGGAATCCGTGATTTCTTCGATTATCTTGAAACTCAAAAATATAAGATACAGAATCGTGTGCTTATATCAAGATACAGAGGCAAAACAACTTGTCCTGATTGTCATGGCAAACGATTGAAAAAAGAAGCCTTGTATGTCAAAATTAATGGTAAAAGCATTGGCGATCTTATTGATATGCCAATAAATGAGCTTGTAACTTTTTTCAACAATCTGAAACTAAACGAGTTTGAAGAGCAGGCTTCTTCTCGTTTGCGCGAAGAAATACGTGTAAGGTTGGAATCAATGATGGAAGTCGGACTTGGCTACCTTACGCTGAACCGCACAGCATCCACACTTTCGGGTGGAGAATCGCAACGCATGAGTTTGGCAACTGTCTTCGGATCTGGTCTTGTCGGTTCGCTGTATGTGCTCGATGAACCAAGCATCGGTCTGCATGAGCGCGACACGCAGAATCTCATAACCATCCTGAAGAAACTTAGGGACAAGAAAAATACAGTGGTCGTAGTAGAACACGACGAAGCGATAATCCGTGCTGCCGATCATATAATCGACATCGGTCCGCTTGCTGGCGAATTTGGTGGCGAAGTGGTATTCGAAGGCAATATAAAGATGCTTGAGAAGGCAGATACTCTTACAGCAAAATATCTTCGTGGTGAATTGCAGAACCCCAAGAACGAAAGACCTCTCAAGTGGCGTAATTCCATTAAGATAGAAGGTGCACGCCTCAACAACTTGAAAAATATTACAGTAACTTTCCCTCTCAACGTAGCAACGGTAATTACTGGCGTAAGTGGTTCGGGAAAGACAAGCCTTGTAAAAGGCATCTTATATCCTGCTATTCGTAGGGAACTTGGAGTTTCGGCAGACAAGACAGGCGACTTCGATCAAATATCTGGTGACATTAAAATGATTAAAAACATAGAATATGTCGATCAGAACCCTATTGCAAAATCAAGCCGTTCAAATCCTGCGATTTACATCAAAGCATTTGATGAAATTCGCAAACTTTTCGCAGAACAAAAGACCGCAAAACTCAACGGCTTGAAAGCTTCACACTTTTCGTTCAATTCAGAAGGTGGACGCTGCGAAGTTTGTCAGGGAGAAGGAGAAATAACTGTTGAAATGCAGTTCATGTCGGATATTCACCTTGTATGCGAGGCTTGTAACGGCAAGCGTTTCAAGGACGAGATCCTTGAAATAAAATATCGTGACAAAAACATTTACGACATTCTGGAAATGAGCATAAAGGAAGCTGTTGACTTTTTTGCACAAGGCGATGGCAAGCTGGAAAAGAACATTGTTTCCCTGCTTCAGAACTACATCAATGTTGGACTAGGTTACCTTAAAATGGGACAGCCGTCGAGTACGCTCAGTGGTGGCGAAAGCCAAAGAATAAAACTTGCGACTTTCCTCAGCATGGAGAATTCTGAACCTACAATCTTCATCTTTGATGAACCTACCACTGGTTTGCACTTCCATGACATTAACAAGCTCTTGAAAGCCATGGAAATCATGAGACAGAAAGGTCATACACTAATAATAATTGAACACAATCCGGAAGTAATCAAATTTGCCGACTGGATTATCGACCTTGGTCCCGATGGCGGAAAAGATGGTGGAAATCTTGTATTCGAAGGCACACCTGCCGACTTGCTAAAATGCAAGGAATCGGTAACTGGAAAAATATTGCATAATTTCATATAGAAAATCATGGAAGAAAAAATCATAGAAATTCTTAAAAAATACACATTTGATAACAAGGTTTGGGATAATTTTACTCCAGAAATGAACCTAAAAGACGACCTGAAGATAAATTCAGCTCGTATTGTAGACATTGTGCTTGACATGGAAGAACAGTTCGATATCGAAATCAGCGATGCCGAAATCGAGAGGATGAAAACAGTTCAAGATATATACGAAATACTGAAAAGTAAGAAATAGCAGCAGTGAATCACAACAAATGGTGGTTGTGATGCAAAATTTCACAACAAATGGGTATTCTTTACATTTAACCTAAACACTAATTTTGCATCATTAATTCATACGCAATCTCCATATCATTAAAAAATATAGGGGCTGTCTTGCTGGACAGCCCCTATTTATTCATCATGTGTTAAACTAAAATCTTCTTATCATGACATAGTTCAATGGCTGATCTTTTGATACAGTTCCTTGTTCCAATGTCCAATTGGTGCCTTCTACAAAGGCTACTGCATTACTAGCATTCTGCTCGTCAGAAGTCCAGAAACCACCCTGAGAAGAATACAATTCATTGTCGCTATTGTTTGTATAATCAATCAAGGCTTGCATTTCTACACTTGTTGGCAGATACCAGTCGTTCTTGCCTCCTTGTGTTGACTGGTAGCACTTGAGTGCAGCGTAGTCATCTGTGAATCCAATAGAATTGTGGTAACTTACAATTGCTTCAGTATTGGTTCTACCCGAAACGGTTATTGAACTTGGAGCATCTGTATTCAATGCTATGCCAGCAGTTGATCCCCAAATTATAGAGTCACCTTCTTCCTGATCTGGACCATTTCCTCCTGGTATTAAATATTCAAGGGCAAAACCATTTGTATCGTCAGCATAGAAAATTATACCACCACCAGGGCCTCTGTCTCCTTCTGCCATGGTAGTTGCCGTATAATCACTTGTTGTTATGAATTCATCGACAACTCTTATGTATGCCCAATATGTGTATGATGTTCCCTTTCTCAATCCGTTAAGAACAAATTCCTCTGTTCCGCTCGATGAAGAAACCTTTCTTACAGTATCGTAGGAAGCATGGTCGGCAGTGTCTGTCATAAAGACAATTCCACATTCACAATCGCTTCTACCATTAGCATCCACATAGCATGATACTGTAAGTGAATGAGTGGTACGACTGCTCAAGTTATCCTGTTGCAACGTTACACTTGGAACATTTGCTGGTTCGATTGACACGGCAGATGACATATCTCCGTATGCAGTGTATCCAGTAGTTGTAATTGCGTATGGCGCATAGTACATAACCTTGTTTACTATAGGCAGGTTAACCCTAGATGAGAATCGACCAGACATAATCGAACCTCTAGCAGTTTCTGTAAGATCGCTTAAACTTGTAGGAGCAGAAGTGCCTGCATCAATAAATACATACTTGAATCCTATTTCCGAGAAGTCGTAGCCAGCATCGTTGATAATATTGCCTTGCAAATCAACATACGCCGAAGTCAGCACTGATGAAACATCATCTGATTGTATCCTTATGTTTGCTGGATCCTGGGGAACTGCAAACATCTTTACTGTTCCATAATACGGCTGGTCGCGGAAAATTGCGTATGCGCGGAATACATAAGTGCCACCTTCTGAAAGTCCTTCTACTGTTGAACTGAATACGATGACATCATCGCGAGGAGTGACTTCCGATGCTGGATATGTGAATGAATTGTTACGATAATAGTCGAGATTAGATGAATTTGCAACGTAATTATCGTAAGTATCGAAAATAAATCCCATGTTTGTTACACTGTCGGCAGAATTTCCGTCAAGCAGAACTACGCGACCGGCTACATCAACGCTTTCGATTGTTATATTATCAGCATCATTGGTAACAACACTTATGTCGTGAGCAACATTGTTATTTGTAGAAAATTCAATAACTCTACTGTAGCAGTAATTCAAAGAAGAGTCACCCTCCGAAAATGTGAAAGCCCTCATGCAGTATCTTGTATTTGGCTCAAGTCCCCTAAGTACAACAGAAAACTTTGATACTGATGACACATCACCTTCGTCTTGACTTTCTGAATAATAAAATTCGGTTATCCAGTTGCTGCTATTATTTTCATTTTCAAATGTAAAAGCATCTGGTGATTCGTATGAGTCATAAATAGACTTAGGCACGCACATAATACCAGCCTCGCGTATAGGCATCTGGCTTATGTTCTCGAGTATTTCGCCGTATGCGACAATATAATTGCCAAATATTTCATCGTCTTTGGGTGCATATACGGCAATTCGTGTCTGTCCCGCACGAAGAACAATCTCAATAGTTGACATGTCCATGTCTTCGGAGTATATAATAGTAGCCGATTCTCCAACTACATGGTATCCATCAATATCGGCTTCGATTATAAGTTTAAATTCCTCTCCTTTACGAACATACAATCTATCACCTTCGGACAAATCATTTGAATATACTCCAGTATTACTTGGATCAGTAAACAAGCAGTTGTATACGACCTCTTCGTCGCGATATGCTACAGTTACGGTTGCGTAGAACGATTCTACAGCGCCTTTATTCATGGTTTTGTAGCCTTTCTTCAGTTCTATACGCAAAAAACCGACTTTCCCCATATCCAGAGGATCCTTATGACATCCAACTATGAATGTCATTGCTAAAAATGCCACAAATACAAGAAATAGGTATCTTTTCATATCTTAGAATATTTTCTTTGACAACTTGATGTAAAAATTAAACTTCTGACTATCCTTGATGTTTTGGTTTTCTGTTTTAACATAAACAGGTTGAGCGAATACGCACATAAGGTCGATGCCCCAGTATGAGAATGCTATTGCGGCTCTGACATCAATGGAAGTATATGCCTGATTAGACTTTGACGTTGGGAACTCATATACATCATCGTTCCATGAATATGTATGCTTGTGATAAATTGTTCCTGCCGAACTGTTCATTACAGCGAAGCCTGCATGCAACGACATCCAGCTCATTACTGGATAGTCAAACGAAGTGTTGCACGACAAGAAATTTCCATTGGATGTTACATAGTTAACCATTTCGTTGCCGGAACGCAATACGTTTTCATTGTCGTAGTATGGAACCGACAATGTAAGGTCGCGTTTGCACTTTCCGCTTAGACGGTACGATAAATTGTTATACACTCTGAAATATGCATGCCTATACTGGAAAGTGTTTGAGAATATGAAGTCGAAACTTCCTGTACCCATAGGAACAATGTATCCCTTTACTGTTCTGTTTTGATTTCCTGTAGGGAAGGATGATGTTACAGAAACAGCCTCGAAGAACATTTGCGACTGATACTTGTAAGAAATTTCAGCACTTATATCGCCTAAACCACCGTATGCAGCTACATATCCATGCGAATATTTTGCTTTTTTCTGAATATAAAACGGTATGGCAACAGTAAGTGAAAAACCTTTGTAACCTATCGACAAAGGAATATTCAAATATTTACTCATTGAACTAAAACCTGCTTCAGCAGCAATTCCATATTGGAAGTCCTTTTCGGAAATGGTGAAGTTGTTTTCCGTTTCTGCAGAACCAGGAATGTTAATACCGTTTCCATTAACCAGCGGGTCGTCAAAATTGGTCGGGTTATCCTGTAATGTCTCAACGCTTTCCGGATACAATACTAAACCTCCAATTGTTTGTGCTTTTGATACTAAAGAAGTTAAGCAGCAGAATGCTAAACAAGCTGCCAAAAACTTGTAATAAGTTCTGATATTAATTCTCATACTTTACCTAATTTTACTAAATTGCAAATATATACAAAAAAATATATACGGCAAGGTTTAAAATAAAAAAAAAGAATTTTAATGGAAAAACTCAATATTTTGCATCATTGCAACATTGATGCAACTTCATTTAATGTATATGTATTTCTATGTCAAATTGATAAAAAAGCGAAAGAAGGGGTGGGGCTTTTTCAGGACATTTGGGTGTCAATCCGTCTTATCAACGCTACTGCTTGTGCGCTTATTCCTTCTTCACGGCCTTCGAAGCCGAGACCTTCGGTTGTTGTTGCCTTTACCGACACTTGTGACTCGTCTATTTCGAGTACAGAGGCAAGTGTTTTCTGCATTTCAGGAATAAATGGTTTAATCTTTGGTTTCTGCAAGGAAATTACAGAATCAATGTTTCCTATTACGTAGCCTTTTTCTTTCACAAGGCGATATGTTTCTTTCAAGAGTTTTTTGCTATCTATGCCCTTGTATTTCGGATCGTTGTCGGGAAAATGACAGCCAATGTCGCGCAAGTTGGCGGCACCAAGCAGTGCATCGCAGATTGCATGTATAAGCACATCGCCGTCAGAATGCGCCACACAGCCCCTATTATAAGGAATTTGGATTCCTCCCAAGAAGAAATCCAAATCGTCCTTTAACTTATGAACATCGTAACCGATTCCTATTCTATACATTATGATTTTCTTGCTTCTTTTTCTGCCTTCTTTGCGTCGCGCTGTTCTTTTGCCAATCCGCCAAAGTCGAATGTCAAAGTGAACCTAAGAGTATTCTGCAATGGACTTGTCCTGCCGTTTGTCGGAATCAAGTATGCGAAATCTAGTCCGAATACATTGAGTCTCAATCCTGCGCCTATTGTAAAATACTTGCGATTGCCCTTGTATGCGTGTTCGTGGAAATATCCCATTCTGACAGCAAATTGTTTTGAGTAGCAATATTCTAAACCTACCGAGAATGTTATTTCTGCAAGTTCCTCGCGGAAACGAGATGTCTTTCCGTTGTGAACAAATGGGGTAGCATCGCCTGGCGCATCCCACCACGAAGTAAACAAAGCAGCAGGAACTGATATGTTGGGGTCTTTTCCGTATTTAATAATTTGGTCGCCTGCTATTACGGTGTCACCGTTAGGCATTACTTCTCCTGCTTTGTAGTATGTAGGTGAAGAAGGAACAAGTAACTTGTTGAAGTCTGCAGTAACCAGCAAGTCGTTATGTTCGTCGAAACTTAACATATAACCGATTCCAGTACGGAAATTAGTTGGGATAAAGTCGCGCTTTTCGTTAGATGTGTACGAAATTTTTGAACCTATGTTGGAAATGTTCAGACCCCACATGATAGACGATTTCATGTTTCCTGTCATAATGTCATCGTTCTTGTAGTAGAACGATACATCTGCAGCAACAGACTTTCCTGCCTTTGATGAAACGCCGTTTGCTATGTCTTGACCGCCAGTAAGATTACTATAAATGAAACGCATGGCAACCGAACCCGAGAAGTTCTTTGCAAGCAAACGGGCATACGAAATGTCAAGAGAAAACTCGCGTGGGCGGAAATTCATTATGGTGACATTGTTAATGTCCTTGAAAGTCATACTTCCTAGATCGAAGAATAACAACGAAGCACCGATTGCGTTTTGCGGATTGAATTTATAGTAACCAGAAACGTATGCCAAATTCATGTCCCTTACCAGTGCACGCAACCATGGTGTATATGACAAGGAAACACCAAAATCGTTCTCAATGAAAATATATTTCGAAGGATTCCAGTGTTGAGAATTTGCATCAGGAGTTGTAGCAACACCAGCATCACCAAGTGCACCGCCTCTTGTGTCGGGTGCAATTGTCAGGAACGAAACTGCCGTAGATATTGTATTTGGAGCATTACGTCCATCAATTGTTGTACCATCACTATTTGTCTGGGAAAATCCACTTATACTTGCAAATAAAAGTATTGCTAATAGAAACGAAATTCTTTTTGTCATGCTATAATATTTTGTTCGCAAAAATACATAAAATTAAAAACTCTCATAAAACGCAGCACAATATTTTTTATTGTGCTTAATTGTGAGAATTAGAAAATATAATACGAATGCATTGAATTTTTAAGATAAAAGCATTATACCATTCCACGAAATGCGTTCTTTAGTTTGGCGAAGAAAGACTCGTTCCGCTTGCTTTGCGGATTGAAAGATTCCGATTCTCGCATCTGTTCAAGCATTTTTTTGTCTTCCTTGGTAACATCATTAGGTATAAAAACATTTATTTTAACCAACAAATCGCCATGTCCGTAACCATTTATGTCAGGCAAGCCTTTGCCTTTCAAGCGCAAAATCTTTCCAGATTGCGTGCCTGGTTCCACCTTAATTTTAACCTTGCTACCTATTGTTGGAATTTCGGCGCTACAACCAAGTATTGCATCAGGTATACCTATATATAAATTATAGATAAGGTCTATTCCGTCGCGCTTGAGTTCGGGATGCTCAATTTCCTGGATTGCTATAAGCAAATCTCCGTTTATGCCACCATGACGAGCGGCATTGCCTTTTCCTTCCATGGATAGTTGCATGCCTTCGTATACGCCTGCCGGAATTTTCAGTTCTATTGTTTCCTCGCCCGAAACAATTCCTTCGCCGTAGCATGAAGTACATTTTTCCTTGATAACCTTACCCGAACCACCACATGTAGAACAAGTAGAACTTGTCTGCATCTGTCCGAGCATGGTATGCATAACTCGCGTCTGTACACCACGTCCGTTGCAAGTCGGACATGTCGTGCTCGAATTGCCATCTTTCTCGCCTGTGCCGTGACAAGCAGAGCAGGGGACATATTTCTTTACCTTTATCTTTTTGGTAGTGCCGTTTGCAATCTCTTCAAGCGTAAGTTTTACCGTAACTCGCAAGTTGGTTCCGCGATTTACGACTCGTCTGCCACCGCCACTACGACCACCGTCGCCGCCGAAGAAACTGCTGAAACCTCCGCCTCCGCCAAAGTTAAATCCTCGTCCGAATACACTATTGAGGACATCGTTAAGGTCGAAATCGGCGAATCCGCCACCGAAACCACCACCTGCGCCACCATTCATACCAGCGAAACCGAACTGATCGTAACGGGCTTTTTTGTCTTGATCACTAAGCACGGAATAAGCCTCGGCTGCCTCCTTGAATTTCTCCTCGGCATCCTTGTCACCAGGATTGCGGTCGGGGTGATACTTCAATGCAAGCTTACGGTAAGCCTTCTTAATATCTTCTTGAGTCGCATTCTTGGCGACACCTAACACTTCATAATAATCTCTCTTTTCCATATTAACCTCCTACTGACCTACGACAACTTTCGAATATCTGACAACCTTGTCGTTAATCTTGTAGCCCTTCTGAATCACATCAATAACTTTTCCCTTCTTAGATTCATCGTCAACTGGGAACTGCGTTACTGCCTCGTGGAAGTCGGTGTTGAAATCTTCACCCAAAGCCTGAATTTCTGTCAAATCCTGTGATTTTAAGTAATCCATGAACTTTTGGTAAATAAGCTTAACACCTTCCTTGGTCGCCTCAATATCGGAACTCGACAGATGTTCCATAGCACGATCGATGTCATCAATCACTGGCAAAAAGTCATGTAGCATCGAAGCCTTTACACTTTCACGAATCTCCAATTTTTCCTTGGCAGTACGCTTTTTGAAATTGCTGAATTCTGCCACCTGACGCATATATTTGTCCTGAAGTTCTTCGAGCTTGCGGTTCGATTCTGCCAATTCTTCCTTAAGTTTTCTGTCAGAAAATCCGAAACGTGATTTTTTCTTCTTGCCCGTTTCCGGTTCTGCTTCTTCCTTCTTTTCTGGTTCTGTTGCCTGAGCTTCGTTTTCTTCGGTAACTTCTACTTCTTTATTTTCAACGTTTTCAGTTGATTCGTTAACTTTTTTTTCTTCCTGTATGTTATCGTTTTCCATATCTTTTAAAATAAAAAACACCTTTCGTTTTCAAAAATTCTGCCAATACATAAAACATGACAAAATTGCAGTCATAAAAGGTATTGTCGAATAGTGGTCTGTAAAATTCTAATTTGATGGTAAAGAAAAAATGATGAGATTATTGCTGATTACTTCAAATAAATCTTCTGTCCAATCTGCAGTATGCTAGTTTCGCTAAGATGATTTATCTGGCAAAGTTTTGCAACTGTAGTGTGGTACATTCTTGCGACATGACTTAATGTGTCGCCCTTCTTGATTACATAGTATTCTGCGTTTGGGTCGTCGGGGACATACGAGTAGGCCTGCGGATTGGGATCAACGACCTTGAAATGGTTGCTGCTCTTGTCGAGGTTTTTGTATGCCAGTTCCATTGTGGCGTTGTCGATAGGTACGTTTCTGTTTACCTGCCTTGCCGAGTCGGCAAGCGAGTGCGAGAATAGCCATTCGTAAGTGTCGGGCAGGTAGAACATACGAGCCAGTCGGCTATGGTTTACACCGCTGAGGCGGTCGAATATCAGACGGCTGGTGTCTCCACATTCTATCATTTTGTCCACTACAGCCTGCGACTGGCTTACACCAACTGCCTTGTCGGCGGTTCCGTGCATAATCCACAGAGGAACTTCGTTGAGTCCGCAGTAATTTTTCAGGGTTCCGCCACCACAGAGAGCCATTGCTGCAGCTACCTTTTCGGGATATGTACCGGCAAAGTCGATTGTGCCGTAGCCTCCGAGACTCATACCAAGTACGTACAGGCGATTGGTGTCGGTGTGGTATTTCTCGGTTGTCCAGTCTATTATCTTCATTATTTTTTCTGGCTTCCATGCGTCTCCTGGATTTTGTGGGGCAACTACAACTGCGTTTATTTTGCGGCCCATAAGAAGTGCATCTAGCGGTCCGTAGCGGCGAACCATCGATAGGTTGCGTCCGCAGAGGCTTCGTCCGTGGAGGAAAAGCACGGTGGGGGTGGTGCTTGAAATTGAGTCGTAGCATTCGGGGATGTATACCCAGAAATTGTAGCTTCCTTGTACCGAATCGCGGTTTGCTATGAGCTTTTGCGAATTGGCGTAAAATGGAATTAATAGTAATATTGCTATGATTATCTTTTTCATCTGATTGTGAGTTTATAAATGTCGGTACCTCTCGAACCAATCACGATATGGTTGTCTATGACAATTGGTGATGACTCGAAATTGATTCCTATTAATTTCGTTATTAGAATTTCTCCTGTTTTCCCGTCGAAGATGTAAATGTGTCCTACGCAGTCGCATGTGAGAACAAGCATTTCGCCCTTGTCGTTCATTATGGCCACAGGCGACGACCAGGCGTAGTGCTTAAGTTTCTTTGAGTAAACGATTTCTCCGGTTGATTTGCTTATTGCATAGAAATTTCCGGCTGCTGGCGGATCGTTGGTGCAGATGTTGGTGAAAATCAAGTCGCTGCAGTTGCCGATTCCCGGAAGCATGGTTGAATACATTCCTCCGTCGAAATGCTTTCCTCCGAGTATCATCTTTTTGCATTCGATTTGTTGTTCCCAGATGCGTTCGCCAGTTAGTGCGTTAAGTTTTACAAGATATGATATTCCTTCGCCACCTTGCCTGTCCATTTCGCAGCCCGAATACAGATATGGAATGCCGTCTTCGAGTTCAAGTACTGGGGTGGCATCGGTGTCGTCGTGGTTGTCGTAATGCCATACAGGTTCCAAGTTGTTTAGGTTTATGCACATTATGTTGCCGTGGTTGTCGGTGGTGTAGCCGTAGTTCTTGTAGACGGCCATCGACGATTCCATACCGCCTGCGCTGTCATCTTTTTTGCTGTAGCGAAGTGTCGAATGAAGTTTGATGTTTCCTTTTTCGCGGGTATACTTGTATACAGTACCGTTTTCTCCGATGCGGAAAAGGAAATCTCCGACTACAAGCGGTGAGGCGTCGTAGGCACTCCAGTTACGCCATGCGTTGGGATCTTCGGGGAAGAAATTCGAAACTTCGTGCTTGAACAAATCAACAACCATTGCACCTATTGGACGCTTGCGAGGAATGCCTTGCCCTATGTAGTAGTTGCCGTTGAGTGCAGGGTCAATCATGCCTGTGCCCTTTATGGGGTTTAACACGTCAATAGGTTTGCGCGATGCTTTTCCTGTTTCGTAGTTTATGAAATACAACATTCCGCACAGCGAGCTGACAATTATTTCCTTGCTGCCGAAGTTGTGTGTCAGCGAGTCGGATTTTTGTCTGAACTCCTGCATCATGCTGTCGTTCCATTCAACGTACAGAGGTTGTCCTGTCCATCCTGTTCCGCCACCCCATTGTCCGAAGCTGGTTTTTACTGTGTCGAAGTCTGTGACAAATGTCCAGTCGATGTCGATGTCGGTTGGTATGCTATCGATGTGACCGCAGAAGGATGCGTTGCGGAATGGATTTCCTCTGAATGTGAAAATACCAGGAGCATCGGCGTAGGCATCATCGGTGTATAGAAGTTCGCCAGAAGTTACGCTGTCAAATATCGTGATGCTGTATTTCAGGTTTTCGACAGACGGATAGGCTGTGTCTGGCAGGAATTTGGGTTCGGCTGGTGTTGCTATGCTGTCGGCAGCGGCAACGGGGTCAACCGAAGTGTTGTCGCTTTGCGTTTTTGCATTGCAAGAAGTGAATGTATATGCTGCAATGCAAATTATTGCCCAGGATGTTGCCAGATATATAAGTCGTTTCATTAAAAAATTCAAACTCTTAAAACGGCTGCAAAAATATATAAAATTGTTTAGATGGCAAGTGTATAAGTTGATGGGTGAAATGCGTTCTGCGCCAGGCATTTTTATTTTATAAAAAAATACAAAAAAACTTGTGAGATATAAAAAGTTTTTTATTATCTTTGTTGGGTAACTTTTTGATTTATGGGATATATTAGTTTTGACAAGAACCAACTGGTAAATCTTGAGTATTCGCTCAAGCGTGAACTTATCCGCACAAGTCGAAGCGGAGCGTATGCAAGTTCCACCATAATAAATTGTAACACAAGGAAATATCATGGACTGTTCATCTGCCCAATGGAGGATTTGGATGGCGACAACCATATTCTTATTTCATCGCTAGACCTTTCGGTGGTGCAGCATGACGAGGTGTTTCACCTTGGCGTTCACAAGTATCCCGATGGTGTTTATTTCCCCAAGGGACACAAGTATCTGCGCGATTTCCAGATAGAAACAATTCCGTATTTCATATATCGCGTTGGCGGCGTTCTGCTGAAGATGGAACGCATCCTTAGCGATGATGACCGTATTATGCTGAAATACACCTTGCTGGAGGCTCATTCCGACACAAAACTGCGTTTCCAGCCTTTCCTTGCGTTCCGCAATGTGCATAAGCTGAGCAAGGCGAATTTCTTTGTCAACACAAAGTATATTCCTGTAGAAAACGGCATTAAGTTGAGAATGTACGATTCGTACAAATATCTGTATATGCAGTTGTCGAAAAAATGCGAGTATGTTCACGTGCCAGACTGGTACTACAATATGGAGTACATCGAGGAGCAGGAGCGTGGTTACGACTATCGCGAGGATTTGTATGTGCCTGGCTATTTCGAAGTGCCGATAAAGAAAGGTGAATCGGTGATTTTCACGGCTGCACTTAGCGAAATGGCGCCTTCAAGCATATCGCGTAAGTTCAACACCGAATTGGCAAAACGTTCACCGCGCAACAACTACGAGGAATGTCTGCGCAGTGCCGCACAGCAATTCATTTGCAAGCGTAACGGCAAGACCGAAATCGTGGCTGGTTATCCGTGGTTTGGTCGTTGGGGACGCGACACTTTCATTTCGCTGCCGGGCTTGACACTTCACGCTGGCAATGCAAAGGCTTGCCGCGAAGTGCTTGATACTATGTCGTCGGAAATGAAGAACGGTCTGTTCCCGAATATCGGTGCTGGCGACGATGCGGCACTCAATTCGGTTGATGCTCCGCTGTGGTACTTTTGGGCTTTGCAGGAATATTCAAATGTGCTTCCCGACAGACGGCAGATTTGGCAGATTTACGGCAAGAAGATGAAGGCTGTGCTTGATGCTTATCGCAACGGCACAAGCTTCAACATAAAGATGCACGACAACGGCCTTGTTTGGCAGGGAACTCAGGGCAAGGCTCTTACATGGATGGATGCTGTGGTGAACGGACGGCCTGTAACTCCGCGAATGGGATTTGCCGTTGAGATAAATGCTTTGTGGTACAATGCGATAATGTTTTCGCTGGAATTGGCATCTGCTTGTGGCGATGCCGAATTCATCGAAAGATGGAAAGATATTCCCGAGAGGACTAAGAATTCCTTCCTGCAGACATTCTGGAATGCCGACCTTGGCTATTTCGCCGATGTTGCAACATACGAGACTGCCGATTTCTCGGTGCGTCCTAACCAGATTTTTGCCTGCTCGTTGCCATATACTATGGTTACAACAGATATGGCTGCATCTGCATTGGAAAAGGTAAAGTCGATGTTGCTTACGCCAAAGGGTTTGCGTACTTTGTCGCCAGATTCGCCTGAATATAAGGGTGTTTATTTTGGTAATCAGGAACAGCGTGATTCGGCTTACCATCAGGGAACTGTATGGCCTTGGTTGTTAGGTCATTTCTGCGAAGGCTTGCTTAAAGTTTACGACAAGCAGGCTTTGCCGTTGGTGAAGAAGATTGCATACGGCTTCGAAGAAGACATGACAATCGCAGGAATCGGCAGCATTTCGGAAATTTACGACGGTGACCCGCCATACAATCCGCGTGGAGCAATCGCTCAGGCGTGGAGTGTTGCCGAAGTACTGAGAATCTTCGCATTGATTAAGAAATATGACAAGTAATTTTGAATAAGTAAGAATTAAATATTATCGCAATGAAAGTTTTGATGTTCGGCTGGGAGTTCCCTCCTCATATTACCGGTGGTCTCGGTACGGCCTGCTATGGGCTTACCAAAGGACTTTCGCATTTCGGTACCGAGATAATTTTCGTGGTGCCGAAGGCTTACGGCGACGAGGATCAGAACTATGTGTCGATACGCAATGCCAGCGATGCTGTAATTACCGAAAAGGATGTCAAGGAAACCAAGGTGTGGAAGAATTTCCGCTACATCGAGGTCGGTTCGCGCCTTGTGCCTTACATGGACCCCGAGGATTTTGCAAGGATGTACGAATCGAATATTCCTGGCGTTAAGATTTCCGAGAGTTTCCTTAATACCAAATACAGCTTCTCTGGTTCTTACGGTCCTAATCTGTACGATGAGGTTTCGCGTTACGCGCTGATTGCCGGTCACATAGCGGCACATAACGATTTTGATGTCATTCATGCGCACGACTGGCTGACATATTTTGCCGGCGTTGCTGCAAAGAAGGTTTCGGGAAAACCATTGGTGGTGCATATCCACGCTACCGAATTCGACCGCAGTGGCGAGCACGTCAACCAGCACGTTTACGACATCGAGCGCGCAGGTATGGAGGCTGCCGACAGGGTTATTGCCGTCAGCAACCTGACAAGGAATATCGTCATCAACCGCTACGGCATCAGTCCCGACAAGGTTGTGACGGTACACAATTCGGTGGAGCCGATGTCGCTGCCTGAATTTACCTTGCACAAGGGCTTCCGCGAGAAGGTTGTTACTTTCCTTGGCCGTGTTACTTTCCAGAAAGGTCCCGACTATTTCATCGAGGCTGCCAAGAAGGTCATCGACCGCGACCCGAATGTGCGTTTCGTGATGGCTGGCAGTGGCGATATGCTCAATAAGATGGTGCGTCGTGTTGCACAGTTGGGCATTGCAACCAAGTTCCATTTCGCAGGTTTCTTGAAAGGCAACGAGGTTTACGAAATGTTTGGAATGAGCGATGTGTATGTGATGCCGTCGGTGAGCGAGCCGTTCGGAATTTCGCCACTCGAGGCAATGATGTCGGATGTGCCGGTAATAATTTCAAAGCAATCGGGTGTGGCAGAGGTTCTTAAACACGCCATCAAGGTCGACTTCTGGGATGTTGACGAACTGGCAGATTCGATTTACGGAATGTTGCACTACGATGCATTGTCGCAGATGTTCAAGAAATATGGTAAGCAGGAAGTTGAAAATCTCAGATGGGAAAATTCGGCTTATTATGTTAACGAGGTTTATAAAAGTGTTTGTGGATATTAAAAAATAAGATATGCGTTCAATTTGTTTCTATTTTCAAGTACATCAGCCATTTAGGTTGAAAAAATATAGGTTCTTCGACATTGGCAACGACCATAGCTACTACAACGACTACGAGAACCGCACCATCATGCGCAAGGTAGCCGAAAAGTGCTATTTGCCTGCCAACCAGTTGTTTCTGGACTTGGTAAACGAGTACGGCGACAACTTCAAGATTGCATATTCGCTCTCGGGTACTGTAATCGACCAGTTTGAGTTGTATGCTCCCGATGTTCTCGAAAGTTTCCAGAAACTTTTCGCAACGGGCAGGGTAGAGCTTCTCGACGAAACCTATTCGCACTCGCTGTCGGCATTGCGTCACGAAGATGTGTTTGATTATCAAGTTAATCGCCATAAAAGGAAAGTAAAGGAACTTTTTGGCTTGCAGCCTAAGATTTTCCGCAACACCGAGCTCATATATTCCGACGAAATAGGCGAGAAGGTGGCAAAACTCGGCTACGAGGGAATGCTTACCGAAGGCGCGCGCCACATTATGGGTTGGAAGAGTCCGAACTATTTGTACTGCAATGCGATAAATCCAAAGTTGAAACTTTTGCTCAAGAACTTCAAGTTGTCGGACGACATTGCATTCCGCTTCTCCAACTCGGCATGGGACGAATATCCGCTTACTGCCGAAAAGTATGTTTCGTGGCTCAATGCCATTGACCCGAACGAGGAGGTAATCAACCTGTTTATGGATTACGAGACCTTTGGCGAGCATCAGTGGAAGGAAACGGGAATCTTTGATTTTATGCGTGCATTGCCTGAAAAGGTTTTCAAGTATTCCGACTACCAGTTCCATACACCGAGTGAGGTTGTTGCAAAGCACAATCCTGTTGGTGTGCTTAATGTTCCGTATCCTATTTCGTGGGCAGACGAGGAGCGCGACCTTACGGCATGGCTAGGAAATGAACTGCAGAACGAGGCATTCGAGAACCTGTATAAACTTTTTGAACGCGTGAAGGAACTCGACGACCCCGAATTGTGGCGTGATTGGCTCTACCTGCAGACGAGCGACCATTTCTACTATATGTGTACCAAGTGGTTCTCCGACGGCGATGTCCATAAGTATTTCAATCCGTACAGTTCGCCCTACGAGGCATTTATAAACTACATGAATATTTTGAGCGATTTCAGAATAAGGTTGGGATTGTAAAGGATTCCAAATGAAATAGAAAAGGCTTGCCAACGCAAGCCTTTTTTGTTGTTGTGTTTGTTTTCTAATCTGTATTTCTTCCAATTGGTTTTATCATTTTATTCCTTCAAAATTGTTTTTTTTGTGCTTCCAATCAAATATCCATTAAATAAAAACATCACATTGAACCTTTTGCTCGTCTTAATAGCTAAGACTGTCAGGTCGAAGTAGGAAGTCCATCAGGCCCATGCGCACAAAACCGTCGTTGTCGTGATATGGCACTATGTCCTCTTCTTCGATGATGATCTTCTTAAACGAGTCTGGTATAAGTTTCAACGAATTTTTCTCCTGCTTGATTTTCTCTTCATCATACATCCTGTAAGCAGACTGTATATAATAGCGCTGGCTTCCTTGGTTGGCCACAAAATCCACTTCCAATTTCTTGCGTACCTGATGGCCAGAGGAGTCCATCTCCCTGGTCTCCACCCTTCCAACGTCAACCGTAAAGCCACGACGCCGTAATTCTGCATAAATCACATTTTCCATGCTGTGATTCTCTTCTATCTGCCTGAAATCCAGAATGCTGTTCCGTAGTCCTATGTCACTGAAATAGTATTTTGTCTCCGTTCCAATATATTTTCTTCCTTTCACATCGTAGCGCAGTGCGGGATGAATAAGGAACGACTCTTGTAAATAAATGAGGTATCTGGAAACGGTGTCGTCGGTAATCTTCTGGTGTATCACACTATCAAATGTCTTGGATATTTTCAGTGGATTGCACGGGGATCCGATGATAGATGCCAAGATACGAATGAGGTCGGTCAGGCCCTTGTCGTTGGGCAATTTGTTCCGTTCAACAAGGTCTCTTACATACACGGTGTGCAGAAGGTTGGTAAGGTAGTCTGTTTTTTGCTGTCGGGTTTTGAAAGAGGCAAGTTGTGGCAATCCTCCAAATTCAAGATACTCTTTCCACGCTTCACGCTCGTTGCCCTGATAGTTTTCCATGAATTCGGAAAAGGAAAGTGGCCAAACATGAATTTCCTGTGACCTGCCGCGGAATTCCGTGGCAATATCGGTAGAAAGGAAACGAGAATTGCTTCCCGTCACATAGATGTCGCAGTTTGGCTTGTGAAGCAGACTGAGCAGTAAGCTTACAAAATCATCCATCATCTGCACCTCATCAATCAAGATATAGTTGCGTTTGCCTTTACGAATCCGGGATTTTACGTATGAGAGGAAGACATCGGGATTCAGAAAGTCCGCATAATCCCTGTC
>JBGUHW010000142.1:0-9086 GCA_045112395.1 Bacteroidales bacterium
TGTTATATAATAATAGGTGCGATGTATAAAGTTGATAGATAGCGAGTTAGTTGTGATTTTGCCTTTTTGTACAAAAAAGTGTTGAAAAATTTTGTCGGGTGGATGGAAAGCATTAATTTTGCAGTCCAAATTTTTAAGAAATAGAGAAATGTACGCAGTAGTAGAAATTTTAGGCCAGCAGTTCAAGGTTGAGAAAGGCTCAAAGCTTTTCGTGAACCGCATGGCAAGCGAAGAGGGCAGCAGCGTTAAGTTGGACCGCGTTCTCCTCGTTGACAATGAAGGAAGCGTTAAGGTAGGCGCTCCAGTAGTAGAAAACGCATCTGTATCAGCAAAGGTTATCAAGCATTGCAAAGGCGAAACCGTTCTGGTATTTAAGAAGAAGAGAAGAAAAGGCTATCAGACTCTCAATGGTCACAGACAGGCTTTGACTCAGATTGAAATTGAAAGTATTAACGCATAAAACAGAAAAGTTATGGCACATAAAAAAGGTGTTGGTAGTTCGCGCAACGGTCGTGATTCCGAAAGTAAAAGATTAGGCGTTAAGGTTTATGGCGGACAGATTGCTATCGCAGGTAACATCATAGTTCGTCAGCGTGGTACTGTTCACCACCCAGGTGAAAATGTAGGTATTGGTAGAGACCATACTCTATATGCTCTTTGCGATGGTGAAGTAAAGTTCCAGAAGAAGAGAGACAACAAATCGTATGTTTCGGTTCTTCCTTTCGCTGAAGAAGTGACTGAATAAGGATCTTAATAAATTTTTCATAATAAAGGTTTTAATTGTTTCTTGAGTGATATTCCCCATATCACTCAAGATTTTTTGTGTATTTGTATGAAAAAGATTGGTTTGCTTTCGGATACTCATGGCTTTTTAGATTACGATGTACTTGATTTCCTGGAGCCGGTAGATGAGATATGGCATGCTGGTGACATTGGCACCGAAGATGTGCTCGATGCTCTTGAGGCGCGAAAGCCAGTTCGTGCCGTTTTCGGCAATTGCGATGGCTGGGGAATACGCATGCGAACAACTGAGATTGAACGCTTTATGGTGGAAGGCCTTGATGTGCTGATGACACATATAGGCGGTTATCCTGGGCGCTACGAGTACAAGATAAACGAAATAATGAAAGTTCTACCTCCAAAACTTTTTATTTCTGGGCATTCGCACATTCTCAAGATTGTAAACGACAAGAAATACAACCTTTTACACATCAACCCAGGTGCGGCAGGGCGCATGGGCATACACCGTACAATGACTTGCGTACGTTTTGATATTGAAAATGGTGTTGTGAAAAATCTTGAACTTTTCGAGAAGGATAGGGGAAATACTCCGCTGTAAAGATATTGTAGTAAAAACAACCATTTTCAAAATATTTTTCTATCTTCGCCCTTGAAAACAATATGGCGATGAGGAAATTATATTCTATAATATTTTTGCTTGCTGTTTGTGTCGGTACATTTGCTCAGGAAATAACAGTTCGCTTTTCAGGAAAACTTAATGGCATTGAATACTGTCGTTTGGATAGTGTTGTCGTTACAAACCTTGATAGCCATTGGTCGGAAACGGTTGTATATCCTGATTCTGTCTTAGTTCTTGCTGCCACAACTGGAAGTGAAGCCTTTATTAACGAAAGTCAAGGATTATGGCAAAATGTGCCGAATCCTTTTGATGCAGAAACGAGGCTTGACCTTACTGTTTCTTGTCGTGAGAATGTGAGTATACGGTTGCTTGGTATGACAGGGAAAGTTTATGCCCAGTACGATGGCTGGTTGAATGAGGGAACCCACACTTTTGTAGTTATGGCGACTATGCCGCAGACATATATACTTAATGCTGTTGTTGGCGAGAAGTCATATTCGATAAAAATGGTAAATGTTGGATATGGTGGTGCTTGTGCTATCGAATATGCTGGATTTTCTGGCAATGTCACATCAAAACTAACTGCGAGCAATAATTTTAATGTTGGCGACAATATGCGCTATGTGGCTTATGCGACAATTGGTGGGGTTGCTGTGTCGAGTATCGTGGTTGTGCAGCGGCAGCGAGAAAACGAGGATTTGGTGTTGAATTTTTATTATCCTGGACAAGGAATTCTGAATGGACACGAATGGGTTAATCTTGGTCTTCCGAGTGGTACTCGTTGGGCAACTTGCAATGTCGGTGCTTCCTCGCCAGAAGGCTACGGAAACTATTATGCGTGGGGCGAAGTTGCGCCTAAGTCAATCTACGATTGGAATTACTACCGATATTGTAACGGAAGTGCCAATACGCTGACCAAATATTGCAATAGCCCGACCTACGGTAGCAACGGTTTTACCGATACTTTGGCTGCTTTGGAGGCTTGCGATGATGTTGCAACAGCTAATTGGGGCGAAGGTTGGCGTATGCCGACTTCTACGGAAATGCAGGAATTGTTTGAGAATTGCACTCGTACATGGACGAGTTATGGTCTGTTGTTTGTGGGACCAAACGGCAATTCAATTCTTCTTCCAGTCGCCGGACATCGTTACGAAATAGAACTTTATCAGGTTGATACCAATGGAGGCTACTGGACGAGTTCCGTTGGCGAATATGCGCCGTACGCGCAATGTGGTAGTTTCAGTTTAAATGGATTGTATGTTTTAGATATATATCGTTTCTGGGGTTTCCCTGTGCGACCGGTTTGCGAGCCAGAAAATTAAGGCATATAAATGTGATAATGAACAATAATTGTGTAAAAAAATGCGACGCTGTCGCATAAATTCATAATAATTCCTATCTTCGCACCAATGATTCTAAATGGTCCAACATATAAGACAATTTTGCATAACTGCTTGCAGCACAGGCGACAACTTGCAGTTTTGATAGACCCCGACAAGCAGTCGGTGAGCGAAACTGCGGCGTTTGCACGAAAAATTGAGGCTTCAAGTGCCGATTATGTGTTTGTAGGTAGCAGCTATATGCTTGGAAACCTCGACAAATGCATCGAAGCGATAAAGGATAACACTCAGAAGCCGGTCATTATTTTCCCTGGGCACGCAAGCCACATTTCCGAAAAGGCGGACGCAATTTTGCTGCTCTCGCTCATTTCGGGACGAAATCCAGAGTTCCTCATTGGAAACCATGTGGTTGCAGCGGCTTCGCTTGTGCAGATGGACATTGAGGTCATCAGCACAGGTTACATTCTTGTCGATGGTGGCAGAACTACTTCGGTGGAATATGTTAGCAATACGCGACCAATTCCCGCCGACAAGCCTGAACTTGCCGTTGCAACTGCCGTGGCTGGCGAAATGCTCGGTCTTTCGATGACTTACTTGGAGGCTGGCAGCGGTGCGTTGAATCCTGTGCCCGACAAGATGGTGGCGGCGGTGCGCAAAAGCACGAAAACTCCGCTGATTGTCGGTGGTGGACTTAGGGACATTGAAACGATAAAACAAAAATACGATGCTGGAGCCGACATAATTGTGGTTGGCAACGCATTTGAAAACAATGAATTACAGATAAATCAATTTTAAGATGACAGCACAGGAAGATGTAATGAAGTATGGCTTCGTGAATCAGCCAATCGACAGCAATATCGACTTGAAGGCGGAGATTCTCCGTATGAAAAAGGAAAAGAATGCCGTTATTCTTGGGCATTTCTATATAAATCCCGAATTGCAGGACATCAGCGACTATGTTGGCGACAGCCTTCAGTTGGCTCAGATGGCAGCCAAGACCGATGCCGAAATAATTGTGTTCCTTGGTGTTAACTTTATGGGCGAAACAGCAAAAATCATCTGCCCCGACAAGAAGGTGATTATTCCAGACCTCAATGCAGGCTGCTCGCTTGCCGATTCGTGCCCTGCCGATGAGTTTGCAAAGTTCATTGCAGAACATCCGGGACATACGGTTGTTTCGTACATAAACACTACGGCTGCAATAAAGTCGATGACTGACATTACTGTAACCTCGTCCAACGCAAAGCAGATTGTCGATAGTCTGCCTGCCGACGAGAAGATAATCTTCGGACCTGACAAGAACCTCGGCGGATACATCAATGCGCAGACCGGCAGAAATATGGTGCTGTGGAATGGTGCTTGCCATGTACATCGTCGTTTCGACCTTGAGGCAATCTTGAAACTCAAGGAGGAACATCCAGAAGCAAAGATTATTGCTCATCCCGAATGCGAAAAGCCAGTTGTCATTGTTGCCGATTTCGTTGCAAGCACAGCAGGACTTCTGAAGTATGTCAAGACAAATGAGGCAAAGGAGTTCATCGTCGTTACAGAATCGGGAATTTTGCACCAGATGCAGAAGGCTGTACCTGAAAAGACTTACTTTCCTGCTCCTGCATTGGATTCAACTTGCGGTTGCAACGATTGCAACTTTATGAAACTTAACACATTGGAGAAACTATACAACTGCCTTAAATACGAAATGCCCGAAATCAACATTTCCGAGGACATCCGCGAAAAGGCCTACCGCCCGATAAAGAGGATGCTTGATGTTTCGGCAAAGTTAGGATTGTAATAAATGATTATAAGTAATTCAAATATGAGATTCCGCATAAACGAACTCACAAGCAACGTTCCTTATGCTGTTCGTTCAGTCTTGCGGAATGACTTTAATGGTCATTTCGGAAGTCAGACTGAACCAGCGATACGGAGTTGAGCTGTGTGAAGATGGCTATTCGAAATCTCCCTAAAGAAGTAGATTGTTTAATTAAAAGATTACAAAAATGAGATTAGCAGTAGTTGGAGCCACCGGAATGGTTGGAACTCAGATATTCAGGGTTCTTGAGGAACTTGACTTTCATTTCGACGAACTTGTACCCGTTGCTTCGGAACGTTCCATTGGTCGTACGATAACTTGTAAAGGTAAGGAATATAAGGTAGTAGGACTATCGGATGCAGTTGCAATGCGTCCCGATCTTGCAATTTTCTCGGCTGGAAAGGATGTTTCTCTTGAGTGGGCTCCAAAGTTTGCCGAAACAGGAACTTATGTCGTTGATAATTCATCGGCTTGGCGAATGTATCCCGACAAGAAACTCATTGTTCCCGAGGTGAACATTTCGGAACTTACTGCCGACGACCACATTATTGCTAATCCCAATTGCAGTACAATACAGCTAATGGTTGCACTCGCTCCGCTGAAAAAGTACGGACTGAAGCGCCTTGTGATTTCAACTTACCAGTCGGTAAGCGGTTCGGGATTCAAAGGCGTAAACCAGCTTATGTGTGAGCGCGAAGGCAAACCGGTTGAAAAACCAGCATATCCGCATCAGATTGACTTGAATTGTCTTCCTCACGGCGGTGCTTTCCTCGAAAATGGTTATACCGAAGAAGAGATGAAACTTGTGAACGAGAGCCGTAAGATATTGAGTCTGCCGCATTTGCTTGTAACTTCCACAGTTGTGCGCGTGCCTGTAGTTGGCGGACATAGCGAGGCTGTAAATGTCGAGTTCGAGCAGAAGCCCGACTTGGAAAAGATTATGGCTGACTTGAAGGCGGCTCCGGGACTTGTCGTTCAGGACGACCCCAAGACCAATCTTTACCCGATGGCTATAAATGCAAAGGATAGGAACGAAACTTTTGTAGGTCGTATCCGACTTGACTATTCGTGCAAGAATGCCATAAATATGTGGGTTGTAGCAGACAATCTTCGCAAGGGTGCAGCAACCAATGCAGTACAGATTGCTCAATATGTAAAGGATAAGTTTGTCACGAAATAGTTTTAGATGGCAAAGCGAAGAAAGGGCAGTGGACGAAAAATCCTATGGGTAGTGCTAGCAGTGGCGATTGTCGCAGTGGCTGGCTACTTTTCCTTTCCGTATTTGAAGAAATATTACAACAGGTTCTTCGGAGATGGTCAAAACGAGGAGGTTACGACTGTTGTTCCGATGAAAACTTATCGTGAAATGTATCCACAGTACAATCTTTTTGGTATTGATGTGTCGGAGTATCAGGGCGATATTGACTGGGCGACATTGATTGACAAAAACAAGATTGATTTTGCATTTGTTCGTGCTACGGCTGGTAGCGATACAAAGGATAATAATTTCGCTGAAAATTGGCGCCAACTGAAGAGATACAATGTGCCGCGCGGAGCATACCATTATTATCGTCCGAACGAGAACAGCACCGAACAGTCCGATTTATTTATTCGTACAGTAAGGTTGGAAAAAGGTGATTTCGTACCTGTGCTTGATATTGAGAAATATAGTAAGGTGCAGAGCATCACGAGTTTGAAAAATGGATTGCTCAACTGGCTTACAATTGTTGAGGAGCATTATGGTGTAGTACCTATAATATATACATATAGCAATTTCTATGAGAAGGTAATTACCGATGACAAGCGTTTCCGCAAGTATCCGATATGGATTGCGCATTATTCAGAGAAAGAAAATCCAAAGAAATTGCCATCAGAATGGGTGTTCTGGCAGTTCTGCGAGGATGGTCGCCTCGAAGGCATAGAGACGAATGTTGACATAGATATATGCTGTAGTGCCGAGAAGTTTAGGACTTTGAGAAAATAAGAACTGGTAATACATTTTCCATAAAATGGAAAATGTGCTATATGTTGGTTAGCAAGTTCAGACAGAGTTGTTTGCGAATAACAAATCTTACCTTATTTCAAACTTATGCGTAATGCTTTCGTCCTTTGAGTTCACTCTGATAAAATACATTCCACCCGCCAGATCCATAACATTGACAACATACTTCAAGTAGCCCTTGTGCTGGCTGATTTGTTCTTGCTTCACAAGTTTTCCGAAGATATTGAATATTGAAATGTCAAGGTCGGTATGAATCTTGGTGTATATGTCGCAGGTAATTTGCTCGCGTGCAGGAATCGGGTAGGGAATACCAACCGACAGGTTCTCGGCATCGGTAATGCAAAGGGTATTGTTTGCTGGGTTCATGTCGCTGTGACCTTCGACATCGGGGACAATAGCCTCAACGCAGATGGTGTTGGCGATGCTGGCACTATTGGGAATCGGAATCATTGTGCCGAAAGTGTGAGGCACGACTGCGCCCTGTGCTATGTGTCCGATAGATTCGTGGTATATCTGGGTGTTTACCTTCAGTTCGAGCACAAGGTCTTCTACTGGCAGTGTGCCCAGGTTGACGATGATCAGCGATATTTTAGCAAATCCGTTTTCCTCATTTGCCTTCAAGTCCATGAGCATAATGTCAACTATCGGCTCCACTACTGTTATTGCCGAAGATGTGTATTTGCTTGAGCACCCGAATTCGTTTGTGCCAGTTAGGCTTACCTCGTATTTGCCAGGCTCTGTGAAAATGAAGTATGGATTTGTCTGGTTGCTTTCTCCAGCATCGCCAAAATCCCAGTGGTATGAAGTTGCACCTTCTGATGTGTTCTCAAACTCGACATACAGAGGAGAACCTCCCCAGTCGCGCGACTGAGTAAATGCCACATCTGGCTTTCCGTGTATGGTGATGCTGTCGGTTACTTGTGTCGGGCAGGAGAATTCAGTTAGCACATCGAGGGTTACGGTGAATGTGCCAGTCGTGTCGGAAACAAATGTAGGACGCTGTTCGCTCGATTCGAATATGCTGTCAATCTGCCATTTGTATGTAGCGATGTTGTCAACGGATATTATTTCGGCATTAAGAGTTGTTTCTGAACCGACACAACCATCGTTTGCGGTGATTGTCGCTTCGGGCAGTTCGTGGATTGTTATTGTGGTGTCTGTTGTGGTTGTGCAGTGGTTTGCGAATGATACTGTGAGAGACACATTGTAGGTTCCTGTTGTGTCGTATGTGTGGGTGGTGTTTTTATTCGGAGAAGTTTCCGTATCATCACCGAAGTCCCATTCCCAAGCGGTTTGTGGGTTAATGTTGTTGAACGGGGTTTTGTTTATGAATGTAGTTTCGTACCCGAGGCAAACTCCAGATATTTCCGTTGCTGGCATTTCTGCCTGTAGAACATTTACTTCGATGTCTTTTGTTCCGATGCATCCCTCTTCGCTTTCTGCCGAGAGTGTTATTGTCTTTATTCCGTACGACTCGAATGTGTTGGTGATGCTTTCGCCGTTTACGTTTCCATCTCCGAGATTCCATAGGTGATTAATGATATCGCCTTCTGCAATAGTCGTTCTTGCACTAATTTCTGTTGGAGCGTTCTGGCAGAAATGCTTTGGTGAGAAGTCTGGCTTTGGTTGCGGGTATATATATATAGGTATAGTCGTATCGTTGAAGCAATGGTCGGAAGTTTCGAGGTAAAGTTTCAGCGACTGTGTGCCATATTCATCAAATGAATGGCTAATGTTTTCCGTAGTTCCGATGAGGCTATCGTTTGCATACCATCTGTACAGCGATATTTCTCCGATTTCGGAAGTGCTTAGGTTTGTAGTAGTAACCTCTGCGTTCTGGCAGTGTCCTTCGATGCTGAAGTTTGGTGTCGGCACACGTCCCTGTATGTTTACATTTATGCTGTTTGTTGCTGTACAGCCACGCGTGTTTGTTGTTGTGACAGTGTATGTGCCAGGTTGTGTCAGGTAATGTTCAAGGTCTGTGGTTCCGTCGTTCCATATAGCCGAGGTGGTTTCTTCGTATCCGGATGCAATGTGTAGTCTGTTGCCGTAGCATAGGGTGGTATCGCTATTTTCGAAACCTGCTGAGATAGGATAATTGTCGATTGCCAGGTGCATTGTATCGGTTTGGAAACTGCACCCAATGGAATCTGTTATTATGCATGTATATGCCCCCGCCTCGGATATTTCAATCTGGTTGCTTGCATCTCCATATTGTTCTCCATCCATAAACCATTGGAAAGAGTATTCGTCCTGTCGCAGTTTGAGATTCCAGTATACTGTATCGCCAGCACATATGGTGGTGTCATGCATCTGGAAATGTTCGGGGAAATATACGTTTATGTCATCAGTACTGGTAACGCCAAAGCTGTTTGTAACGGTCACGGTATATCTTCCGCTACGGTTGACATGGATGACGGAATCCGTTTCACCAGTGCTCCACTGGTATGATATGAAGTCTGGGTTATAGGCGGTTGTAATTGTGGTGTCGCAGAAGCCGTATGGTATGTGGATGTCGAGGCCGAGGGAAACCGTTGCAGGAGCATACCTTGCAAACATATAATCGTACAC
>JBGUHW010000143.1:0-21224 GCA_045112395.1 Bacteroidales bacterium
CGAACCTAAGCCAGTGCAAGCCAAACCGGAACCAGCAAAAATAGTTGAGGATAAAAAGCCAAGCGAAACACCTAAGGTTCAGCAGGAAAATAAAGCAAAACCAGGTGCAGAAAATCTTCTTAGCAAGATAGTCGGACTTGGAGGAAATGCAGAGGAGAAGCAAACGGTTGCTACTGAATCTACTTTCGATGATTCGAATTTGGGAGAAAAGGAATATTCTCTTTCCGATGTAGTTTCGGCATGGTTGTCTTTTGTTGTAGAGAAGTTCAAGACCGACAGTCCTCGTTGGAGCAGTTATTTCAATTCTCATCTTCCAGAACTTTCAGCCAACAATTCATACATAGTCAAGGTTGAAAATGAAGAAAAACTTAGACTTTTGTCGCCAAAGAAAGAGGTTGTCCAGAACTATATTCGGGTGAAACTCGACAATAAGAATTTTACATACGACTATGTAGTTGATGAAAGTCTTATCAAGAAGAACGAGGAGATAGCAAAGACATCGTCGGAACGGCTTGAGGATCTGAAAAAAAATAATCCTGATGTCGCCGGAATGATAAGCGACAGCGATTTCATGCAGGTTTAGTATAAAGGCATTGCAGGTGAAAGGCAATAGCGTCGTAGAATTTTTCAAATACTGCATAAAGCGGACTGCATCATCGTGCTGGATTCTTTTCAAGCTGATGATTCCTGTCTCTATAATAATTCGTCTGATTCAGGAATTTGGAGTTCTGCCGTATATCAGCGGTGCGCTCGAACCAGTTATGGGCATAGTGGGTTTACCAGCCGAGACTGCAATAGTGTGGCTTTCGGCGATGGTGGTCAACATTTATGGCGGATTGCTTTCGCTGTTTTCGATTTATTCATCACTAAGTGAACCGCTTACACATTCGCAGCTTACCATTCTGCTTACGATGGTCATTGTGGCACACAATTTCCCTGTCGAAGTAGGCATAGCAAAGAAAACTGGCGTAAAGTTCTGGATAATGTTCCTTATTCGTTTTCTCGGTGCGATTGCTCTCGGTGCGATACTAAATGGAATTTATTCGCTTACAGGCACATTGCAGGAATCAGTAGTTATGCCCGAATTCCTTGTTCCGGGACATCTCGGTTGGGGCGAGTGGGCATTGAACGAACTAAAGAACTACGGACTTATTATCGCTGTGATATTTGCTCTTGTAATGTTTGTGCGTCTGCTCGAAGTCATTGGCTTTATGAAGTTTATAAACCGAATGTTCCTTCCTTTGCTTGGCTGGCTTGGCATAAGCGAGCGTATGTTGCCGTTGACGGTCATCGGTATGACAATGGGACTTGCATACGGAGGCGGATTGATTGTTGACGAGGGTAGGAAAGAGGGTATGAAGCCAAAGGATATTTTCTTTGCGATGACGCTTATGGGCTTGTTCCACAGCATTTTCGAGGATACTATATTGATTATAGGCGCAGGAGCACACTGGACAGGTGTGATACTTGTGCGTGCGATTTTTGCCTTTGCGGTGACATTTGCTTTCGCGTTGATTACTAAAAAGTTGGATGACAAAAAGTTTGCTCGGATGTTTATGACAAAGGAATTTTGGAAACGGCATATCGAAAAGCAATAAAACATCTTATGCTTGTTTTTCCGCTATATCAGAAAAATAAAATATGTCTTTGCTGTTCCAATTATTATTGCTAATATTACACCTTTAAATTTATAATGTATGAAAGTAGCAGAAGGAAAGTTGGTAAAAGTCGCATACGACTTGTTCCTAGATGGTTATAATGAGGAACTTGCATATTCAACGAAGAATGAGGAAGATGGTTCTGGTTGCATAGAGTTTGTATGTGGCAAGGGCGAACTTCTTGAGCCGATGGAGGCAAAACTTGTCGGAATGGAACCTGGACAGGAATTCAAGTTTATGATTCCTAAGGACGAGGCATACGGCGATATAGATGAGGATTTGTTCATCGGATTCCCGAAATCGGAGTTCATAGATGAGACTGGCGTTGAAGATATGCCTGAGGAAGGTGACATTGTTCCAATGGAGGACGAGGACGGCATTATTATGAATGCTGTTGTCAATGAAATTACTGATGATCATGTGATTTTGGACTTCAATCCTATATATGCTGGCGAAGACCTATATTTCATAGGTAAGATTGTAGATGTAAGGAACGCAAAATGAAGCTTGAAGGCGGACACGAGAAAATACTGGAGCAGATGCGAGAAATCGCAATGAAGCATCCCGAAAAGATACGTATTGTAGAGACTAATGTGGATGCCGATGTTCAGCTTGAGTTCTACGCAATGATGCAGGATGCTGGAAAATCCGATGTAGAAGAGGATTTGTCTGCTATTTTCGCACGTCTTTCCGATTGTACCGATTTGGAAGATCGCAAGCGAATGCTCGTGTCGCTGGCATGTACTGGCGAGATAGAGGCGTACAGGTTTCTGGAAAAGTACCTCGAATCTTGCGATGATGACATTAGGAAGTGGGCGATGCTTGCATATCAGCAGTGCCAGATGTTTCTCGAGTCGTCGTTGCTTGATGAGTCGAAGATATATGTAGCATCGGGACTTGGCGGCAAGGATCATCGCTTGAGGTATATATTTGTGCTTGGCGGTGTTTCTAAGGAGCCGTATACCGATTTTCAGAAAAAGGTAATTGCCAACGAGACTAAATATTACCTTGAGAAATGCGATTCGGTGGAAGAATCCATACAGTACGATGGCAATTATGCTATATGTACGGCGTTAATTCCTATATACGAAGATGTTGTGTCTTTGGTGCAGAGCATAATTGATGAGGTAAACCAGTATGGCGGTTTTGTAAAACATAGCATATTCATTACTAACGAGAAGCCTGTCGGTAAGAATGTGCTCGACAAAATGTTTGATTCTGATGAAGACGGTAAAAATAGATGATTCGTGGTACGAACGGCTAAAGGATGAATTTTCGAGCGAATATTTTTCTCAACTGAAGAGTTTTCTCGTTGCCGAAAAGCAACAGTATGTGGTTTTCCCTCCGGGAAGTCAGATTTTTAATGCATTCGACACAACTCCGTTCGACAAGGTAAAGGTTGTAATTCTCGGTCAGGATCCGTATCATACGCCAGGGTTTGCTCATGGATTGTGCTTTTCTGTCCGGTATGGAGTGCAGATTCCAAAATCCTTGCAGAACATTTACAAGGAACTCAATAGCGACATAGGTTTCCAGATTCCCAATCACGGCAATCTTACACATTGGGCAGAGCAAGGCGTTTTCCTGCTTAACGCGACACTTACGGTGCGTGCGCATCAGGCAGGTTCGCATCAGAACAAAGGTTGGGAGAGGTTTACCGACAAGGTGATTTCTATCCTTAACGAGCAGAAAAATAACCTTGTTTTCCTGTTGTGGGGAAACTATGCCAAGGCAAAATCATCGCTTATCGACCATAATCGGCATCTTGTGCTTACTGCTGCTCATCCATCGCCATTGAGCGCACATAGCGGTTTCTTTGGATGCAAGCATTTCTCGCAGACAAATAACTATTTGAAAGCGCATAGCATTGATCCGATTGATTGGAGCCTCGAGAATGTGTAATATTTAAAAGGCAAACAGGCTAAAAGGCGGAAAGTCGAATAGGCAAATATAATCCGGATGTTAGCCTGCAAGCCCGTCTGACTTTTAGACATAACACTAAAATCGTAAATCAAAAATCGAAAATCGTAAATTTTATTGTACTTTTGCATTTCTATGCTAAGGGCTATAAGAAATATCATAATCGCAGTAGTTGACTGGTTTTACAAGCCTTTCCGCAGGTTTATCCCGCAGACAATATTCAGGTATGGATTTACTGGCGGAATGAACACTCTGCTTGATATATTCCTATATTATATACTTTACAATTACGCATTTGGTGCAAGCAATGTGGATTTGGGCTTTGTCGTGATTTCTCCGCATATTGCAGCGTTCATAACAGAATTCCCGATAACATTTACCATAGGTTTCCTTTTGGCAAAATACATAACTTTCACCGCATCTACCTTGCAGGGATACAGGCAATTGTTTCGCTACGGATGAACGGTTTGCGGTTCAATATTGCTTAATTACTTGTTGCTTAAGCTGTTCAACGAGGTGGTCTTTGTCGATGCTGACTTCATTGGATTTTGGGGATGTTCGTTCTTCGGAATGACAAACAAGGAAATTGCAGCAATGCTCTCGAAGATAATAACTATGGTGATTGTAATAGTTTACAGTTACTTTATGCAGATGTACTTTAGTTTCTCGCGCCGGCAGAGGGACGAAGTCGCAAAAATTGAAGAATAAATTTTATGCAGGATATTTTTAGGTTAATTTCCATTGGTACTGGTATTTCCGAAAGACAGGTATCCAACACTGTTGCTTTGCTCGATGACGGTTGTACCATTCCTTTCATTTCTCGTTATCGCAAGGAACGTACTGGCGGACTTGATGAAACGCAGATTGAATTGATTTATAAGCAGTACGAGCATTTCAAGGAAGTGCTTGCTCGCAAGAAATCTATACTCGAAACCATCTCAAAGCAAGAAAAGCTTACGCCAGAACTCGAGCGTGCCATAAACGAGTCGTGGGATATGAACGACTTGGAGGACTTGTATCTTCCGTATAAGCCAAAGCGCAGAACTCGTGCTGCTGTTGCTCGCGAAAAGGGACTGGAACCGTTGGCAAAACTCATTTTTGCTCAGAAATCAGTTGATGTTTATGCTGAAGCAAAGAAATACCTGAACGATGATGTAAAGTCGGTGGAAGATGCAATAGCAGGTGCAAGCGACATAAATGCCGAGGTTATCAGCGAGGACAAGTCGGCACGCGAACGCGTTCGCCGATTGTTTACTCAGGAGGCTGTTATTTCATCAAAAGTGGTGAAATCCAAGGCTGATGAAGCCGAAAAGTATCGCGATTATTTTGATTTTAGTCAAAAACTTTCCACTTGTCCATCTCATAGGATTTTGGCAATGCGCCGTGGCGAAAGCGAAGGCTTCTTGCGTGTTGACATATCGCCAGATGAGGAGCATTCGCTCAAGCCGTTGAAATATTTGTTCATTCATGGCAAGGGACAATGCTCCGACTTGCTTACAGAAACTATTTCCGATGCGTATTCAAGATTGATAAAGCCATCTATTGAGAATGAGTTTGCCGCATCGAGCAAGGAGCTGGCTGATGTTGCCGCCATTGAGGTTTTTGCCGCTAATCTGCGTCAATTGCTTATGACTCCGCCACTTGGCAAAAAACGAATTTTAGGCATTGACCCTGGTTATCGTACAGGTTGCAAGTTGGTTTGCATTGATACAGAGGGAAATCTGCTCCACAATGACAACATTTATCCGCATAAGCCACAGGAGCAGACGGCAATGGCAATGAAGAAACTGTCATCAATGGTTTCTGCGTATAAGATTGATGCTATAGCCATTGGTAACGGAACTGCCAGCCGTGAGACAGAATATTTTGTAAAGCGCATACATTTCGACCGTCCAGTGCAGGTTTTCGTAGTTAGTGAGGATGGAGCATCTGTTTATTCGGCATCATCGGTGGCAAGGGAGGAATTCCCGCAGTATGATGTTACGGTGCGTGGCGCAGTTTCAATTGCTAGAAGGCTTATGGATCCGCTTGCCGAACTTGTAAAGATTGAGCCCAAGTCGATAGGAGTGGGGCAGTATCAGCACGATGTTGACCAGAAGTTGCTCAAGGATAGTCTCGACCGCGTTGTGGTTAGCGTGGTTAATAATGTCGGCGTGAATCTTAATACTGCGACCAAGCATTTGCTGAATTATGTTTCGGGACTAGGACCTGTGCTTGCGCAGAATATTGTCGATTACCGTAAGGAACATGGCGCGTTTACCAATCGCCGACAGCTGATGGATGTCACTCGTCTCGGAAGCAAGGCTTTCGAGCAGTGCGCAGGTTTCCTTCGTATTCCTGATGGTGACAATCCGCTCGACAATACCGCTGTTCACCCCGAATCGTATGGAATTGTTGCAAAAATGGCAAAGGATTGCAAGGTTACGACTGAAAAACTTGTCGAAACTCCAGAAATTATTGATGGCATTGACTTGTCAAAATATGTGACCGACCAGATTGGTATGCCAAGTCTTACGGATATTGTAACCGAACTGAAGAAAAAAGGCAGAAATCCGCGTGGTCAGGTGAAGGTGCTCGAGTTCGACAAGAGTATACATCGCATTGATGATTTGGAAGAAGGTATGATTTTGCCAGGAATTGTTACAAATATTACCAATTTTGGTGCTTTTGTCGATTTCGGAATCAAAGAAAATGGGCTTGTGCATGTTTCGCAGATTTCCGAAAAGCGCATAGAGTCGCCAACCGATGTGCTGAAACTTCACCAGTATGTGAAGGTCAAGGTCGTGTCGGTGGATATGGAAAGGAAACGCATCCAACTCAGCATGAAAGGAGTGGAGCAGGACTTGTAATTTGCCAATGTTAAAATGTTTTTATTGAAAATAAATTTGTGCTAATTTTGCCGATATAACAGACATTTATGTGTGGAATTGCAGGAATATATTCGTTTGGTGGTAAAGAACTTGACAGTAAGATAAAGTCGGCTGTTGATGCCTTGTATAGTAGAGGTCCCGACAGCAATGGCTTCTTTGTTCGCGACAATGTTGCGCTTGGACATACGCGCTTGTCGATTATCGACACCTCGGATGCTGGAAGTCAGCCTTTTTTTGATGCATCGGGAAACTTTGTGCTGGTGTTCAACGGCGAGTTCTACAATCATAACGATTTCCGCGAGGAACTTATTGCCGATGGAGTGAAATTCCAGTCGAAGTCTGATACCGAAGTTCTTTTGTATCTGCTGATTAAGTACGGCAGTAAAGCAATTGAAAAACTGAACGGTTGTTTTGCCTTTGCTTTTTATGACATAAATAAAAAGGAGTGTCTTGTGGTGCGCGACAGAATGGGCATAAATCCGGTTGTCGTGTATTCCGATTCTGAAAAGATAATGTTCGCATCTGAAATGAAAGCCTTGATAGCCATGGGTATTCCGCGCAAAATTGACAACGAGGCACTTGCAACATATTTTCAGTTAAACTATATTCCTACAAATCAAGGCATTTTCGAGAATACTCGCAAATTGTGTCCTGGAACTTTCCTGCGGATTACTCCATCTGGTGTAGAGGAACATACATATTATAAGATTCCAAATCGCAGGGAAGTGCAGATTGATGATGATTATGAAACCGCAAAAAAGAGGCTTCGTGAATTGTTGTCGGCATCTGTGCAACGAAGGTTGATTGCCGATGTGCCGTTGGGTTGTTTTCTTAGCGGAGGTATTGATTCATCGATAGTTACTGGACTTGCATCGCAGTTTACGCAAAAGCTAAACACCTTCTCGGTTGGTTTTTCAGACAACAAGTATTTCGATGAGACCGACTGCGCAGAAATCATTGCTAAGCGCTTCAATACCAACCATACTGCATTCAAAATCAGCAGCAAGGACTTGCTTGACAACATTTCGCATACACTCGACTATATTGATGAGCCTTTTGCAGATTCATCCGCGCTTGCCGTTGACATTTTGAGCAAACTTACACGCTCAAAGGTTACTGTTGCCCTTAGTGGCGATGGCGCTGATGAACTTTTTTCTGGCTACAACAAGCACTCAGCGCATTTGCGTGTAATGAACGCCGGCATTAAGGAAAAGGCGGTTGCTGCGTTTGCGCCATTGTGGAAGATTATGCCGAAGTCGAGAAACTCCAAGATTTCTAACACTTTCCGTCAACTCGACAGGTTTGCATCCGGTTACAATCTTTCTGATGCTGAACGCTATTGGCGGTGGGCAAGCATTGGCGATGGCGATTATGTGTCGCGACTGTTGAAGCCAAAATATGATAATGCAAAACTAGATGAGCGTAAGTCTTTGTATCTGGATAGCAGTTTTGCCGATATGAACGATGTGCTTTATGCCGACATGCACCTTGTGCTTCAAGGCGATATGCTTACAAAGGTTGATCTTATGTCGATGGCAAACAGTCTTGAGGTTCGCGTGCCATTCCTCGACCATACGGTTGTGGATTATGTTTCGTGTTTGCCGTCATCGTACAAGATTGATGCACATTCGCGCAAGAAGATTCTTCGTGAAACCTTTGCAGATTTCTTCCCTGCAGATCTTTTGAATCGTAGAAAGCATGGTTTTGAGGTGCCTTTGCTTAAATGGTTCAACAATGAGCTTTACGACTTGATAGAAAACGACTTGCTGTCGAAGAAATTTGTTGATGAGCAGGGCGTTTTCAGCTATGCAGAAATTGCCGACCTGAAAAACAGGCTACATTCCACCAATGTCGGCGATGCCACTGCAAAGGTTTGGGCGCTTGTTGTGTTCCAGTGGTGGTGGAAGAAATGGAATTTATAAACTCCCCAATAAATATTTTTGGGTTATCTTTGCGCCTTCTTACAAACGCTTTTAAATGAAGACAGGAAAGATATATTTTGAAACCTACGGCTGTCAGATGAATGTCGCTGATTCAGAAATGGTTGCGGCAATAATGAAGGCTGATGGGTACGAAACTACTGATGATGTTCAGTCGGCCGATGTTGTGATAATAAACACTTGTTCGGTTCGCGATAATGCAGAAAGGAAGATTTGGAATCGCCTCGACTACATGAAAGGACTGAAGCATCGCAACAAAGGCTTGAAAGTCGGAGTCATTGGCTGTATGGCACAGAGAGTTGGCGACAAGTTGTTCGATAGTGGGGCTGTTGATTTTGTGGCTGGTCCCGATGCTTATAGGCATATTCCCGAACTTGTGCGCGAAACCGACATTAAGCCTGTGGTTGATACTGAATTCGACATTGCTGAAACATACGCAGGCATAGAACCTTTGCGCCTTGATAACGAGAGCATTTCGGGTTTTGTGTCGATTACTCGTGGGTGCAATAATTTCTGTTCGTACTGCATAGTACCGTATACTCGTGGTCGCGAGCGTAGCCGTAGTGCCGATGACATTTTGCGCGAGTCGGAAAACCTGATGAAACAGGGCTACAAGGAGATAACTTTGCTAGGACAGAATGTAAATTCGTATCGTTTCGGCGATATGGATTTTCCGAAACTGCTTGAAACCGTGGCAAAGCATGTTCCCGGAATGAGGGTTCGTTTCACGACATCTCATCCAAAGGATATTTCCGATGAACTTTTGGAAACAATTGCTCGTAACAGCAACATTTGCAATCATATACATCTTCCTGTACAGTCGGGTAGCAATGCAGTGCTCGAACGCATGAACCGCAAATATACTCGCGAATGGTATCTTGACAGAATATCCGCTATCCGTCGCATTATTCCCGATTGCGGACTTTCTACCGATATTTTCTGCGGATTTTGTGGAGAAACAGAGGCCGATTACATGCAGACAGTTGACTTGATGGAGACTGTAGGTTTCGATTCCGCCTTTTTGTTCAAGTATTCAAATCGACCTGGCACATTTGCATCAAAGAATCTTGTTGACGATGTTCCCGAAGAGGAAAAGGTGGCAAGGCTTGCAAGGCTTATTGAGATACAAAATCGTATTTCGTTGGAGCGTAACAAGTGCGATATAGGCAAGGAGTTCGAGGTGCTTGTCGAGGGCGAGTCGAAGCGCTCTAGTGAAATGTTTTGTGGACGAACACAGCAAAACAAGATGGTTGTGTTTGACAAAAAGGCATATAAAAAGGGCGATTATGTAAAAGTGAGGATAACTGAAGCCAGTTCTGCGACATTAAAAGGAATTGTTATTCAATAAATTACAACCGCTTATTTTGTTCATATACTTTGGTAAATAAAAATTGGAATAAAAATTTGTAGTCAAAAATATTTTGCGTATTTTTACAACCGAAAATATAAATTAGAAAGGACTGTATTATGCAAGTAAAGAAATCACCAAAAGCTGATCTTGATAGATTCAGAATCATCTTTTTAGAAATAGGTGCAGTAGTTGCATTGGCTGCTTGTCTCGTTGCTTTTGAATGGTCATCAGAAGACGCTTCTCTTGGCGCTCTTGGCGATTTGACAATTGACGAGGTTATAGAAGAAGAAATCGACAATACGATACAGGAAGAACAAGAACCTGAAGAACCAGAACCAGAACCGGAACCAGAACCGGAACAGATTATCGAGGAACTTGTTATCGTTGAAGACGATGTAAAGGTTGATGATATTAACATTAACTCAGAAGCAGATGAAAAGACTCAGACTCAGATTCACATTGTTGAAACCATCGAAGTAGAGGAGGAGGAAGAAGTTGAACCTGTTGCATTTGCTGCTGTAGAAAACAAGCCTGAATATCCTGGTGGCGATATGGCTCTCATGAAATATTTGGCAGAAAATACCAAGTACCCTGCAATAGCAAAGGAAAATGGTGTTTCTGGTAGAGTATTCGTTCAGTTCGTAATCGACAAGACTGGTGCTGTTACAAAGGTAAAGGTTCTCCGTGGTGTCGACCCTGCACTTGATGCTGAAGCAGTAAGAGTTGTAAAGGCAATGCCTTCATGGAAGCCGGGTTCACAGCGTGGTAAGGCAGTTCCTGTAACATATCAGGTGCCTATCAATTTCAAGTTGAACTAAATGTTTATAAGGTTAATATTTTGCCCTGCCGTTCGACAGGGCTTTTTTTATGAACTTAAATAAGATAAATATGAAAATTAAGTCGTTGCTATTATATTTATTAATAGGTATAGTTTTCCCTGCTTTCGTATATGCGCAGGACAAACAGAATGGTAATGCCGTGACTGGCAACGATGCTGAATATTCGTTTGAGCAGTTGGAGGTAAAGCCAGAATTTCCCGATGGAAATGCAGGTCTCGGTAAATATTTATCGGAAAATATCAAATATCCGAAGAAAGCCTTGAAGAAAAATATAACAGGAAAGGTTTTTGTACAGTTTATAATCGACAAGACCGGTAAGGTTGTTGATGTGACCGTGCCGAGAGGGGTTGACAAATCGCTAGATAAGGAAGCTGTTCGTGTTGTGAAGTCAATGCCCAACTGGAAACCTGGAATGAAAGATGGTGAGCCCGTAAAGGTGAAATATACTATTCCTATTAATTTTAAATTATAGCTCAATGTTTGAATGTCAGGAAGAAGAATTTGAGAGGGCAGTCCTTGTAGGAATCGTAAATCGCCAGCAGACGCGAGAGCAGGTGGATGAGTATCTTGCTGAACTTGAGTTTCTTGCAAGTACAGCAGGCGTTTTACCTGTGAAAAAGTTCGTGCAGAATGTCGATACACCAAACAGAAGGACATACGTAGGAACAGGCAAGTTGGAGGAAATCCAGCAGTATATTCAGGAAAACGAGATTTTTCTCGTGATATTTGATGATGAGTTGCAGCCCACTCAGTTGAGAAACATTGAGCGCGAACTGAAAGTCAAAGTACTTGACCGTACCAATCTTATTCTTGACATTTTTGCCCAGAATGCACGTACTGCCCATGCAAAAGCCCAAGTTGAATTAGCTCAGTATCAGTATCTTTTGCCGCGTCTGGCAGGTATGTGGACACATTTGGAGCGTCAGCGAGGCGGTATAGGAATGCGTGGTCCTGGTGAAACGCAGATAGAAATTGACCGCCGAATTGTGCTCGACAAGATTGCAAAGTTGAAACTCGATTTGCAGAAGATTGACCGCAACATGATACAGCAGCGCAAGAATCGTACTGGCATTGTCAGGGTTTCGCTGGTCGGATACACCAATGTTGGCAAGTCAACCATAATGAACCTAATAAGCAAGTCGGATGTGCTGGCGCAGAACAAGTTGTTCGCAACGCTTGATACTACGGTGCGCAAGGTTGTGATAAACAATCTGCCATTTCTGCTAAGTGATACGGTTGGTTTTATTCGCAAGTTGCCGACAACGCTTATTGAATCTTTCAAGTCAACTTTGGATGAAGCTCGCGAATCCGATTTGATAGTGCATGTTGTAGATGTTTCGCATCCTTGCTTTATGGAGCAAATGGAGGTTGTTGAGCAGACACTCAAGGACATTGGAATTATAAACAAACCGATATTGGTGGTCTTCAACAAGATAGATGCATTTACGTATGTCAAGAAGGACGAGGATGACCTAACGCCTATGAAGCGCGAAAACTATTCGTTGGATGACTTGAAAGAAATGTATTTTGCAAAGAATGATGATTGTGTTTTTGTGTCGGCAAAGGATATGCAGAATATTGAAGAGTTCAAGGAGAAACTGTTCGAAATGGTAAAGAAAATTCATTTTGACAGGTATCCTTACAATACGATATAGAAAATATTTTACAATGCGTTAAATGAGTACATTCCTGTTGATATTAATTGTTTCGGTTGTACTTGTTGCATTGTGTTTTGTCGCGATAGGGGTGCAGGTCTTTTTCGGAAAGCGTAAGAAGTTTCCAGAAACCGAAATCAGTAATAATGCGGAGATGCGTAAACGGAACATTAAATGTTCGCGTTGCGATGAATTTGAACGTTGTGCGTTAAAAGAGCCAAAAGATTGTTGAGATTACACAACCAATGCCAGAATTTCAAAAATTGTCAATCGTAAATCCCAAATCGTAAATAATCCTTACATTTGCGTGTAAATTTTTTGCGATGGAAGAAGAAAAATACATAGTCCGTTACCTTGTTATTCGTTTCAGTAGCATAGGTGACATTGTGCTTACTACGCCTGTCGTGCGATGCCTGAAACAGCAGGTCGAGAATGCTGAGGTTCATTTCCTTACAAAACCAGCTAATGCCGGAATTTTGGAGTCGAATCCGTATATTGACGAGGTGCATGTGCTTAAAGATACCTATGCAGAAACAGTTGACGAGTTGCGCGAAATTCCTTTCGATTATGTGATAGACTTGCAGAAAAATCTTCGTTCCAAGCGCATAATCAACAAGTTGAAGATTCTGGATTTTACGTTTCCGAAGTTGAACTTTAAGAAATGGCTTGCAACATCGTGCTTCAAGATTAACAAGTTGCCGGATATACATATTGTTGACAGGTATATGACTGCTACGCGCTTGTTCGATGTTCACAACGATGGTAAAGGACTTGACTATTTCATTCCAGAGGCTGAGGAAGTTGACACAAAGTCGGCTTTTGGACTTGAGGCTGGCACATACGCGGCATACGCCATAGGAGGGCAACATGCAACAAAGCGGATGCCCAAGGAGTTGATTTCTAAGTTGTGTGGCAAGGTAAATTCCTTTGTGGTTCTGCTTGGTGGAAATTCTGATGTGGAGGCAGCGGAATACATTTGTGCCGAGAATGAAAACTGCATAAATCTTTGCGGAATGTTTTCTTTGTCGCAGTCGGCATCTGTGGTTAGGCAGGCAAAGTTTGTGATTACTCACGACACAGGACTTATGCACATTGCTTCGGCGTTCAAGAAGGATATTGTGTCGATTTGGGGCAATACGATTCCGCAGTTCGGCATGACGCCATATATGGCAGGGAAGAAGTCTAAGATATTTGAAGTAAAGGATTTGCGCTGTCGTCCATGTTCCAAATTGGGGTATGAGAAGTGTCCGCGCGGACATTTCCGTTGCATGAGCGTGCAAAACATTGATGAAATAGCGGAATATTGCAATAAGATTTAACCAATAATATATAGGTGTATGAAATTTCAGTATCGTACGCAGGGAACCTGCTCGGAGATGATTGAGTTTGAGATAGTTGATGGAAAATTACATAATGTTCAGTTTTACGGCGGTTGCCATGGAAATTTGCAAGGGATTGGCAAACTCGTTGAGGGAATGGATGCAAAAGAGGTGATTGCAAAGCTTGGAGGAATCCGATGTGGCTACAAGGATACATCCTGTCCCGACCAGTTGAGCAAGGCGATAGGTGTGGCGTTGACGAAAAAGTGATAAAAATGAAAAAAATGCTTTGTAGCATAAAAATTATAATTAAATTTGTCATCGTTAATTTTAGGAATAATTAAAAGCCGAGGGGTCCGATGGCATATAACCGGGCATATATTTTATGAAGAAAATTTTACTTTTTGTTGTGTCTGTATTAGTTGCCGCAACAATGTTCGCTCAAAATGCAAGTAAGGGCGAAATCCAATGCTTGGATATGAATGCAAGATTGGATAGAGGTACTCGCGATGCTATAAATTGGGGTACTTTTACCAATTTTACAGCAACCGACATGAATGGAGATTCTCACAACATTCAGAGTTATTTGGATCAAGGAAAGTATGTTGTAATTGATTTCTTCTGTGCATGGTGTGGTCCCTGCTGGTCTTATCATAATAGTGGTATATTGGAGAATTTATACGAAACATACGGACAGGGTGGTAATGGAGAATTTGTGGTTTTGTTGATTGAGACAGAAACAAGCAATACATCTGCGCAGATAACAGGAACATCAAGTGGATCTTCTAGTAATCACAACACATATTCGCAAGGCGATTTTACTGATGGTGGACACAATCCTATTCCGATTGTTGATGCTACAACACATTTGTCAAGTAACGTATCTATATACGAAGGCTATGTGCCATCAATATATGTTTTCTGCCCAAGTGGATATGTTGCAGAAATCAACGATTATTTCATTAATGACGCTGGAACAGCCTTCCTATCAGCATCGGCTGGCGCTCAAAACATATACAACTTTGCGACATCATCTTGCCCTACTGAAGAATCTTTACCAGAGGTTGATATAAATGCGCCAGAAGTTGTTAAAGTTAACCAGTCGGCTCATTTTACATCAAGTGTCTTTAGCGTATCTAACGATGTTACTTATGCTTGGACTTTTGAAGGTGGCTCGCCAGAAACAGCAACTACGGCATCTGCAGATGTAGTGTGGAATACTTTGGGTTCACATAACGTATCATTGACGGTAACTAATCCAAACGGATCGGCAACGGCAAACGTTACGATAAATGTAGTGGATTGTTCTCAAGGAATTTCCGAATTCCCATTTGTTGAAAGTTTTGAATCTGGTATAGGTTGCTGGGAATATAGAAGTATGAATACGCAGAACGCAGCAGCTTTAGGTATATGCGAATTTACCAATGGTACACATGGTTTCAAATTTAGCAGTTATAATAGTGGCGCAAGCAATTACAATCAATATTTGATTTCTCCTTTGCTAAATCATATTGGAGAGTTAGACCTATCATTCAATTATGCATTATACAATCCAAACTTTCCTGAAAGATTCAAAATTATGTATTCTACAACGACAAATACAGTGGAAAGTCTGATTGAGGTTGCCAATACGACTACTGATGTGTCTTCTAATTCGTTCTCCTCGTTTAGAGGTACAGTTCCTGCTGAGGCAAAATACTTAGCTATAAATTATTGTCCAACAAGAGACATGACTTATCTATATATTGATGATATAAGAATCGAAGCCAACCATGAAAATCCTTCTTCAATTGAAGGTGCTTTCGCTAATGATATCAATATCTACCCGAACCCGACAACAGGTATCGTTAACATTGAAGCTGAAGGTTTGAACAAGGTTGTTGTTTATGATGTAACAGGACGTATGATGATGTCGGTTGCTAACGAAAGCACAATTGACATTTCAAATCTTGAAGCTGGCGTTTACTTCTTCTCTGTTGAAACAGCAAATGGTTCGGCAATGAAGAAACTTGTAAAGGAATAAAAGGTTAGTTTTCATAATGCATGAGGTCGCAGCATTTTTGTTGCGGCCTTTTTTTTTGAAAAAACTGGGTTGAGATTCTGCAACAAGTTCAGAATGACAACCCAGTTTTTGTGACCCCTAGGCGAATCGAACGCCTATCGTAGGAACCGGAATCCCAAATTCTATCCATTAAACTAAGGGGCCGATTGTGTTTGCAAAAGTAATGCTTTTTTCGGTTAGGGAAATACTAAAGTGAAGAAATGTCTATCAGTCTCACAGTCTAACGGGCTTACAGTCTAACAGTCTCACAGTCAGTTCGCCTTTTGGTCAGTTCGCTTTTTTAGCCTTTCAGCCAGCAAAGCTTCTTACCGCCAGTTCATACGACTTTAGTCCAAAGCCCGTTATCACACCCTTGCATTTGGCTGCAATGACATTCTCGTGGCGGAAATTTTCTCTTGCATACACATTTGAAATATGCACCATCACTACTGGTAAACAGATTGCTGCAACAGCATCGCGTATGGAGTAGGAGGTATGTGAATATGCTCCTGCGTTGAGAATTATGCCATCGTAGTTTTCTTCTTCGGCGGAATGTATTTTTTCAACTATTTCGCCTTCGTGGTGCGACTGGAAATATTGTATTTCGTGTTCTGGAAATTCATTCCTTAGTGATTCAAGGAAAGGCTCAAAGTCCTCATGTCCGTATATTTCTGGTTCGCGGCGACCTATGTTTCCGAGGTTTGGACCATTTATAATCAGCAGTTTCATTGTTTTTATTATTTTTGCAAAAATAATAAAAACTGCGAATCAAAGGAACAAAATGAAGTCGCGCGAAACAACACTCAAGGAATACGAGTTCTACATAAAGTTGGAGCGGTCGCTTTCGGAGAATACGCACATTTCCTATATGCAGGAACTGCATAAGTTGGATTCGTATCTCACTCAAATCGGTTTTTCGGGCGGTTTTGCTGATGTTGATACCGATATGCTTCGCGAATACATTCGCTATATTGCAAAGCTGGACATTGCTGCAACATCACAATCGCACGCAATTTCAGCCATTAAGTCGCTTTACAAGTTCCTGCTGGTTGACGACCAGATTGAAGATGATCCGACAGAACTTATTGAGACACCGAAACTTGCCCGTCATTTGCCGACTGTGCTAACCGTTGAGGAGATAGAGGCAATAATACGCGCCATTGATGTCAGTACTGAACTAGGACATCGCAATCGTGCGATAATAGAAGTGCTGTACGGATGCGGTTTGCGTGTGTCTGAGCTTGTTGGATTACGCTTGTCCGACTTGTTTTTTTCAGAGGAATATATCCGCGTGGTAGGTAAGGGCGACAAGCAGCGGCTTGTGCCTATTGGACACAAGGCAATGCAGGAAATTGACAACTATATGAAGTCGTTCCGCAATCATGTTGAGCCACAGAAGGGCAGTGGCGACATTCTTTTCCTAAACCGTAATGGTAAAAAGTTAACTCGCGCAATGATTTTCACCATCATAAAGCAGACATGTAAAGAAGCTGGAATAGAAAAGAATGTTTCCCCTCATACATTCCGACATTCGTTTGCAACACATCTTGTTGAGCGTGGTGCCGACTTGAGAGTAGTTCAGGAAATGCTTGGACACGAGTCAATTACAACGACGGAAATTTATACGCACATAAATAAGCAGACCTTGCTAGAGGAGATTCTTATGCATCACCCACGAAGCTAGTGACATAAAAAAATCACGGCAACCACCGTGATTTTTTTGTGAAATTATCGAATTATCAAATCGTCATATTTTAGAATCTTCAAATTACTTTATCGCATCTTCGATGCTAATGCGTTCGCCAGTAATCACATCAACAAGTACATACTTTATGTTGCCCATTCCAAGCAGGTGTGCATACTGAACTTGTCCGTAACCACTAATGCCATTAACATCTTTGAAAGCATCTTCACTGCCGTATTTTGCTGCGGTTAGCTGGTGGCAGGCCATTTCTATTGCAACGATGTCGGTAGAAGCTACAGCACCGACTTTTTCCATAAATGGGGCGGGAGCCTTTGCAGAACAGTCGCAAGTCTTTGAAATGTTGTCCATTACGTTGATGTATACCATTGGTTTTGCTTCGCTGAGGACCTTTGCATATTCAACCAGACGCTCAAGGAATACGTTTTCTTCGATTTCTCTCCAGTCTGGCTTGAAAATCTTGAGTGGACATTCAGCAATACATTTTGCACAACCAATGCACTTTGTAGTGTCGATTACAGGACCGTTTTCGCCGATTGTTATTGCCTGTGCAGGGCACTGACTAACACAGCGTTGGCAGTTTACGCAAGCTTCTGGATCGGCTGTGGTCGGGAAGTTTGTGGCGTGCATTGCCATCTTTCCGCCAGGAGAGGCAAGTCCCATAGATACGTTCTTTATTGCACCGCCGAAACCGGCTGAACCGTGACCTTTGAAGTGCGAGTAGATGATGTAGTTGTCGTAGTCGTTGAAGTGGCTGCCAGTCTTGATTTTTGTGTAGTGCTTCAGACCTTCGGCTGGGATTTCGGTTTCGCCGTCGGCATCAAGGATGTCGATGGGAGCGAATGTAAATCCGTGTTCCTTTGCCAATGCTATGTGCGAATCGGTGTAACGACGTTTGCCTACATACAATACGTTGGTTTCCACGAAAGTGGGGTTGACTTTTTCAACCAGTGGTCTTAAAAGTTCCGGATTCAGGAAATTCTGGTTTCCGTCTTCACCGAAATGTACTTTAAGGCCGATTTTACCTTCTTGTTTTACACCAAGGGCTTCGTACAGCTTAAGAATGTTTTCGGGGGTAATGTCCTTGCAGAAATATACGATTGACTCGTCAGCTGCGGTCTCAATTTTCGGTTTCTGCTCCTTGCACGATACTAGGGCAAGGGTGATTGCTGCTAATGCTAAAAATCTGAATTTCATGTAATTATTTGTTATTGTTAATAATAGGTTCAGTGTCGTCTTCGAGGAATTCTTTTATCGTGCTTTCTTCCAGTCCCCAGAGGTCGAACGATTTTACTATGCTGTCGTCCTGCGTCAATATAAATGTAGGGAACTCTCCATCAACGATGTTGAGTGATGTGATGGGGTCTATTTCGCGGTATTCGAATCCGTATGCTTCGGTTCCCTTGATGAAATCGTAGGTGCTTAATGGTGGAAAGTTGCCGAATATAAGCACTTTGCATCTTGTTCTATCCAATCTGTTCTCGCGGAAGAACAATGAGATTCTTTTTGCTCCTTCTCTACAGAACTTGCAGCCTGCATGTGCAAACATAAGTATATTACGTCCAGTAAGTTCCAAAGGTATGTCTTCGGTGACGAAGGTTGTCGAGTCGTATTCGTAGTTTGGACGGATAATTGGGTAGCATTTGTAGAACGTGCTGTCTGCCAAAGCCTTTTCGAATATTGGAGTGTTTATGTTTCTGTCGCTTGAATATATTTTGTTGTATAGCACTTCGGGAGGAACAACGATGAATGGTACTGCTGCTACTATGATGACAATCAGTGGTTTCACTATCTTTTCGAATCTGAAATTCCAGTTTTCCTGATTCCTTACGACAAGGAGAAGTGCCATTATCACAAAGTTCTTAATCATCGACTGCAACGGGTTCAGTTCCACGAAGTCGCCCATGCAGTGGCAGTTGGCATCGCCACGCAGTTGTGCGAAGATTAGGAAAACGGTAAAACCGAGAAGTGATAGTTGCATCAGCCACCAAGCTAGTCTGTACCACCATTTTAGCGCAAGGCACAAGCCTACGCACATTTCAAATGCTATCAGACAGCGGGCAAACAGGGTGCAGAGCGTGTAATTGAATATTCCGTAACTGTATATGTAAAGTTCAAACTCCTTGATTGTGAATATCTTGAGAACAGCGGAAACAATGAAGAACAAACCTATTGCCACACTAATGATGGTAAAGATTATTTTTTTCGCTTTCATTACTATAACATTGAAATTTTGAGGTACAAAAGTAATCTTTATTTGGATACAATACGCAAAAAACTTGTTAACTTTGCACCGATTTGGGTTGACTATGCTTGACATTACAGATAGGCTACGTTATGGTAATGATGGCAGACACCGCAAAATGCGTGATATAGGTGTGTGTGCTTTCGTTTTTGTGTTTGCTATAATGTTGTATGCCAATACTTTCCATCACGGCTGGGTGCTCGATGACAGTTTTTTGTTCAAGGATAACAAGTTCGTTACGGCAGGAATTTCGGGGTGGAAGGACATTATGATGAACCATTCGCAGGCTGGTGCAGAATTTCTGCCCGAAACTTTTCAGTATCGTCCTGTGTCTCAGTTGCTTTTCGCGTTGGAGTGGGAGATTTCTCCCGACAATACCACTTTCTATCATGTTATGAATGTGCTGTGGAATGCGTTCTGCAGCGTTGTGCTTTTCTTGTTGCTAAGATTGATGTTCAAGCGAAGGTCATGGATATTTCCGTTACTTATAACCTTGATTTTCACTGCAAATCCAATGCACACCGAGGTGGTTGCAAATATTAAGAGCCGTGATGAATTGTGCTACTTCCTATTCCTTCTGCTTGCAATGATTTCCGCTCTTAAATATTTTGAGAACGGGCGGAAAATCAATCTGTTGTGGATGTTTTTGACTTACACTCTGTCGTTCTTCTCGAAGGAAAGTGCTATTACTGCACTTGTCGCAATTCCGCTTGTAGTGTATTTCTTTGGAGAAAAGAAGCTGATTGAAGTTGCCAAAACTACAGTAAAACCAAAGGGGAAAAAGGTCGAAAAGACAAAATCTGCGGTGTTTACAAACTTAAAGCCATACATTAATATAGTATTTGTTTTAGTTTTATCCTCAGGTATTTATCTGGGAATGAGATATGCGGTTTTGTCGGTATGGCACGATTACCATAGTTCGTATGTGACGCTAATGCAGAACTACCTTGCCGACCAGCCTTTGGATATTCGTCTTGGTAGTGCGGTGTGGCTTATGGGGAAATACCTGTTGCTTGCCTTTGTCCCTTATATGCAGTCGTGCGACTATTCGTTTGCCGAACTGCCGTATGTTGGGCTTTTGGATTGGCGTTTTTTACTTGTATTTGTACTTTATGTAACAATGCTTATCTATGTTATTTATAGTTTATTTGTAAGAAAAGAAAAAAGTGTTTTTGCGTTCTGTATTCTTTTCTGGGTAACGACGATGAGCATTTATTCCAATACCATTTATCTTATAGGTTCATCGTTTGCCGATAGGTTTCTGTTTGTGCCGGTATTGGCTTCTGCGATGGTTTTGGTAGAGGCTTTGACGAAGTTGCTGAAAGTCGATGTGGTAGAATTGGGAAAAGGAGCGAAGTCTGTGACAATGATTGTGTTATGTTTTGTTGTGGTATGCTTGTTCTCGACAAAAACTGTTCTTCGCGCTGCTGACTGGAAAGACCCGTACACGCTCTACAAGGCTGATGCTCCGAAGGTTCCTGGCAGTGCGCGAATAAAATTCTACTTGGGTGATGCGGTCCGCGATGAAGCGTTGCAGACGGAAGGCATTGATTCTGCGGCGTTTAATGGTAATATGCTAAAGGCAATTTCTATTTACAGAAATGCTATTGACATAAATCCAGACTACAGCGAGTGCTACGAAAGACTAGGTTTCTGTTACTTGCGTCTCAGTCATTATTACCCA
>JBGUHW010000144.1:0-16404 GCA_045112395.1 Bacteroidales bacterium
GTAGTTTCAAAGCGTTTCTGTATGTATTCAGTCCAGTACGAGACAGGAATCCTTTCGAGGAACATTAAGTCGCCGAAACGGTAGAACGGGAAACTGCTCTTGCCGAACATTCCCATAAGTATGTGGCGCTTGCTTCCGAAAAGGCAATATGATGTGTGTTGTTGCAGTTGCCATACCGAGCGCAGTTTCTTCTGGAACGACAGTGAATAGCGGAAGTCGGCAATCTGCTGGAACTCATCGATGCACACGACTATGCTGAATCCCTTTTCTACGGCTATGCGTTCGGGCAGGGTAAGCACGTCGGCAGTGTATTTGTGGTTTATGGCTTCTAGCGAGAAGGATATTTCGCTTCCTGGGTCTGTGCTCATTGTCAGATGAGGAACGAGATTCGTGAGGAAGTGTTTTGCATCGGTAATCCATTGCTCGACTTTGTTGCTTGTCTGCTTTATTATTTCGGTGGCGAAAAGCCTGTAGAAGTCGTCTTCGGTGCGGCAGCTGAAGACGTCCATCCTTACAACTTTCACTTTGTCGTTGTCTGCAAGTAGTTCGGCGACGCGGTTTACAAGCGATGTCTTTCCCCATCGGCGAGGTGAAATTATCATTGTGTTTATGCCGTGTGTGAAATTCATTCTCAAGCGTTCCGTTTCCTTTTCGCGGTCGGTGAAACAGTCGCCGTGAGTTGCTATTCCGTAGATGAAAGGATTTTCCATACCTGTAATTCTTTTGTCTCGCCACAAAGATATGTATTAATTTTTAGGTAACAAAATAATTAGTAATAAATTTATTAGTAAGAATGTTATTAGCAAAATGAAGCCTTGTGGAATATGGGAATTTTGGGGCTAACAGGCTTGCAGTCTAACAGGCTGACATTCTCACAGTCTTGCAATCTAAAAGTCGGACTGCCCGACTGGTCTTCTGTTTGACATCAATACTGTCCTTCTTTTAGCCTTATAGTCCCCAAAATTTCTATTGCAATGAAGTCCTTGTTCATTACATTATAGGTATAAACAAGAACCAACAAGAACCAATGGAATCAGATTTTTTTTATATTCCTTTGCGGTGTGATTCGGTCAACGTATGATATTAAAAAATAGTATAAATTAAAATTTTAGGTAAAATGGCAACATTTAGAAAAAAGATTATCAGTCTCTTTATTCTGTCCATATTTGGACTTTCTGGCGTAATGAATGCTCAACAAAGGACATTGCATAATGATTCTGAAACTTATACTTTTAAAACGCCTTATTCTAATAGACTGGAATGTACGGTAAAGAGACAATGGTACTATGATGAGAATGACAGAAAAGCACTGCAAGGGCCTCTGACTGTCAGCGGAAAATTCAGCAACTCGGACGTTTGGCAGGCTAATCGCTTCTCGCCTAAGATTTCTCGTACATTGTCACAAACATTTGATGCGTCAGGAAATTACAAGGATGGAAAGCGTGATGGGGCATTCAAGTACTCTGCATCTGAAAAATATATAATCAACGGTAAGTCAGCAGCGGCACGTTCGTGGACTGCCACACTGCAATTTTCGGAAGGTCAGCCTAATGGGGCTTGGACTATCTCTGAGCAAGGTAAAGGCGGATATGATGTGTGGGAGATACTATCCAACAAGATAACAAAGACCGAAGATTACAAGTTGACTACTAGTGTAACTTTTAATAAGGGCAAAATCGTTAAGTATGCACTATCTGGATTCAAAAATGACTGCAATCTATCATTTGACACACTTCAGCGCCCATCAGGACACATATTTTTGTCGGAGAAACGCTATAATCTAACCAATGGAGTAGTTACAAATATGGTTAGACGTCATGACGGAGATTCGGAAGCAGAACCAAATGAGGTGACTCTTGCCAACCGGATTGCATCTGGAGAGTTAGCAGAGGAAGAACTAGCGGAGTATGGCTATACTATTTACATATACAAAAAGTCAAACTATACAAGTGCGCTAATAGAATATATGGGGCTAAGCTATGTGAACATTTCATACGGCTGGGATTCTGGTAGTGCAGAATTTGACTGGGACGAGAAGGAACTTGCTATAAAGATGCTTCATAAGGTAAAGGTTGCCACTTATGAGGAGGTAGTCAAGTGGATTGAAAGTCAGAGGGGTACGACCAAATATTCTGATGCGGAAGACGAACTGAAGACGAAAAAAGGAGGGACAATGTATATTGATAATAGCTCCCGTTTAATCAATAATAAGGTTTACAATGAGGCAATGGCTTATCTAAAGGTTAAAGTCGAGGAAGAACGTGTAGCCATAGCAAAGAAAAAAGCGCAGGAACTTGCCGACAACAAAGAAAGATTTGAGAAAAATATAAAAGAGTATTCCGGTGTAGTCGCAGCAAGCAATGCGAAACCTGGAGACATAATAAATATGGAATTTACAGACTATATTATAGAGAAAGAAACAGAAGTAAAAGGTGCTACTTGTCATGTATGTGTCAAAAACAATAGACCATGGGGGTATTCATCGTACACAATTCAGGTGCCAAAAGAAGCTAATGGTGTCTATTATTCAAGTAGGTCATACGGGGATTATGTAAGAAAAACATTAAAGAGTACTCCCAAAGTAAAAAATGTTTGGGATACAATTTATGCTAAATACAATAGGATATGTAAAATTGATAGTATTGTTATTGCACAACTTTCCGATAAGACTTTCAAGAACGATCTCAAGATGTTTAAGGAATACAGTGACAAAATCACGCCTGACGGATATGTCTTTGACAATGATGCGCAGAAATCTATGAAATCGTTGTCAGAGTTAGAGGCTACCAGCATTAAATATCAGCAGTATGTAGAGAAGAAAAAACAATATTTGGCTACTAACAATGAATTCGCCAATAATCCAAATAAAGAGGATAAGAATATCTTGGCGGCATACGCAAAATATGATAAAGGAGTTGTTGTTGACCTTGTTCAGTTTCCAGACATAAACACTGCATTGGAAAAGGTTCAGCAGAAACTTGATGCACAGGCTTCTGTAAAACAATTCATTACTCAAAGCAATACCATTCTCAAAAACAATGAACAGATTACTTCTGTTAAAGTAGCCAAAAACATTGTCGGCATCTACAAAAACTATTTCAAGGGTTATAATGGAGAGTGGACAGGAAAAGATGCAAACGAGAGAGCCGATGAACTCATTAATATCCAGACCAAGTTATTGTCCGTTCTCCAGAAAGCCGATATAAAAAGTGTGGATGAACAAGTAAAACAATCAAAGTGCAAAGATATTCAGTGCGTGTTATCACGTTAAATTAGTTACCGTCAAAAACAACCATTTGATGTATGATAAGGATTAAATAATAATAGTATAAATTTAAATTTTAAGTAAGATGAAAAGAAGTTTTTTTATTGTGTTTGTAGTTGCTGTTGCTTTATTGACAGCCTGCAATGAAAGTAAAACAGAGAGGAAAAGGTCATCGAAAGATCGGCATGCAAAAGTTGAAGAAGTTGTGAACGATGATTTTGTTCAAGCCGAAGCTGTTGAAGCAAGTGCTCCGAAATCAAGTATAGATTTGGAGAATGTAAAACTGCCTTCCCAGTTGAAGGATAAGGTAGAGGTCGTTAAGGTCAGTAAGAAAGTAGGAAGTATTAATTATCCAGAAGTTACTATTACGTTTAAACTTTTAAGTACTGTCAATACGAAACCTTTGTGTAGTAGTGGTGGGCAAATGTGGATCGTTGGCGTAGGTCAGGATGAAGATGGAGCAGATGTCGAGGAACTTCTGCCAGGTTACCGTGAGTGGAGAACTGATGACAGTAGAGGTGATCAATTTAAAGGATTTTTGGAGAGCGATCCAGGTGAGACAATTACACTTTCGTTTACTGGAGATAAAAGTGCCAATGTGCGAGCAGATTTGGAAAAAGTTAAAAAGTTTAAGTTGAAACTAACAAAACCGTAATTTATTAATTGGTAGAATACTAATGGTTTAATTTATTTTTGTTGGTCGGCAGATTTTTTCTGCCGACTTTTTTGTGCCCGTTAGTAGTTTTTTTCTTATGATATTTTATGTAAATTTGCAGTTGCACTTCAAAATGCATAAAAATTTGACATTGAATTTATGGACCAAAGTTCGGACTCGGAATTTGTAAACAAGCCCTTTGTCAGTGGTGGAACTGATGAATTTGCCGATTATGTTGAGATGCCTTGTGGTGGTTTCAACAGGCTGTTCCGTGCGAAGCGTTATGGCAAGTGGTTTGTGCTGAAGGGATTGAAGCCCGAATTTTCGTCAAGTCCAATCTACCGCAACCTGCTCGACAAGGAGTTCGAACTTGGCATGATGCTCTCGCATCCCAACATTGTCACTTTTTATGGCAAGGAGTATGATGCTGTTGTTGGCGACTGCATTGTAATGGAGTGCGTAGATGGCGTTACATTGGCAGATTTTCTCAAGACAAAACCATCTTCCAGCATTGTAATGAAGGTGATTGAGGAGATTTTGTCGGCAATGTCGTATTTTCACGGGTTGCAGGTTATACATCGTGACATAAAGCCGAGCAATATTCTTGTCACGCGCAATGGAAACAATGTAAAAATCATTGATTTTGGCTTTTCTGATACCGATTCGCACGTTATCTTGAAGCAACCTGCAGGCACAGCCCGTTATGCAGCTCCTGAACAAGTTGAAGGAACTGTTGCACTTGACAATCGTGCTGATATTTATTCGTTTGGCGTGGTGCTGAAGGACATTGTTGCTGCGACAGGTTTCCGTGGCTGCTCGGCTGTGGTGCGCAAATGTACGCAGACCGACAGGGAAAAACGCTATGGAAGTGCGGCGGAGGTATTGTCGGCAATAAAATCGCGACGAAAAATGATGATAGTGTTGCCTGTGCTTGTTGTGCTACTAGTTATTGGTATGGGGACTGCTATTTTGTATTCTCATTGGAGAAATTCTGTCGCAGAAGATTTAAACATTCCAAGTGCAGATACTGTGGTTGTTTCGCATGTTGATACGGTTGTTTTGAGTAGAGTGGAAGATATTGACGGCAAGGTACCTGCGCAGAATGTCGTAGTAATGTCGCAGGCTTATACTGAGTCAGAACAGAAACTGCTTGATGAAGTAAGGAATAGGATAGAGGCTTTGTATTTGTCATACAAGAAGGATATTGAAAATTATGATGGGTATAGGGAATTCGTGAATTTGAAGCTCGCTTGTTTTTCTAAAGAAGCAATAAATATTGGACAGGAAATAGAAAAGAGGAGTATTCAAGATGAAGATTTGTTTGCTTCTCAATTTGTCAATTATTATGGAAGCCTTAATTATAAGTACTATTCTAAGTTGGAAGAGATGTCGCAAAATATCCCATCGTTCCAAAATCAATATAATGATGGTATTATTACAAAGGAGCAATATCTGGAGTTAAGTGACAGATATATTATGTATGCAGATTCGCTTCGTCAAATAGGTGCATTGTATTAAAAATAAAGGCTATATGTTATATATTAGCTCAATTCTTATCATCCAATAAACTCCACAATAATACTGTCCGATACGAACATGCCTTTCGGCGTGAGCGAAGGCTGATTCATTCTGATGTTTTTAGTTCGGTTTTAGATTGTAAGACATGAAAAATCGGACAGCTTTTACGTTGTCCGATTTTGGTTTATGGCTATTATAAATCAGTGAACTTAGAATAGGTTGGCGATGAGGTAGGTGACATACGCCAGTACCCACGCCACTGCTGTGTTGTAGAAGACCGAGAAAAATGCCCATTTTACCTTCTTGGTTTCGCTTGCAACCGCACCAATTGTGGCAATGCAAGGGAAGAACAGCAACATGAACACCATCAGTGCCAATGCCGACGGTGTTGTAAGGTCACCCGACTTCTGGATGGCTTCTCCAAGGTCGTCCTCGTCGCTGGCATAAAGCACGCCAAGGGTGCTTACAACGATTTCCTTTGCAGGAATGCTCGATAGTACAGCTACACTAATCTTCCAGTCGAAGCCCATTGGCGACATCACTGGAGCAACGAATTTGCCAATCATACCTAGGCATGAGTTTTCATACTGTATTTCGTTGGCTTCGGCTTCTGTAATTTCTTCAGTTTGTGCATGTTCGGTTTCCGAAATGTCAGTATGAGGATAATAGCTTAATACCCAAATGATTACAGATGCCAATAGAATTACAGTTCCAATTTTCTTTATGTATTGGTAGCATTTTTCCCAGATATGCTTCAGTGTTGCACGCATAGTAGGCCAGCGGTAGGGCGGAAGTTCCATTACAAACGGGGTTTCGTCCTGCTTGAATGCTGTCAGTCGCAGAAGTTTTGCCGTAAGTACCCCCACGATTATTCCGAGCAGATAGAGGCAAATCATTACCGTAGCTGCATATTTCGGGAAGAATGCCCCAGTCAGAAGCAGGTATATCGGCAGACGTGCGCTACACGACATGAATGGCACTACAAGTATGGTTATCAGTCGGCTGCTCTTGCTTTCGATTGAGCGTGTCGCCATTATTGCCGGAACGTTGCAACCGAAGCCCATAATCATAGGTATGAACGACTTGCCATGAAGTCCCATTCCGTGCATCATTTTGTCCATGAGGAAAGCGGCTCGCGACATGTATCCCGAGTCTTCCATCAGCGAGATGAACATATATAGCAGTATGATGTTAGGCAGGAATTCGGCAACAGCGCCCACGCCACCGATAATTCCATCGACAACTAACGAGCGCCAAGCACCTTCTGGAATAATTCCGTTGAATAGGTTGCCCAATGCATCAAATCCTGCGGCAATCCAATCCTGTGGATATGCGCCGAGCCAGAATGTTACGCTGAACATCAGCCACATAAGCAGTATAAATAGCGGAAAACCAAGCCATTTGTTTACAATCAGCTTGTCGAGTTTGCTGGTGCGCTTGTTGGCTTCCTTTTTGCCTTCGGTGAAAGTTTCGTGCAGTGCGCCCGAGATGAAACCATACTTTGCATCGCTGATGGCTGTTTCTGCATCAATGTCGAGTTGCTTGATTATTTTTTCTGAGGAAATTTCTGCTTGTTGCTTCAGTTTTTCGTACGACTTACTGTCTTTCAGTAGATTGTGAACTTCCTTGTCGTTCTCAATCATCTTTATTGCCCAGTAGCGTGCAGGAAATTGCTGCGGAAAATCTTCACTTTCGTGAAGGATGTCGGCAAGCAGTGATATTTCGGGTTCGAGTACCGTACCATAGTTAATATGTACGTGACGGGCAGACTTGTTGTCGCCTTCGAACATTTCAATGATTGTATCGAGCAGCTTGTCGAGGCCTTTGCCTGTCTTTGCGATAGTCGGAACCATTGGTATACCAATCATCGAACCAAGGTTTTCGTAGTCGAGTCTTGCACCTGTAGCTTCGAGTTCGTCGTACATATTGAGTGCGACTACCACGCGCTGGCTCAGGTCGATGAGTTCTGTGGTAAGATAGAGGTTGCGCTCGAGGTTCGAGGCTACGACAACGTTAACAATCACGTCGGGCATAGATTCGAGCAGATTGCGGCGTACAAAGACTTCTTCGGGAGAGTATGCCGACAACGAGTAGGTTCCCGGCAGGTCGGTAATATTGAAGTGGTAGCCCTTGTAGTTGAAGTGTCCTGTCTTTACGTCTACGGTGACACCGCTATAGTTTCCTACGTGTTCGTGTCCGCCCGACAGTGCGTTGAACAGCGAAGTCTTTCCGCTGTTCGGGTTGCCGACGAAAGCAATGTTTATGATATTGCGCTGTGTGGTTTTGCTGCGTTTGTGGCTGCACGACAGACCGCAGGAGTCGCAGTCGGTGCAGGCGAAGAAGTTTGGTGCCTTAGCATCTTCGGCGGAGAGCATTGCATTTGCTTCTTCTTCGGGAAGTACCTCAATAAGTTTAGCTTCGCTGCGGCGCAACAGCACGTCGTAGCCCATTATGGTATATTTTATCGGGTCGTTGAGCGGTGCATCGATTATAGATGTCACCTTGCGACCACGCACAAATCCCATCTCCATTATCCTTTTCCTGAATCCGCCGTGTCCCGAAACCTTGACGATTACGGCCGATTCTCCATTGTGCAGTTCCGATAGTTTCATTACAATTCCAATTTACACTGCAAAAGTATAGTGGAAAAATATTGTGTGCAATCGCTATTTGTTGGGATTTTTTTGGGGGGGTCAAAGGCCAACAGGCTAGCAGGCTAAAGGTCTGCTTTAAGCCTTTGTGCCTTTGAAACAACAAAACCATAAATCGGCATTAGCCGTAGAAACCTGAGACGCAATGCATTGCGTCTACAGCGAAATCTTCACACCAAAATATATGCTTCTCGGAAGACTTGGCCCGTAGATGTAGCCGGCATCGCGGAGTTCGCCTTGGTCGAAGTCGTTCTGGTAGCTATTGAAAATGTTTTTCATGCCGAGACTTACTTCAAGGTTTACATCGTCCTTTATTTTAAAGGTGTACGAAAGTTTCAGATTCATGTCGAAGAACGGCTTGCTGATGGTTTCGGCATCCTCGCTTATGTATCCTGCAAAATGCTGGATAAGCATCTTGCCTGTGTATGTTCCAGATAGTGCAATGTCGAAGTTCCTCAGCGGATTGTAGTAGACAGTCATGAAACCGTATGTGTCGGGAGTGCGGAACATGCGCCTTTGTGCCACAACGGTTTCGCTCCATTGCTCTGGTTGTTTGTAGCGGCTTTGCTGGTAGGTGAATCCTGCTTGAATTTCCACTTTCTTTATGGGTATGTACTTTAGTTCAAAGTTTACGCCTGCAACGGTTGCTCCGCTTCCGTTTGTTCTGGTTAACAGTAGGTTGCCGTTGGCATCGTGACCGTTTTCTTCAAGTATAAACACATCGTTAAGCACTGTGTAGAAACCTTCGACAAGGAAATCTATTGCCGACCGCGACCACTGGGTATTGAAATCGATGGATGCATTTGCCGAGTGCGATTTTTCTGGTCTTAATGCAGGGTCGATGCTGATTAGCGAAACCTCTCCGCCGACAGCTGCGATGTGCAGATCTTCGTTGAATGCCTGTGGTGCGCGGAAGCCCATTGCGTAACCAGCTCGCATCGACATCCATTTTAGTGGTGAATATCTTATGTTGCAACGCGGACTGATTATTGGGTTCTTTATCATGTTGTGCTTGTCGATTCGTCCGCCGATGAGGAATGATAGCTTTGTTATCTTCCATTCGTTTTGTATAAATGCGCTGTAGATGTTGATTTTCTGCTCGATAATCCTGTTGTAGCCAATCGATTCGTCATAAAGCGAGTTGTAGTTGTATTCAATTCCAGTTGTGAGAGTTGCTGGCATAAATAGGAATTTATCCATGAAGAATACATACTGGAATCCGCTTACCGATGCAAAATCTTTGGTATTGCCGTATGCGTTAGGGTCTTGCCCTGTACCATAGTAGCTACTGCGGTTTATGTTTTGTAGCGACGAATATATCTGGAACCAATGCTTGCTGTTTTTTGAGAAGATGTCGTACTTCGCTCCAGCGCAATGTATCTTGTGGTCGGTTTGTTCGGTAATGTCGGCTTCGTGTGCTGGTTGTGTGAGTTTGTTGCCCCCGCGACGGAATTCATCCATAGTGTGGTATTCGAGTGTGAGTTTGGTGTAGTCGCCAGTTTTCAGGTATCCGCGGAAGCCGATGTTCTTGGCGTTTATCTTGCCTATTTCGGTAAAACCGTCTCCATCGTAGTCGAACGGACTGCGCTGACGGGCGGAGGCGAAGATTGTTATGCCAGCCTTGTTGTCGTTCGAAACCACCGATGCGTTGAGTGTTGTGTTTACATCAGCTTTCTTCATTCCAATGAGCGTGGTGGTGTTGCCTAGAGATAGACTATTGAATTGCGGTTCGCGTGTAAGTATGTTTATTGTTCCTGCTACGGCGTTAGATCCGAAAATTGCGGAACCGCCACCGCGAATAACCTCTACTTTTTCGATCATGTTCACTGGAATTTGCTCCAAACCATAAACCTGTGACAATGCGCTGCTTACGGCTCTGCCATCGATGAGAATCTGCGAATACGAGCCTTCGAGTCCGTTTATTCTAACCTGCTGGAATCCACAGTTTTGGCAGTTTGTTTCCAACCTTAGTCCTGGCTGGAAATTAAGACCTTCGGCAAGACAAACAGAGTTGGTGTTTTCAAAGGTCTTTGGCGATATAACGCCTACAACTACTGGTGCTTCCATTCTATTTGTCTGGTTTTTGTTTGCAGAAACCACGACATCGTTGAGCATTATGGCATCTTCCTCTATTTCGAAATTCAGCTCAATCATTTTGCCCTTTTCCACGTCTACTATTTTTTCCTGCGACATGTATCCAATGCTCTGTGCAACTATGGTAAGTTTGCCCGTTGGCAGGTTGTTGAGGTGGAAATGTCCGGTAGCATCTGTGGCTGTGCCTATCGATGTGCCTTTAACCATTATGTTTATGTATGGCAGGTGTTCGCCACTCTGCTTGTCAACTACATGACCGAAAATGTTTGCATCGGTCTTGTTTGTCTGCGCCATTATGCACAGACACAATGTCAGCATAAATGCCAACAGTATATATTTTTTCATCTTTTTTTGTTAAATTTCCTACTGATAAATATTTACTGGTAATAGTTTTGCTTTTCTATTGTAGTTAAATATTAGCAGGAGGGTCGCGTGGACGTGCAAACAGGATAGCACTGCTTTGTACACGACTAGGGATATATTCTTTTATTATGAATTCTGTCGGAGAAAGGAAAACTGGTGGGATTTCCTGTGTTTCTGTTTCAATAATAGAAACATTTGCGAGGTAAGCAATGAGGATTATTTCGTCGTCGCTATGTTGGTGCTCATTTCCTGAAAATGGATTGTAAGGGTGGGAGTGTGCTACAATCATTCCTCTAACTATATGACTATGAGGGAATATAGTGTTGCTTAGGAATGTTCCTACGAACAATGTCAAAAACAATGCGCATAATATTTTCCGTAGCTTCTCCATGCCTTTAAATATGCGGTGCAAAAGTATATAAAAGTTTGAAGACTGGCTATGCTAAAAATTCAATGATTTGATAATTTAAAGATTTAAAGATTCAAAAATGCGTTGCTTAGAAATGCTTTGTGAGGTCTTTTATTTCATCTTGTTAAGATTCTCAATTGTCTGCATTGTCGATTTGCAAAGGAAAATGTGCAGTAGAAAATCGGGAAGGTTTGCAGGTCCACCAGTTTCTGTGAAATAATCCACCTCGGTTGAATTTTTGCCTTTGGGCGTAAAAATGTATGTCGCTTTTAGGCGAGTTATGCGCTCATACTTGTCGTTGCGTGTTCTGTAGTCGGGCAGACAGATGTTTGTAATTGTAATGCTGCCATCAGCGTTGTGCGTAATCTTGTATTCTACAAATGCTTCACGGTCTTTCATGAAGAAGGGGGCTTCAATTATGTTGCGGAATATTCCAGATGCAGAATCCTTTTCCAAAATACTGCTTTCTATGCAGTTGTAAATCCATTTTGTATGGTTTTCGGCATTGCAGAATATGTCTATGCACTTGTCTATTGGCTTGTTAATTAAAAAATTGCACTTAACTTGATAATCCTTGCCGCTTTCGCAGATACGGTAATATATAGGTGTGCTGCAGTTGCAATTGTGCCAATTTTCTTGTGCGTTTGTGCAAAATGAAGCGAGCATTGCGACTATTGCAATAATAATCGTATGTTTAATGCTTTGTGTCACTGGCCTATGTTTTGGTTTATAACCTCGTTGAATTTCTGCATGAGCAGACGAAGTTTTTCGTTATCAACATTGTATTTTACTTCGTTTATGCTGGATATTGGCAGAATTTTGGGCGATGTTCCGGAAATGAAAGCCGCATCGAAACAGGAAATTTCCGACAAGTCGATGTCCTTTTCCTCATAGACAAACCCATTGCGTTTTGCGGTGTCGATTATGTATTTGCGTGTTACGCCTTTCAGAATGTCCTTTTCCTGAGCCGAAACCAGTTTGTCGCCGCTGATGAAGAAAATATTGGAACGTGTTCCTTCGGTTATTTTGTTGTGCGAGTTTACATATACGGCTTCGAATATATTGTTGTCGGCGATGAATTTGTCAACGGTGTCGCGGAGATTTTGGTTCCAAATCTTGTTGTGTGGATTCTGGCGCTCGTAGGCGAAAGTTTTGGTCGGAACGCCCATTTTGTATTGTTCTGCAGTAGGGTAGTGGTGAGGAATTTCCTGGCAAATGTATTCCAAATTCTTGTTTTTGCTGTCGTAAATGGCTTCAACCTTTATATTGCCGTTCTCTATGTTGTTGTCGGTAATACATTTGTACAGCATACTACCGAACTGTATGTTTTCGACTTTTATATTGCTATCGACTGAGGCAAGAGTATTTTCAAACCTTGCGAAATGGTCGCTAAGGAATAGAGGCTTCCTGTTTATGATTCGGATAACCTCGTAACTTGTTATATGGGACATTTTTAGATGTTTTTAATAGCCTCAATGAGGATTTCTCGCATCACATCGACGCTCTTCTTGAAGTTTTCAAGTATCATTTCAAGAGAAACGGGATTTTCATCGTCTTTCCAGCAGTCGTAGTCGGTAGCTATTGAAAGTAGTGCGTAGTTCAGTCCAGCTTCGTTGGCAAGAGCTGTTTCGGTGGCGGTAGTCATGTTGATAAGGTCGGCTCCCCACATGCGGAACATTTTAGATTCTGCCTTTGATGAAAATCTTGGTCCTTCGATGGTTATGATAGTAGCTTCCTCGTGGACTGTTGCATTTTGCTTTTTGGTAGCCTCTGCCAATATTTCGCGCAGGCGGCTGTTGTATGGATGTGCCATCGGGCAATGCACCATGTTTCCAGGTTCAAATTCTTCGTAGAAAGTGTTTATGCGGTGTTTTGTGAAGTCGATGAACTGGTCGGGAACAGCGAAATGTCCTGGAGCAATTTCTTCGCGCAGGCTACCGCAAGCGGTTGTTGCGATAATGTTTTTGCAACCGAGTTTCTTCAGTGCCAATATGTTGGCGCGGTAGTTTACATTGCTAGGTGTTATTGTGTGTTCCAATCCGTGACGAGATACTATTGCCACTTTCTTTCCGCAGATGCTACCAGTGATAATTGGGGAAGATGGTTCTCCAAATGAGGTAGTTATTATTTGCGAGGATTGATTTTCGAGTATGTTGCTTTTTTCGAGGCCAGTACCTCCGATAATTCCAATTGTATTATTCATCGTCTTCATCTTCGTCTTCGTCATCGTCAGTTATTGCTGATGCCTTAACCATAAATTCTGCTTTTTTTGCATTTTCTGGTTTTGCATGTTCTGTGGCATATTCTGGATTCTTGGCAATTTCCAGATCGTAGAGTAAAACTGGTTCATCGGGGAAGAATTTTAGTCCCAATGCAATAATGTTTTTTGCTTCTTCTGTATCTGGAGTTTCCTTTTCGAGGAGCCAAGTAGCGTATATGTCGAATGCTTCAATCATTGCGAAGTCGGTGTCCTTTTCTCTGCGTTTGCCGTTTTCTGCCAGAGTTTCAAGGTTTCTAATTATTGGGTTGGCTGTTGCGGTATCGCCTGTTACAGCAGCAAGGCATCCGTTAAGAGCGACAAAATTGTCGTCCGAATATGTTTTCAGCATTTTTCTAACCTTGGAATTAGCCTTGGCGTATTTTTTAACGCTTACATAGTGGTCAACATAATACATTCCGATTACGGCAATGTCTTTTAGTAGGTCGTCGTTGTCGGGGAAGAGAATTTTTGCTTTTTTGTCCTTTTTCTTGGCATTTACCGAATATCTGAGGGCAAGTTCATACGATTGCAGGTATTCTGGAGTCTTGTCGAGCATTTTGGGGTCGTCGAGGCACATTGTAAAGATTTTTGCATAGGCGTATGCCGAATACAAGTACAATTCAGCATCGTTCTTGTATTTTTCCTGTATCATCATTTTGTCGCACTTAAATGCGAGGTCTTCCCATTGCTCGTCCTCAAAGTACTTAGCTAATTTGCTGTGTACGCCGTTCTTTACCTGTGCGCTCGCAGAAAAACCTCCCAAGAGCAACGACACCATCAGTAATATTGTTACGACTAACCTTCTCATAAGAAAACAAATTGTCTGCAAAGGTAGTTGCTTTTTGTCAAAGCACCTATTCTTTACAGACAAAATTATGTTAATATTTATTAACCTAAGTTGATAAGTGCTTTAGTAATCAAGATATCAGTCTTTTACTAGGACAGCAGGGTGTGACTTTTTCCTTAATTTGTTGAGCGTGGGGGCTATGTCTTCCGTAAAAAAATACTCATTCATTATTGTGCTTTTTAATATTTGTTAAAATGCTATAAATACTTGCTGTGAAAAAAAATGATGTATATTTGCAGTGAGTTTAACCAATAAATTTGATATGTATGAGAAGTTTATTTAAGAAATTAGAACTAATGTTAGCATTAGTGTTTTTTGTACAGTTGGCGTTCTGTCAATTAACAGCAATTACCTATGAATGTCATGGTGGGAAATATCCAGAGTACAATTTGATTGCTTTTAACGATCATCAAGGCATTTCTTATAGTTTTCCAACCTGTACGTATGATTCTTCAGGCAAGAAAATTGATCCAGACAAGAGCCTGGTAAAAATTACGGCATTTGATTGTAACAAAAAAATGCAGAAGGAATGGCTTTACGACCTTAATAGTAAAAAATTAACTGTTATTATGGATTGGTATGCATACGTAAATAGTGATATTAAAAAGCTAGGTAAGAAAAGAGATATTGATGGTTATCTATGTAATTTGATAGAAGAAACCAATCTGTCAGGGAAGTTTTATTATTGGTGTACGACGGAAATGAACTACAACTGGTTGTTGGGTATATATGATTCGGAAGGCACTGTTGTCGAGGCATATGAGGATGATAGTCTAACGATGCATTTGAAAAGCATAGAAAATGATGTCTCATTTTCCGATACTATATTCCCAAGTGAAATTCTTTCAGAGATTATAAGTGCATGGTAAGCAATAAAAAAGCCTCAAACGAGGCTTTTTTTTATAATCTTCTACCTATTCCAAAATACTTGAAGCCAAACTTGTTGACTTCTGCTGGGTCGTAAATGTTTCGTCCATCGAAAATTAGCTTTTGTTTCATCTTTTCGAGCAGTTTGTAGTCCAAAAACCTAAATTCCGACCATTCGGTTACGAGAAGTAGTGCATCTGCGTTTTCCGTTGCTTCGTAAGGTGATTTGCAGAGAGTTATCGTGTCTCCTAGGCGGCGTTTGGCTTCTTCCATTGCCACGGGGTCGTAGGCGTATATTTGGGCTCCCATGCTTGTGAATTTTTCTGCAAGTACAAGTGCTGGAGCTTCGCGCATATCGTCTGTATTTGGCTTGAATGCCAGTCCCCACATTGCAATCTTCTTGCCTTTGAGGTCGCCTTCAAAATACTTATAGACCTTGTCGAACAGAATCTCTTTTTGGCGGTTGTTTACATTTTCTACGGCAGTCAGTATTTCTAGAGAATATCCGTAGTCGCTTGCCGATTTTATCAAAGCCTTCACATCCTTTGGAAAACAACTACCGCCATAGCCACAGCCTGGATACAGGAACTTGCTGCCTATGCGAGTGTCGCTACCGATACCTTTGCGCACCATGTTTACATCTGCACCAACAAGTTCACAGAGGTTTGCAAGGTCGTTCATAAAGCTGATTCGTGTTGCAAGCATTGAGTTGGCAGCATACTTAATCATTTCGGCGCTCGGTATGTCGGTGAAAATCACGCGGAAATTGTTGAGCAACATCGGACGGTATAGCCTTGTCATAAGTTCTTTTGCCTTTTCGCTGTCAACACCTACGACAACGCGGTCGGGCTTCATGAAGTCGGCAACGGCACTTCCTTCCTTAAGAAATTCAGGGTTGCTAGCCACATCGAACTTTATGTCAACATTGCGTGCAGCAATTTCGTCGGCAACGGCCTTGCGTACTTTCTCGGAAGTTCCAATCGGCACGGTGCTTTTTGTAACAACAACAATGTAGTCGTTGATGTTACGACCTATTTCGCGAGCAACTGCAAGCACATATTTCAGGTCGGCACTGCCGTCTTCGTCTGGTGGAGTGCCAACGCAGATGAATGCGGCATCGGCATCCTTCAGAGCTTCGGCATAGTCGCTGGTAAACGACAGCAAGCCTTTGCGCATATTGTCGTCAACCATATCCTTAAGTCCTGGTTCCCATATTGGAAGTATGCCATTGTTGAGGTTGTCAATTTTTTTCTGGTCTATGTCCAAGCACGATACGCGGACTCCTAATTCCGAGAAGCATGTTCCCGAAACAAGTCCTACATAGCCCGTTCCTATTACTGCTATTTTCATTTATTTGTATTCTGCTAAAAATTTGTTTACATTATTGAAGATTCTTTCCTCAAGATTGTCGGATTCTGACTTTACAAACTTTTCGCCAGTAATCTTTTCGTACAGTTCGATGTAGCGGTCTGAGA
>JBGUHW010000145.1:0-22856 GCA_045112395.1 Bacteroidales bacterium
GTAAAAACGCAAAATTTTGCGTCTCAGCATATCCAAAACACAATCAGCCTTGGCGACCTTATGGAATATGTCGGCTACGCCACCATCAACGGCGCCGAAGTAGAAATCCGTGAAATTGCTATGGCAGAAGGTGTTTCGCAAACTATCATCTTGCAGCAAGGTTCTGTACGTGCAAAAAAAGGAGAAATAGCACTTGATGACGATTTCCGCGTTGCTCTTTCGCTTAGTCCCTTCTCGCTTAACCAGTTCGAAGATGGCTATTCCTTCAAGATTGGCGACAAGACCGCTTCTACACCAGCAGAACTGCAGGCCATCTACCGTGAACTCGGATCTACCGAAATGTATGTCCGCATTGCAACAAAGCGCCACAAGACCGACGAAGATATTACCGACGGCGAAGAGGACGAGAACGCCAATGTCCACACTTTCGACCAGGGAATCCAGCTTTGCCAACTCGCCGCAGCATTGAACATTCCTATCAATCCTGAAATCATGTGCGCCTACACCTATATGGACATGGACAAGCAGCAGGCACCGCGTTTTGAGGAATATCCAGAAATTTACGCTCTGCAAAACGGAAAGGCATGGTCGGAACTTTCGCTCGATGAAATATGCACTGTACTTGAGGCTTACGGAGCATTTGTCGCCGAGGCAATTCTCAACACCGGTTGCACCGTAAACAACTGGAATCTTGGTAACGAGGCCAACTTCGGCTTTGCTGGAATAAGCATGGGACTCGAAACGGCTGTTAACCCCAAACTGAAAAAAGCAAAGAAAATAAAGAGATACTTGGCTCCGACATTCTCCCGTGGCTGGCTCAAGAAAAATGTATGGCAATACGATGCAGAAGCCTACGCAGCCGTAAAAAGAGGAATATTGAGCGCATACAACAAACTAGGCATTGATGCATCAAATGTAAAATTCTCGACTCACATCGCAACAGTTGTTTTCCCTCCGAAATGCAGTGTCATGTTCTTCAACTACATGAAAGAGAAAGGATATGCGATGGAAACTGCAGGCATTAGCTACTACCCTAGCGCACCATCCATGTCGGCAAACAAGAAGAAACTTCTGAAAAAGACAGTTACCAAGATTAACGAAAAGTGCCACCTCAATGTTTTCATCGGCGAGTTTTCGTATCCATCAGGCAAGATGGACGGACCATTCGCAAGTTGGAACAAAAAGGTAAAAGGTTACAAGCACGACCAGCAGGGTCAGGCAGACATTTACTCAGATGTTATATCTTGGGGCAAGACTCACGGCATGGCTGGCATCCGCTACTGGGCACCCGACTACAAAGGATGGTATGCAATGTCGATGTTTGAATTTTCAGATAAGGTCGGCACAGCCAAAAACATCCTGCAGAACCACAAGGAGATTATTGAGAAATAGTTTTTTTCGAACTTGAAAGTCCCGACTTCGGCCGGGACTTTTTTTGTGCCAACGGCAGCACTCCACAACACCATTTTACCATACACAAACTCAATCGTAAAAAATTTCAAAAAAAGTTAAAATAAAAACACCTATAATACGAATTTATTTCTTAATTTTGGCATTCGTCTATAATTGTGTTTTTATGAAACGACTTTTAATAACGATTACTGCTATTGTTTTGTCAATACAGGCATTCTCGCAAATGGTTCCTGACCAGTTTACAGAAACAGTAACACTTACCGACTACTATGGTGAAACATACAATATTAATGCTTTACTTGCTGATGGCAAATATATTGTATTCGACTTTTTTTATACAACATGTGGACACTGCCAGGCAGAGGTTCCTGATGTTGTAAACCTTTACACTCAGATGGGATGTAACGGTGCAGATGCAATCGTAATTGGTCTGGAATGTTCACCTCACGATGCAGAACATAACATTGAATGGTATATGAATGAATTCGGAGCCAACTATCCAATAGCACCATTAGAAGAGAACCCCATAATAAACACACTTGCCGAAAACTGGGAAATAGATGGCACGCCAACATACGTACTAATCCAGCCAAATAGATCTATGAACGAAATGGATAGACCTATCAGTTCCGGACAACTTACAGCTGTAGGAGCACACGAAAGCGCCTGCCCCGACAACATGCCTGTTGCCGACTTTATTGCAAACAGAACCCGCATTCCAGCTGGAGAAACAATAACATTCACCAATCGCTCTCAACGCTCTACCGCATGGTCGTGGACATTCACAGGTGGCACCCCAGCAAACTCAACCGAAGAAAACCCAACAATAACATACAACAATGTAGGCACATATACTGTTACACTCACAGCAAGAAACAGGCAAGGCAACGAAGACACAAAAACACGCGCTAGCTACATTGAGGTAGTACCACCTCCTACAGAGGCTCCAACTGCATACTTTGCTGCAAACCAAGTTACTGTAATTGCTGGAAACACAGTAAACTTCACCGACCTCTCACGTGGAGAACCTTGGAACTGGACATGGACATTCGAAGGCGCACAACCTACAAATTCCACAGAACAGCATCCGCACAACATATTATACAACAATATTGGCACATTCAATGTAAAGCTCATTGCTTCCAACATGCTCGGTTCCGATACTCTTTTGCTTGAAAATTACATACATGTAATTCCATCAATCGGCGATGCAGTACCAAAGGCGAAATTCTCATGCAACAACAGACTAGTACAAGTAAACACTCCTGTAAATTTTGAGGACCACTCAGAAGGTTACCCAATGTACTGGTCGTGGGAATTTGAAGGCGGTTCACCTTCGTCATCTAATTTCCAAGTTTTACCAGAAGGTATAACTTATGAGCAGTCTGGTGTATACGATGTCACACTTGTTGTTTCCAACACCAATGGCGGTGATATTCTCACAAAGCACGACTATATTGTTGTATACGAAAACTATGTAGGTTCTTATTGCGACACACTTTGCAACCTGCGAGACGACGAAACAGCCATTAAATTGGGAGCTCACGGACTTGATGGTTATCTCGGAGGACACAATGGCGACAGAATCACCATGTATGCCGACAAATTCGAATACTACACATTCAACGAAATATCATCCATTATCGTCCCTATCATGAAATTGGAGTACAGCAATCCAAACTCCTATATCACATTCATCACATGGGACGGCAACGACCCCGTACCGACAACCATAATTTCCGAACAAAAAGTTTACTTAAGAGACCTTAGAGAAAACTATTTCCAGGAAATAAACTTCACAGAGCCGCTTAGAGTTGACGGACCTTTCTACCTTGGATATTCAATCGAATACGGAAATGGCACCGATATAGTAATTGGACTATCTCACAACAGAGGTTATGGTCGACCAAGCACTCTATTTGTATATAAAGACGACGTTTGGCAAAAAGTATCCGATGCATACGACGGAATAACAACATCAACTGGAATAAAAGTAAAATCATGTCTTGTCGGCATTGAAGACCAGGAATTCTCCAGCAATATTGGAATTTACCCCAATCCGTGTAGAAACCAACTGACCATTGAAAACGAATATGGATTCGAAGCAAACGACTTCATTGAGATATTCGACAACCTTGGCAGACTTGTTTATTCAAACTATAACCTCAACGGTAACACCATTGAAATAAACACAACAAACCTACCGAATGGAACTTACATTACAAGAATGTTCACTCAGGGAAAAGTAGCCGTACAAAAGTTTGAAAAACTTGACTAACCACAACTCCTAATAAACACAAAAACGGCGACATGTACATGTTGCCGTTTTTATTTTCCAACAAACTAATATTCAACATATTAACATCAACAATAGAATAAAAATGCCCAATTTGAAAACTCCTATAAAAAATAAAAGTATTACCTTTGCGCGTCTTTATTATTAGGCAATAGTGCAGATGGTGTGTAAATTTGATAATTTTCAACGCATTAGCACAGTGATAAGACTTAAAAGAATGTAACGGACGAATGAAAACTTTCAATAAGTACATCCGAAAGGACAGCACGGCACTGATTACGGGAGCGAGTTCAGGCATGGGACTTGAATACGCAAGACAACTCGCACAATCTGGATGCAACTTATTGATTGTAAGCAACGAGGAAGAAAAACTGAATGAAGTCGCCGAAAATCTGCAAAACGAATACAAAGTAAAGGTTACTGCCAAGTATCAGGATTTGGCAAAACAAGATGCAGCAAAGGAACTCTTCGACTTCTGCCAAACAAACAACATTCAAATTGACATACTTATTAATAATGCAGGCATATTCTTCTTCAAGGAACTGAATAGCACCACCATCGAGAAGGCTAGCGCAATGCTTATGCTTCATGTCTACACACCTACTAGATTATGTTCGATGTTTGGAGACGAAATGAAGAAACGCAGATACGGATACATACTTACCGTATCATCAGTCACTTCAATTATGGCAATCCCCGGGCTAACAATGTATGCCGCCACAAAAGCATACCTAAAAAGTTTCATGAAGTCGCTATACCTGGAAATGAAACAATACGACGTACATACCACAGTGGTTTGCCCAGGTGCTGTAGATACGCCTCTGTACAACATAAGTCCAAAATACAGCGGACTTATGAAATTCGGAGTAAAGATTCGCGTTGTATACCCGCCTCAGCTACTTGTCAACAAGGCACTTAAAGCAATGTTCCGCAAACGTCGTTGCAAAACTCCTGGCTTCATCAACTTGATATGGCCACATCTTGTAAACGCAATACCTCGTGTAATTGTAAGCAAAATATGGAAGAAATATATTTAACTAAACTGACAACAAATTTCAAAAAAAATAAACATGAAAATAATTAGGGACTACACATTAATTTTATTGGTACTGGCAACAGCATTTACTTCTAATGCTCAGACATACAAAAATGTACAATACGGCAACTTTGAAAACTGGGTTGTCCGCGACATTGAAGAATCATTAGTAATTGGTGGCGATACAAAACGCATATATGCAATAGGTCCACGCGATACGTTAAGAGAGAATAAAGCCCTTAACATCAAGTCAATATGGGCAACATCTAACACATACGCCAAAGTTGCAGGCATCTCGAAGACCAGCAACACCGTTTACCCCGAAAAGCGTGGCAACGGATACTGCGCAAAACTTACAACCGAATACGCCGAATGCAAGGTTATAGGCATTATTAATATAAAGCTATTGGTTTCCGGTTCAATATACTGGGGCAAAGCCCACGAACCAATTGATGGGGCCAGCAACCCATACAGCAAAATGAGATGGGGTGTTCCATTCACGAACAAGCCAAAGGCTGTTGTGCTCGACTACAAGTCGGCAATGCCAAACAAGGGAACAATCACAACCTGCAAAACCTTATCGTCGTCGAGCCGTCCAGGAAACGATGAACAACAAATACTTTTCATTCTGCAAAACCGCTGGGAAGACGAAAAAGGAAATGTCTATGCAAAACGCGTAGGCACAGCCATATATCACATTACTAGCCCGACAAAGGATTGGGTAAACGGATTCCGCATACCGGTAATCTATGGTGATGCTACAAAGTCGCCAAACTACAAGCCATACATGAATCTAGGTCCTCTGAAGGACAACATGTACACAATAAACAGCAAGGGCAAGAATGTAGAAATACAAGAAGTCGGCTGGGGTGACGAAAATACACCTGTAACACACGCAATTATGCTTATAAGCGCATCGTGTCAGGAAGCATTTTCGGGTACAATAGGCAACACGCTGTGGGTAGACAACATTAAGCTCGAATACTAATGGATGCTCATCTCGGTCAAATATTCATCGAGGACATGGAATTCTTTGCATTCCATGGTCACTACGATGAAGAAAAGTTTGCCGGAAACAGGTTTACCGTCAGCATATATCTTTGGACAGACACCAGCAAGGCTGAAAAATCAGACAATCTGGATGATGCACTAAACTATCAGGTCGTTTATGCCATTATCAGCGACATAATGAAAAACACCAAGTCGAACCTTGTCGAAAACCTTGCTTCAAACATTCTAAATGCAATATTTCAACGCTTTCAGCAATTGCAAAAAGCCAAAATCAGAATTTCAAAGTTGAATCCCCCTATGGGAGGCAAAATTGGCAAGGTAGGCGTTGAAATAGAAAAGGAAAGGCTCTAGCGAATCTTTCCCCACACCTTTTCCACAAGCTCAGGTTCGAAGCCCCTACTATACGCAAATCTGAAAACCGAAGCCTTAACCTTGTACTCGTCATCGTCATGCACCGACTTTAACTTTGCACGCAAAAGGCTATCCAGCAACGACATATATTCAGTCTCATCAATTTCGGAAAGCGGCTGCATAATCAACTTTTCGGAAATTCCCTTTGCCAGCAATGCCTGACGAATCTTTAGTCTCCCCCACTTGTTGAACTTAAAAGCATCGGACACAAAAGCTCGCGCATAACGGGCATTGTCGACAAACTTATCTACTACCAGACTTTCAACAATCTTTGAAATAACTTTTGTATCAACACTTTGCTTAAACAAATAGGTACGCACATCACTCTCGCACTTTTCGGCTCGCGAACAATACGACTGAGCCTTAGACAAATATTTTTCAAATTCTTCCGATTCCACAACCTTGCGTTTAAATTCAATCCACCGTCAATTTCACCTTATATCCAGAATGTCTGCGCACATTCAAGGCAACACCATTGTCAAACAACAAATACTGCCCTTTTATTCCAGCAAGCACACTGCTTATTTTATCGCATGTATCGAGCGAAACCGCCACTATGTTTGCCAACTTATAATCGTACGGATAAGCGATTTCTGTTACCAAATCGTCAAATGAAGCATACTGTAGCAAATCATCTGGCAACTTGGGTAAAAAATATTTTTTTCTCTCAACCAAATCAACATTCTGCTTCGAAACCGACAACATCATCTTCCAATTTGTCTTATCTGACAAATGTTTTTTCATCTCTACCTCTATTTGTCCTGCTAAATTGCGGTAAGGAGTTTTTGCAAACTTTATTGCAGCAACAGCACCTTGGTCAATCCAACGAGTTGGAATCTGGTTACAGCGTGTAACACCAACCTTCAAATCGCCAGTAAATGCCAGATACACATAGTGATCGATAAGCGAATACTGCTTCGACCATTCCATGTCGCGCGAAATACCAAGGTGCGCCATATCCTTCTCTGGGTTGAAAACACCATCGTCACATTCCGGCAAGGTCATGTAGCACTTGTAGCAATGTCCGTTCATATAGCTTCGACGAGTAACATCCCCGCACGAGATACAATTAATGACATGTTGGTATTCAATCGTTACGCGACTGCCAATCAAGTCGTTCATAAAAATTTCGGTATCACTCGCTGCGAGAAAGTAACGGACAGGAAATCCGTACTCGGTGCGCATCTTCGACAGGTTAAGTTCGGTTGTCATTTGTTATTTCACCTTCAAAATCTTATCCAACAACACTTGCGCCAGTTTCACCTTCGACTCGACAGTCCAGCCTGCGATATGTGGAGACATCATAACATTATCGCACTGCGCAAGATAGCGGAAATCGGGATTGTCAGTCATCTTTTTGGTTGCCTCGAACGAAGTTTCCTCGTATTCAATCACATCCAGCCCTGCCGCGACAATCATCCCCGACTGCAATGCCGAAACCAAAGCAGATGTTTTCACTACTGGTCCACGCGAAGCATTGAGCAGGACAAACGGATTTTTGAAACGCGAAATAAACTCATCGTTAACCATATACTTTGTTTCATCGGTTAGCGGAACATGCAAACTTAGCACATCGGCATTTGCAAAAATCTCATCAAGAGAAACTTCATCGGCATAACCATCAGAATAATTTGTCTTGTACTTATCGTAAGCAAGTACCTTGCAACCAAACCCCGACAATTTACGAGCAAACGAAGAACCCATGTTTCCGTAGCCAATTATTCCCACCGTGCGGAAACCAAGTTCACGACCACGATTCATCTCGCGCTTCCACTCTCCAGCCTTCACTTGACGGTCTGCTCGATTAAGGTTATTTAACAACGACAGCAACATGCCAACTGTATGCTCACCAACCGCATCGCGGTTACCTTCGGGCGAATTGAGGCACAGAATACCTTTTGCCTCACAATATTCGACATCAATCGTCTCCATGCCTGCACCTACTCGCGCAACATAACGCAGACATTTCGCAGCATTAACAAATTCACGATCAATGTTTATGCGGCTTCGCAATACTATACCAAATGCATTGCCGACCTCGGAAATTATCTTTTCACGATTCCACTTTGTAGCATCAACAACATCATAACCAGCGTTTTGCAAGCCATCAGTTATTATTGCATGTACATCGTCAATTATCAGCAACTTAGTTTTCATAACTCAAGATTTTAGTTTACAACAACCTTTCCAACGCATCGTAATATTTCGGTGAAACAGGAATCGTATCGGCACCATTTATATCAAGTTCTGCCACTACAACACCTTGCTTGTCTTTACGCAACACCTTGACATGCTTTGGATTAACAAAAAATGACCGCTGGCATCGCACCAGTCCGTATTTTTGAAGCAACGGCTCAAGCGACTTCATAGTATTACGAAGCACATAATCCTTTATGCTTTCGCTCTCCATATACTTGATTCTCACATAATTTTCCTCCGCTTTCACATACAATATTGCATCAGACGAAACTACCAGTTTCAGTTTCTGTGTATTGTCACAGAACCTTACCAGATTCCTTTCCGACACATCAACAGCTTCGGGCTTATACGACACGATAACAGCAAGTGTAATAATAACATACGGGAAAATCAAAAGTATGAGATTTATGAACATGCATATTCCAACTGCGTCAAAATAGGGATATTCACCATGATACATCAGCGACATATACATAGCCATAAACAAAGATGCAACAATCTGCTCCAACACGAACCAAAGCGAAATATAGAACCAATTAAGCGACATTTTACGCCTGAAGGCGAAAAGCAAAGTCCGTGACAACAATAGCACCCCGAACAATATACAGAACTGCATTGTGGCATTGAAAGCCAGCATTCCGAGTCCCATATCATAATATTCAACAATCTGAAGCGGACGATACAAGAACACAAAACCTATGAAAAAGCCAGATATGCCAAACAGATATGCTATCTGTATGCCCAGAGAAGAAAATTTCTCTAATAACCTAGTCATCAGCTTACTAATTTAAAACAAAATCCACTGTGACGAATTTCTAAACATGCAAAATTCGTCACATATTTCAAAAATTCGTCACAAAAATAATCATTCTATCAAAGATAGAAATGGTAAATCACATAAAATTTTTCATGATTATATACCCAGTAATTTTGCAGAGTAAACAAACCGAGAAACAATGGACGAAAAAAGAAAAAAAATTGTAGCCTTTGGCGATTCAATAATTAAAGGTGTAATATCCGAAGGCGATGACAACGGCATCAAATACAAGATTCCGGAAAACACAGCAACCGACATCTGCGGACACGAATTGGGAATGGGAGTCTGCAACTATGGAAAATTCGGCAGCATAATAACTGCCGGTGAAAAGATAATCGACAAGAACATCGACAAGATTTCCGAAAACGACATTGTGCTTATCGAATACGGTGGCAACGACAGCGATAAAATGTGGTCAGAAATTGCCGAAAATCCAAATGCCGAACACAAAGCAAAAACACCACTACCTGCATTTGCAGAAACTTATCATCGTATCATACAGAAGCTTAAACAGATAGGAGCAAAAATATATATGCTGACAATGCCTCCTATTGATGCCGTTTCGTATTTCCGCCATTTTACAAAAGGAATGACCGAAAGACAAATCGCCAACATCAAGAAATGGCTTTACGGCAATTTGGATGTCATAAGTTTGTGGCACGAAATGTACAACCAGGAAATAATCAAGATTGCGTACTCCGAAAATGTTGAACTAATAAACATCTATCAGCCGTTTATTGACAGGCTCGACTACCGCTCACTTTTCTGTTGCGATGGAATACACCCCAATCAGAAAGGACAAAAAATAATCGCAGACCTAATAATAAACAATGTAAAGACGCTATAAAGACGCAAGATTTTGCATCACATGGACAAACTAATAAACAGGGAAATGAAAGCTATAGCATATATATTACTGACAATCATAACAATTACCGCTAATGCGCAGACATACAAAAATGTACAATACGGCAACTTTGAAAGCTGGACCGTCCGCGACATTGAAGAATCGCTAGTGATTGGAGGAAACACCAGACGCATATACGCCATTGGTCCTCGCGACACCATCCGCGAAAACAAAGCATTGAACATCAAGTCGATATGGGCGACATCCAACACTTACGCCAAAGTCGCAGGCATATCGAAGACAAGCAACACCGTATACCCCGAAAAGCGAGGAGATGGCTATTGCGCAAAACTCACTACCGAATACGCCGAATGCAAGGTGATCGGCTTAATAAACATTAAGGTATTGGTTTCAGGCACAATATACTGGGGCAAGGCACACGAACCAGTCAGCGGCACCGACAACCCATACAGCAAAATGAGATGGGGAGTGCCGTTTACCAACAAGCCCAAGGCGCTGGTCCTCGACTACAAGTCGGCAATGCCCAACAAGGGAACAATAACCACCTGCAAGACATTGTCATCGTCGAGCAGATCAGGAAACGATGGACACGAAATCATTTTCATACTGCAAAACCGTTGGGAGGACGAAAAAGGCAATGTCTATGCAAAACGCGTAGGCACAGCGATTTACAATGTCAGCAATCCGACAAACGGCTGGGTGAACGGTTTCCGCATACCTGTAATATATGGTGACGCGAGAAAATCACCTAATTATAAACCATACATGAACCTCGGACCCAAGAAGGACAACTTTTATACAATCAACAGCAAAGGCAAAAATGTTGAAATACAAGAAGTTGGCTGGGGTGATGAAAATACACCAGTTACACACGCAATTCTGCTTATTAGTGCATCGTGCCAGGAAGCTTTTTCTGGAACAATAGGCAACACAATCTGGGTAGACAACATAAAGTTGGAGTATTAATCAGTTGACAGTTAAAAGTTAAGAGTTAATTGTTATCCGTTTTGTAGAGTCGTTGCGAACAACTACTACAAAGCGTGCAAAGACTGGAATTTTTGCGAGAGCTAAGGATTAGCTACGCAGAACTGAAAGTTCAAGGATTCAACGATTAAAAGAATTATATACCCTAGGCTGTTTGACATTTTATAATACTTTATTAATAAATCCACAACAAACAAGTCTTATCATGGCATAATGTTTGGGACAAATCAACATGATAATATATGTGTAACCATAAAAAAATAATGTCCTATGAAAAAGATATTATTCTTCAGTATTGTATTGATAACCAGCATAAGTATGATGGCGCAGTATGTTGTTTCAGACAAGTATGACCTATGGTTCGAAGATACTGATCACGAAATGACAACTCGCAAATCGGTGCAATGTACCGACAATTACCAAGATCTATGGAACGGATGCACTGTTCGTCTCTCCGGACAAAAGGTGTATATATACAGAAATGGCTATTCAATACTTTATGGTGATGAGATTAACCTGCTTTACAACGGATATTATCGTGTTAAACGCAGTGGCACTTGGTATCTTGCCGACCCTGATGGAAATATCGTTGATGGCATCTACGGCAAGCAGATATTGTATTATCCGTGGGGATATGTGACAGCGCAACGCAGTGCTGGATATTATGATGTGTACCACTGCAGTGGCAGAAAGGTGGATTTCTATTCAGAAGAATCTCCATATATCTTCTGGAACAGTTGCTGGCTCATAAAACAAGGCAGATATTGGTACGCCTGCGATAATGATGGGCGCAAGATTGATGGCGTATATGGCGACCAAGTCACTCTACTCAACGATGGTCGTTGGAAATGCGTTCAAGGCTCTTACGTGAGTTATAAGGACGGAAACTAGTTGATAATCCTGCCATACCATGTTTCGCTCAATATTTTCTCGCATCCAATCAAAAAAAGATGTAATTTAGCGGTCTAAAATTGAAGGCATGTCAATAGAAGTACGGAACATAACAAAGGTTTTCGGAGAACAGAAGGCTCTCGACAATGTAAGTTTTGACATAAACAATGGTGAAATTGTCGGCTTTCTTGGCCCTAATGGTGCAGGAAAGTCAACGCTGATGAAGATAATCACCGGATACATTCCAGCCACAGATGGCGAAGTGCTTATAAACGGAATGAATATCCTCGAAAACCCAATCGAAATCCGCAAGAAACTCGGCTACCTTCCGGAGCAAAATCCGTTATACTTCGACATGTACATCGTTGAATACCTTGAATTTGTTGCAGGAATCTACGGCATAAAGAACAAGAAGGCAAGAATTGACGAGATTGTGTCGCTCACTGGACTAGAACCCGAAATAAACAAGAAAATCGGCACCTTGTCGAAAGGCTACAAACAGCGTGTTGGTCTGGCGCAGGCAATTATCCACGACCCCGAAGTGCTAATCCTCGACGAACCAACATCGGGTCTTGATCCCAACCAAATTATCGAAATTAGAAACCTGATAAAAAACCTCGGCAAAGAAAAGACTGTCATCCTTTCGACCCACATAATGCAGGAAGTGGAAGCCATCTGCGACCGCATATTGCTGATAAAGAAAGGTGTACTTCTTGCAAACGACAAGGCAGAAGATTTTGCCCACCTCAACAGCGACTCTATTTCCACACTGCTTGTCGAACTAGATGGAGAACTTTCGGAAAATGATTTCGCACAAATAAAGGGCATTAGGAATGTCCGCAAACAGTCCCCCACCCGATTTGCCATCGAATTCAGCAAGAGCAACGACATCCGCAAAGCAGTCTTCAACCTGGCAGTACAAAAGGGCCTTGCCGTTCTAAACATGCAGGAAAAGGAAAAGTCAATAGAAGAAGTTTTTGCAGAATTGACAAACAAATAAATGGCTTACAGGCTAAAAGTCTAAAAGGCTAAAAGTCATTTAGTCTTTAGCCAATAGTTTCAATTTCTACGGCGTTTATAGATTATAGGAACAGACTATTAACTATTAACTATTAACTTTTAACTTTTAGCTCTTAACTCTCAACTTTTAAACTCCGCTACCACTGGATAATGGTCATCCGCAATATTGAAATCCAAAGCCCTGTGTCTCAGGCATTTGAATAGATTTGAATGCATTATGTAGTCGATACGGAAATCGACACCAGCAATTGAAAATGTTCGACCACTGCCATCTCCGCGTTCCATAAAGGTATCGTGAAGCCTTTCGCCGGATGCAAGTATTTGGAAACAAGTGTAACTCAATGGTACATCGTTGAAATCACCGCAAAGCAGAACAGGATACGGACAAGTGTCGAGCGTTGCCACAAGCGTATCGACCTGCACGGCACGATGTGCCGATGCCTCCGAAAACTTTGAATACAGATTCATCGCCTTGTCCTTGTTTTCACGATTGAAACCTTCGCGCCTACGGCTCATCTCAACATCCGAATCGCTTATCATAATCGATTGTAAATGACAATTATACAATCTTACCGTATCTTCATTCATAAGAATGTCCACATACATAAATCCATTTGCAGTACTGTCGAACGGATGCGAATACTGGTTAATGACAGGATAGCGCGTAACAATAGCCAATCCCCCTACCCCAAAATTGAAATTCGTGAGCCTTACCTTCGGCACCGACTTAGCCCTCAAATTCTTCGACAGCACATCTAGTGTCGGAAAATCCGCTGATTTGTTCGCCCAATATGCTTCCTGCATGCAAACAATGTCGGCATCGGTGGCAGAAATTGTTTCTAAAACCTTTTCCCTCAACAAATTGGAATTCTTATCAAGAATGCCGAAACATTTCACATTGTACGACATTACCCTGAAATCGGCCTTGTCGTCAAGCGACTTGTCGCGAAACGAGTATTCGTGCGAGACGAACTTAAAGCCGACAAACAACACCACAGCAATAGGAATGGCAATCTTATAATTCACGAACAGCCATAAAAGCATAAGCGCGGCAAGTCCGATAAGCACATACTTAAGCATAAACGGACACAATGCCATCCATTTTACACTTGCCGGCGACACATAAACCGAAACTATGCAGAGTACAACCGCCAAAACAAACAATATCGTAAACACCCATAATATCTTGCGCCACATATCCCTTAATTTTTATTGCTGTTGCTAAACAATTTTTCCTTTTCCTCCTTCGTAAGGCTCGAATAACCAGATTCCTTAACCTTGTCTAAGATTTTGTCTATCTCCCTCTGCTCTCTAGCTTTGCGCCTATTATATTCGGCATCGGTTTCGGCACGGCGACTTCCACTCTGCGTTGCCGTCTTTGGTTCCGACTTGAACAATCCGCCAACCCATGCAAAAAAACGCGACAAGAAAATTGTGATGTCGGTACCTTTTGAGTAGCAAATAGAAAATATTGCACCCATGAGCGCTCCACCGAGATGCGAAAAATGTCCGCCAGCATTGCCAAACGGTATACTCAGCAAGTCGATAAGAACAATCGCCACCGCCAAATATTTCAGCTTTATCTGACCGAGAAAAGCCAAGCGTACAGGCATATTGGGCACAAGCACGGCAATCGCAAATACCACAGCCATTATCGATGCCGATGCACCAATCGCAAAAGCGACATTTTTCACTGTTGCAAACACTGGAATAATGTTGTACGCGCCAATGAAAATCAACGCACCTGCAAGTCCTCCAAGTATATACACGCCAAGCAACTGCCTCTGCGAAAGGTATTCGAGAAAAATTTTACCGAACCAGTACAGCACAAGCAAATTGAACATTATGTGAATGAATCCGGAATGGACAAACATGTATGTCACAACCGTCCACGGTCTATGCGCCAGCAAAGAAAAGTTTGAAGACACGCCCAACCATTCCGACACATTAAAAGTCTTTCCAGCAAAGAAGAATCCGAGATTAATAGCAAGCACAAGAATGAACACACTGATATTCAAAAACATGAGTATACTCAAATTATTTCCCTGACGGAAAATAGTTCTTATTTCGTTCCAGATTCCTTGCTTCATCAAACCTCTCCTTTCTTACGCCAAACCATCAACAGGATGAAACCGATGAGCATACCGCCAAGATGTGCAAAATGTGCGACATTGTCACCCTGTGCGTTAAGAATGCCGAGCAATAGTTCAATGACCACGAATGCTATTACCATCCACTTGGCTTTCACTGGAATAGCGAAGTAAATGTACATCTCGACATTGGGGAACATAATTCCAAACGCGAGAAGCAAACCATAAATAGCACCCGATGCACCAACGCACGGCACATTGAGAACTGCATTCAAGTTGCCGAGTTGCGGATCCATATAGTTTTTGCCTTGCATAATTATGTCGGCACCATTTCGCATTACATGCTCAATTGCCTCGGGACTCATGGATGACATAAGCACTTGCATTTCAATCTCTTTTACAAGCAGATAGAACAATGCTCCGCCAATTCCTGCCACGAAGTAGTAAATAAAGAATCGCTTTGAGCCCCAGTACGATTCAAGCACCCTGCCAAACATGTAGAGAGAAAACATATTGAAGAACAAATGCCAGAATCCTCCGTGCATAAACATGTGTGTAACAAGCTGCACCGGCTTGAACAACGGACTGCGGAAACTGTACAATGCGCAATACGAATCGAGCACCGGCACAAACATTGCGACTATGAACATCACAATATTCACAAGAAGCAAATACTTGACTACAGGGGGAATATCCAAGAACGAACTCCTATTGAACATGGCTCATCAGTTAAATTTGTTTTCTATTTCGGAAATGTCCATTATTTCCATTATTTTCCTGCCATCGGCAGTATAGTTGTGGTTTGCGCACGACATCAGACGGAAAAACAAGTCTTCCATCTCCTCGTCCTTCAGCGCAACTCCAGATGACATTGCCGCCGACTTTGCCAAAGCAATGGCAATCTTGTCGTTTAGTAGCATTCTCACATCGGGAGAACCATCCGAAAGTTCATCGAGCAGCTGACGGATAATCGCATTTGCATCCATATCGGCAAGTTCGGCTGGCACACCGCGAATTTCAAACTTATCGTTTCCGACCATGACAATATCAAAACCTATGGTATTGAGTTCGGTCATAACCTCAATCAGCAGTCCGCGCTCCTCGGGCGAAGGTTCTATCACAAGCGGGAAAAGTGACTTCTGCACCACTCCGCTACGCGATTCGAGCATACGCATAAAATGCTCGTACATAATGCGTTCGTGTGCCCTGCGCTGATTTATGACAATCATTCCCGAATGCGATGATGTAAGAATGTACTTGTTTTTCAACTGCAAATACTTCTGCGAACTGTCGCCCGAATAACTATCATCGTCTCCATACGATATTTGCGACTGCACGCTTTGCATGCTTTCGGGATTCTGCGGATTCTCGCTTTCGGGCAAATCAAAATCGTCTCGCGTTTTGCCGCCCTCGTACAACTGCTCCCATCCTTTCGGAACATCGCGCTTGTAGCCCGAATCGGTGTATTTGAACGGATTGAACTTCGGATTTACGCTTATTACCGGCGGACGCACAACTGTTGACGAAGTAAAATGAGCATCACGGGTAATGTCATCCTCAAACGACAGCGATGGAACCACATTGAACTTGCCAAGAGCCTCTTTTACAGCCGAATTGAGAATCATATATATGCTTTGCTCCTCCTCGAACTTGATTTCGGTCTTGGTAGGATGAATGTTTATGTCGATTGTTGCAGGGTCTACCTCCAAGTAAATGAAAAAGCGCGGATTTTCGCCCTCGGGCAAAAGCTTGTCGTATGCAGATGTCACCGCCTTGCGGAAATACGGATGATACATGTAGCGGTTGTTCACAAAGAAGAACTGCTCCGCCATGTTTTTCAACGACATTTCAGGCTTTACAACAAAGCCCTTTATGTTTACGATATTGGTTTCAACTCCAATCGGTACAAGATTCTGGTTGAGTTTCTTGCCGAAAACATTTGCAATTCGCTGATGTAGATTCTCAGGAGAAAGTTGCATCTTTATATCATCGTTGAAAACCACCTTGAACGAAATTGATGGGTTTGTAAGCACAATGCGGTGAATTTCGTCCATAATGTGCTTTGTCTCCACGCTGTCCGATTTCAGGAACTTGCGCCGAGCAGGGATATTGAAGAAAAGGTTGCGCACCTTGAAATTTGTTCCTACTGCAGCAGCCACCGGTTCCTGCGACTTAACATTCGATGCAGAGATGCAAACGCAGGTGCCAAGTTCGTCATCGCTTCTTCGTGTAACAAGTTCCACCTCGGCAACGGCTGCTATTGATGCCAACGCCTCGCCACGGAAACCCATGGTTGTTATGGCGAACAAATCCTCTGCCTTTGAAATTTTTGATGTTGCGTGACGTTCAAACGACATGCGAGCATCTGTAGGCGACATTCCCACGCCATTGTCAACCACCTGAATGAGAGTTCGCCCAGCATCCTTTATTATTATGTCGATGCTTGTTGCCCCCGCATCAAGCGAGTTTTCAACCAGTTCCTTCACCACCGATGATGGTCTCTGCACCACCTCGCCAGCAGCAATCTGGTTGGCAACCGAATCCGACAGCAACTTAATTATATCCGACATGGCTACAGCTTGCTAATGTACGACACTACCGATGAAAGATCGGCGAAGAAAATAAGGTAGGCAATGAAAAACAGGAATACTGCAATGCAGAATATCCTGATTGTGGATTTTTTTGTCCCGCCATACGATGTACGGCGCATCTTGGAACGGAAACTGCCACGGATACTTGCACCAGGCTTATATTCGTCATCGGTAGCATCGATTTTGCCCTCCTGCTCGCGTCTTTCCATCACCTTTTCGTGAAACTCATCAAGTTTTGCATCGTAATAACGAGGCTTGTAATCGAATACATTATATGTAAATGTTTTAAATAGACCCATCAGTCAAAATGTTTAGTTTTAACTTGCAAATATAACACTTTGGAACGAAATTCTGGTTTAGAATTTTGTTAAATGGATTGGTGAAGATTTTATTGATTCGAGTTGTCTGGATTTGCAGCCTTTAGATCAAGCTGCGGACAAAAGATTGCATACAAAAAACAGAGAACGCCATTAAAGGCATCCCCTGTTTTTGTATTCGTAAAACTCGTGTTATTGCAATTTTACGGTCAAACCGAAATCACCGAACGACACAGCGCAATCGACATAAATTTTCTTACCGTTGTAGTCGTAGCCGTAAATTGCCTTGGCGTAATCACCGTTAGCCTTAATAAACTTAACGTATTCGTCGTAGTCTTTGAATACATCATCGCCACGAGTCTGGTTCATGTGGAAGCCGTACATTTTTCCACCGTCTGCAACCTTGGCAAAAGCATTGTAGTATTCACGCTGAACACCTTCCTTGTCAATGTCAGCGGTCACTGGCGAAGCCATGAAAAACTCGGTTTCGCTTTCCCTGCGTACCACGATTTTCGTCATCTTGTCGCTTGTGATTGGTTCGATACCACAGAATTCCTTCATTTGTGCAGAAAACTCCTCGAATGAGAGGTCGACATTTGCCTCGGGAGCAACAGCCTCCTCTACTGCTTCTACTGTCGTTGCAGCGGATTCCTCAGCATTTGTCTCGGTTTGAGAATTAGTCTTGTTTTCGCCTCCGCAAGACATAAGTGCCATTGTAGCCAGGGCAATCAAAATTGAATAAAACTTCTTCATTGTTGTAAGATTTAAATTTATACAGATGTTAATTTATGTAAAAAAAACTATTTCGTAAAAGTACTAAAAATAATAGAACTGACAAGAAATATTTTTAGGAATGTAAAAAAAATGTTGTCTGGATTTTTAACCTTTAGCTCTCAATGTTGTCTGGATTTGTAATCCAGACAATGTGAATATAAGGATTTGCAATCCGATTAAAGTCGCACTATCTGCGCATTACAAATGCGCTCAAACGTGAAACATAGAAACTTATAAACGGCGACCTTCAACGAAGGTAAACCTTGAAAAACCGCAGGCATGAAAACAGCACCAACAATGCTTATTCATCGGAACTCTTCGAATCAATGGACAGCGCTATGCCATCATGGGCATTAAGGGCTGTTACCACTTTCTTGCCTGTTTTCTGTTCGAGTTCTATTCGGGCATTTCTAGCAATCGTAGCACCATCTACGGCATTTTGTATGTGGTCGGAAAACTCTTGCGGATTTGAGTTCTCCGAGATTTCCTTTGTTGAAAGTTCGGCAAGCATGTTCAGAACAAGTTCCTTGTTAGTCATATTGTCGCGCAAGTTTTCTTTCTTCAGACCTTTAAACTCCTTGTATTCCTTTGCGGTTTTACCAGCCCACGTCTTATATATTATGTCGGTAAGGGTTGCAAACTGTATTCCCTCCTTTAGTCCGTGCTTTTTCCATTCATCGGTAAGATCTTTGCGAATTTCGATAGACTTGAGCCTTTGGTTAATCCAATTTTCGGAATAGCCTAACGCCCTGTATTCCAACAGAGCTCGTTGTATTCCTTGTTCGGGGTCCTGCACTTCGTCAATGCGTTCCTTTGCCACCTGCGCCATCCATAGTTTAAACGGCTCAGCCTTAGGCGACGGTACCGACTGGATTAGGCGGAATATCTGCGTAATACTCATGCAATCAGTCTTGTACATCTTACCATCGGCAGAAGGCATTTTCAGTTGACTACAAATTGTAGCCAACTCACTTCCTTCTGACTTTAAGCGTGTTTTCAATACACTCCAGTATTTTCTTGGATTAGGGCTGTCGGTCAAAACTGCAACCACATCCACCACCGAAAAATACCATTCCTCGGATTTTGTATCCCAAAGCGTACGGACTTTCTTGTTTTCAAATAGTTTTATCTGAGCATCCATCAAAATTTCCTACAAATTTTTCTATTTTTTTGCATTTAGTTATTTTGCAAAACTAACATTTTTTATCAAGATTGGCAAAATTATATAGCCAAAATTATTGAAAAACAACGGACAATCATACCACAGCTCAATTCATCTTGAACATTGAATTTTTAGTCCACCTTATTCTCATCGTACCCCAACCTGCCAACGAGCATCAAATTTTCGTAAGAATAGTTGACGCCAAGCTGACGTGGAATGTAAAGCGCATTTACAATCGTTTCGGCTGCAACATCCAAATTCACAAGATTTTCCTGACGCGACTTCACCATAAACTTGAATACCGACTTTTCTGGCAACTGGGAAACAAGGCCATCGTCCATAAAGCCCAGATGCAGATAAACCGTCCTTATGCCATACTTAGAAAATTCGCCGCTTGCCGATGCCAGATAGCCGTGGAACGCCCGCTTCGACGATGCCCAAGCATTGTAGTTCTCGTCAAAATTCAAGTCCTCAGCCCCATTTCCAACTGCAATAATACCTCGTGAAATTTTCTCCACAATGCCATTTATAATCTCAATGGGCGCGTACAAGTTCACATCCATGCAATTTTCAGCAGTGCTTTCGGCAAGGTTTACAAGATAATCGAACTTGACATCCAACGCATTAACCTCGTCAATGAAACCACGCACCGACGCCTTGTCGCCCAAATCGCATTTCAAAATTTGAGCATTCGGTATATTATTCAAACTTTCAGTATTCGAATTGCCTTGCAACCAGAGATTTGCACCACGCGAAGCCAGTTCATTGCTCACTGCAGTTCCCAACTTACCAGACGCACCGAGTACAAGCACATTCTTACCAACAAGTTCACCATTATGAAGCAAATAATTGGATTTTTCGGCATTAATCTTACGGTGCAGATAAGCAAAACCGCCATAGTTTCCGCCAACACCGGCAGTTGCGCTCAAGATTTTCTGTCCGTCGTACAACTTACCTTCCTCGGCGAGCATTGCAAGTCCGAGCGGAACTGTCGAGCCAGACACATTTCCGTAAAGATTCTGTGCCTTTAAGAAAACCTTGTCCATCGGGAAGTTAAGTTCGGTAGCAGCCTGCTTTACAATGACATTGCCAGTCTGGTGCGGAACAAAAATATCGACATCGTCGATTCCCCACCCAGCTTCCGACAGACATTCGCGCGAAGCCTTTGGAATGTTCACACAAGCCCTGTCCTTGATTACGGAGTCGTCCATATAGAGATTCCAATCGTCATCAACGCCCACATAATCAAGCATTTTCAAGTCCTGATAATTGCAGATGGACAAGATTCCGAATTTCTCGTCTGCGTGCACCCGTTCTACAATCACAGCAGCAGCAGCATCGCCAAAAGTCACGAACGGAACAAACTTAGTGCGCTTGTTCAGGAACGACGACATAGTCTCGGTGTGAGCCACTACTGCATAGCGAGCTTCCTTGTGCAGACGGAAATACTCTATGCACTTCTGCAAGTTCTGGTTGAAACCAGCGCAGCCCGACATAAGCGAAAATGCTGGTGTATAGTTCTTTGCATCGACAAAGAACGACTTTACAGAACCTGCTATTCCAGGCGCCTGCTGATGCGGTGAAACAGTACTTACAAACCAAGCATCAATATCGCCAGCCTGCACTTTGGCATCAAGCATAGCGTTTTTCACAGCCTTTACCGCCAGTTCCAACGACGACTCGACCTGCATACGGTTCACACGCGGTGGAAACGGACGCACATAATGACGCTCGTAAAAGCCCATAATGTTACCTGCAAAATAATCGAAAGGCGTATCATCGGGGTGAGTTTCGCGATATTTCTCGAATTTTGCACTTCCGCTAATCTTATCCTCGGCAAATCCCTCGAAGTAGCCTTTCTTCAGGGCATCGTAAATGTCGTTGTTGGTAATTGTGAACTTGCCAGCTGAATATCCGAATCCAGAAAATATGTAGTTTTCAAACATCTTTCAATCAGTAGTTTAGGTAAACATCCTTTATCACCATAAGCTTTTCCTCGAACGAAATGCGCACATCGGGCACCTTGATTCTGCACACCGACAGCACCATCCTTTCGGCAATTTCGTCAACTTTTGTCAGAACTTTCTGGTTTACAGCCATCATCGAAGCCTGAATCTGCGATTCGTCGAGTTTCGACACCATACCGGCACCAATAAGTCCCGGCAGATAATATATGCACTTGACACCATTTTCGTAAACCTTTCCAGCATACGAACGGGCAAATCCGCGCAAAGCACGCTTCGACACAACATACGGAGCAGAACCAGCAAACTGAGCATCCTCGCCTACCGAACCAGTTATTAACACAGCACGATGCACATAATCGGACATGCTCTCGCACAAATACTTGATCGACTCGTAGTTTATCCGTGCCACATCCTCAAATTCGGAAATTCCAACCTTTGTAGCACGGGCGAGACCGCCAGTAACCGCATGGGTATTAATCAAATAATCGACTTTACCGTACTTTTCTGCAATGCGTGACACCAATGCATCCACTTGCGACTTGTCGGACAAATCAACCTTTTCAATCGAAACTGGCACATTGCATTCGGCAGAGATTTTTTCTTTCAAGCTGTTGATTACCGAAACATTGGAATTGTATAGCAATATAAGTTCTGCACCTTTGCGAGCTGCCGAAAGTGCAATTTCGCGACCAATACCACCAGAAGCGCCAGTAAGCATCAATGTTCTGCCTTCCAATTCGCGCGATGGTGAAAACTTGAACTCGCGTGGCGGCATTATGTATGCAAAACCGCCAAATTCACCGCCAAGTCCTGCCACTGCCGTCAGAACCTTGTCGTTTGGTTTGAGCCGACCTTCCGACATAAGCACATCGAAACAAGCAGGAATAGACGCTCCCGAAAGATTTCCACAATTTATCTGCACATCCTGAAAAACCATAGACTTGTCAATACCAAGATTCTGAGCCACAGAATGTACAATAGCATTTCCTGTCTGGTGAGGGATAAAAAT
>JBGUHW010000146.1:0-4887 GCA_045112395.1 Bacteroidales bacterium
CCTCGGCATTATCGACAAAGACGGCATCATTTCGCTAAAGGGACGCAGCAAGACCATGATCCTCACAAGTTCGGGACAAAATGTATATCCAGAAGAAATAGAATCTAGATTCTGCAATTTCCCATTGGTTTCCGAATGCGTAGTTGTAAGCCGCGCAGCAAAGATTGTTTCAATAATCTACCCGAACCCAGACCTTACAAAAGGAATGTCATCTGAACAGATCGAAACAGAACTCACTGAATATCAAAAGAAAATAAACTCCGAAATGCCAGCCTACATGCACATTAACAAGATTCAGGTTCGCGACCAGGAATTTGAAAAAACGCCCAAAAAGAGTATCAAAAGATACCTATACGAATAATAACACACAACAAAAACTCCTAATGAAGAAAAGCGCATACCTCCCCGGATGCGCTTTTTATTTTATGTTGAAAACTTAAAACAAAATATAGGTTAGTAACAAAAGAAGTTCGTATTTTTGCAAAGAGAAAAATTCAAAATTGACAATAATCAAAATAGCCAAAAAAGTTCAGAAATTCGGAATATTCAGAATAATCAGAATACTCCGAATTCCACTGAATCCAACATCTTCCTACCACAGCACGGACACTACCGCAATCTGCGAGTTTATCAAGTGACTGAAATAATATACGACATCACATACTATTTCACACAAAAATATCTACGAATAGGCGATCGAACGATAGACCAAATGGTTCAAGCCGCTCGTAGCGGCAAACAAAACATTGCCGAAGGCAATCAAGCTGCAGCTACATCAAGTGAAACCGAAATAAAATTAACCAATGTGGCAAAAGCCAGTTTAGAAGAATTATTGACAGATTACGAAGATTACATGCGTGTACGCAACTTACAACAATGGGGGCAATTACATCCCCGATACGAAGCTCTACGCAAATATGCTCGTAGCGAAAGCATTATGCAGGACTATGCACAGCAAATAAAACGAATGAACGATGAAGAAATTGCAAATCTATGCATTACACTTATACACCAAGCAACATATATGTTGCACAAATTATTAATTACCATGCAAAATCGTTTTGTAACCGAAGGGGGAATAAAAGAACAAATGTATAACGCAAGAGCAAATTATCGCAACAATCAAAACAAATAACTTATACAAACAATATGACACAAAAAATCATCTCATTAATAAGCATTTGCGTACTTTCGGCATCATTTGCAACTGCACAAATAGACTATAGCGACTGGGTTGGCGGATACCCCGATGGTTGCACAAGCATAACGGTTGGCAAGAAAGCCAGCGCCGACGGTTCGGTATTCACATCGCACACCGACGATAGCCACCGCTCAAAGTCGGAATTCAACATCGAGCCGGCACGCGACTATCCCAAGGGAGCAACCAAAAAGATTTACAAGCGCGTATCGAAAAATATCTACGCAATGCCCACATACGAATTCGAGGAAGTCGGTGAAATTCCGCAAGTTGAACATACATACCGCTATATAAACACTGCCTACCCTTGCATGAACGAAAAGCAGCTCGGCATTGGCGAATCGACTTTCGGCGGACGCAAGTCGCTGGTTTCCGATAACGGCATCATCGACTGCACTCAACTCTGCCAGCTTATGCTAGAACGTTGCGCCTCAGCTCGCGAAGCAATAACGCTCGCTGGCGAACTCATTAAGGAATACGGATGGATAGACGTTGGCGAATGCCTCACCATTGCCGACAAGAACGAAGTTTGGCACCTTGAAATCATCGGTCCGGGCAAGGGCAAGAAAGGTGGAATATGGGTTGCACAACGCGTTCCTGACGACCATGTAGCCGTAAATGCCAACGCCAGCACCATCAAGCATATCGATTTGAAAAACAGCGATATGTTCATGGCAAGCGAGAACATCTTCAAGATGGCGCTCGACTCGGGATGGTGCAAATCGGAAGCAGACTTTGAGTTCTGCCACGCCTATGCACGCGAACGCCGCAACAGCATCGCTGCCCGCCGTCGCGAATGGCGCGTGTTCGACCTTGTGGCTCCTTCGCTCAAGCTCGATGCGAACGATCAGGACTATCCATTTTCGGTAAAGCCTGACAAGCCAGTGACTTTGGAACAAATATCGATGATTTTCCGCGACTACTACGAAGGCACACCATACGACATTACACACGCCCTTACCATTACCGACAAGGACGGCAAAGAGATTATTTCGCCGATGGCAAACCCACAGATGCCTTACGACCAGATGAAAATAGAAAATGTCCGCGGATGCTGGTACGATGTGGATTCTAAAACCGGCAAGATTGAAATGCTCGGCGAACGCACCATAGCACGCTGGTACACAATGTACGCCACTATTTTGCAGTGCCGCTCGTGGTTGCCAGACGAAATCGGCGGTGTGGCCTGGATAGCACTCGACAATGTTGCGACTTCGATTTATGTGCCCTTCTACCCACAAATCACGCAACTGCCAAAATGCTATGAAACGCCTGGTCGTCCAAACGGTTACACTCAAGAATCGGCTTGGTGGGCTTTCAATAGGCTCGGCACTCTAACGCACCAGCGCTGGGGCGATATGCGCAAGGACGTGGTCGAAGCAGTGTGGATTCCGTGGCAGAAAGAACTTTTCGACAACCAGAAGAACATCGAAGCCGAAGCCAAAATACTGATGGACAAGAAGAACGGCCGCAAGGAAGCCATTGCAAAACTTACCGAATATTCAAACACATGGGGACAAAAGGTCGTTGACAAGGCTTGGAAACTCGGCGATTTCCTCTGGACAAAATACGATGAGAAATTCTAACCTAATAATGATTTACTTTTTACGTCATTCCGCAAGTCAGAACAGACACGCGATACGGAACGGAGAGCGTTGTGATGTTCGACTGTGCGGAATCTCCCCAAATACTAATTTCAAGGAGATTGGCTTCGCCGAACTAAAGGTACCGTATAAGCGAGTTCACACGACACGTTCCTTTGTCGGTTCACTCTGCTTTACGGAATGACATCTTTTTTTATTCTAACAATGTCATTGTTTTACAAATACATATTAACATTTATAACCATTACGCTACCGATTGCCGCAGCTTTCGGACAAAGCGACTTCACAGCTTCGCTGAAAAAGAACCTGGGCAACTATAATCCGCAGTACATCGAAGCAAAAACTGAATCGACAACAGTTAGCGAACACCTTTACCCCAAAGTGCTAATTTCGGAAGAATCTTACACGCTTACGCATAACGCAATATCTTACTATGATGCAATTTCATCGCTGCCTGTCGAAACAAAAACAGCCATGCTGAAAGCGCATTCGGAAATAGCTTTTGCTGCCGAAAAATCAGGAGTAGCCTCCTACCCCGACGAACTTCTGTGGCTTCCGTTTGCAATTTCGGCATTCGGCAAAGAATACGAGCAAGATGGGAACTGCGGATTCTGGGGCTTGCAATACCTATATGCCATAAAATACGGCGTAGAAATCAGCGAATGTACCGATGGTCGGCACGACATAATGCAATCTAGCAAAGCGGCAATCCGCCAGCTGCAATATTTTCACGAAAAGTTTGAAAAGTGGGACATCACGTTGGCCGCCTACCTTTTTGGACCATCTAACCTAAAACTGATGCAAGTCCAAGGCAACCAGACCTCTGAAATTTACACATCGCTCGACCCTTACGGCAAAAATATTTTCGACATCTGGTGCGCAGTGATTTCATGGGCCGAAAACTATAGGAACAGCAAAATAGAAGTCAAGGCGATAGAACAGCAATACGACACCATCCGCATTAGCGACCGCATTCATATCGAACAGATTTCCAAGGTGATGAGCATAAGTCTGAACGAGTTGAAATCGCTCAATTCGACCTTCCATTGCGAAGTCATCGACGGACGGCACACTACCGTTACATTCAAGCTGCCAACTGGCAGAAAAGACGATTTTGCAAGGCTTCACGACAGCATTGTAAAATACAACGACACCATTTATTTCCCGCCGCCAAAGCCGCCAGTAGAACCGAAAAACTACGTCGTTGAAGGCAACGGGGACAAAATCATCTACACCATACAGAGCGGCGACTATCTAGGCAAGATTGCGCAGAAATTCGGCGTGAAAGTCAGCGACATACAGGCATGGAACGGCCTCAGCGGAACAAACATAACCGCAGGCAAAACACTTGTGATATGGACTGGCAAAAAGTCAGCATCGAACACACAGACCACCCAGCCAAAGGCAACCACGAACACGACAAAGCCAGCAACGCAATCAAACACAAGCGCTTCCACAACTGCCGCATTCAACGCAAAGGACTACACATTGGTTGAAACCTACACGGTAAAATCGGGTGACAACCCATACAACATCGCCAAGCGCTACAGTTGGGCTACTGCAGATGAAATCCTGAAATGGAACAACATCACCGACCCTTCTAAATTACAGATTGGTCAGAAACTAAAAATCTACAAGAAAAATAAGTAAATATAACTACGTCCCCATACCTAACGACATCCCAAATATCTTTCTACTTTATTACCAGACGCAGCCGCTACGACACTCTATTCTCTTCAATAACAACCTTCACAAAAGGAATCTATTTGGGGGCACTTTTTGTGCATTAGGCCAAGATTCCGTATCCTGCCACTTCTCCAATTCCACTTTGAAGAAATGGAAAAGGCTTGTGCCAACTTTTGTGCTATGTGTAATAAATAACAATAATATTAAAACTCTAATACTATCATATTTAAATGGCGAGCCAAGGCTCGCCAAAAATAATTACTTTTTAAACATTATCGTCATAGAATACTCAACTCCCTTAACTTCAGGGATATACTTACTATAAGGATCTTCTGGCTCATCATATACAAAACTAGCATCCTTGTAATAAACAGTCACATCATCGTATTTTATTGTTCC
>JBGUHW010000147.1:0-21018 GCA_045112395.1 Bacteroidales bacterium
TGGTCTGCACATCCTTGCTTGCAGGACGATTGTCGAAGAACAAAACATTGGCTTTCACGCCGTTGGCATAGAAAATGCCCGTCGGCAGGCGCAGAATGGTATGCAACTCGGTGGTTTTCATCAACTGCTTGCGTATTTCCTCGCCTGCACCTCCTTCAAACAACACATTGTCGGGCAATACGACTGCCGCCTGACCGTTGATTTTCAGCAATGTCTTGATGTGCTGAAGGAAATTCAACTGCTTGTTTGAAGTGGTTTCCCAGAAGTCCTGGCGGTTGTAACTTAAATCTTCCTTCTCTACCTCGCCGCCCTCGTTGGTAATGGTAATGCTGCTCTTCTTGCCGAAAGGCGGATTGGTAAGCACATAGTCGTAGCGGTTGCCACTGTCGGACACCAACGCATCGTTTGGCGAAATGAAATCTTCGCTGTCGAGTTCGCCTATGTTGTGCAGATACAAATTCATCAAGCACAGACGGCGAGTGTTTGCCACAATCTCGTTGCCGAAGAATGTCTTTTTCTTCAAAAACAATTTTTGGTCCTTGTTAAGCGGTTGACCAGCAATATGGTCGTAAGCGGCAAGAAAGAAACCGCCAGTTCCGCAGGCAGGGTCGATTATGGTCTTTTCGGGCTTGGGACGCACACATGCTACCATTGCACGTATCAAGGCACGGGGCGTAAAGTATTGACCTGCACCGCTCTTAGTATCTTCGGCGTTCTTTTCCAACAGGCCTTCGTATATCTTGCCTTTTACATCGGAACCCATCAGCGACCAGTTTTCGCGGTTTATCATCTCTATGACACGCAGCAACTTGGCCGGGTCTTGAATCTTGTTCTGGCTCTTTGTGTATATCTGTCCCAACATTCCCTTTTCGGTGGCAAGGCTGCGAAGCATCTGCACATAGTATGCTTCAAGTTCGGCGCCGCGCTTGCTTGTCAGGGTTTCCCAGTCGCACATTTCGCCGTCTGCGATTTCCTTTCCTTCGGCATCCTTCAGGTGCGGAAACCTCAGTCCCTTGTTGTAAGGCGGCTTGTTCATTTCGTCCGCCATCTTCAGGAAGAGCAGATAGGTAATTTGCTCAAGATAGTCGCCGTAGCTAACGCCATCATCGCGAAGCACATTGGCCATATTCCAAATCTTTGATATGATTGCTGATTCTGTCATAAACTTCTAATTACATAAAAATATTATAAAATACTTTTGATTATCAACTATTTACAATTTCTCAATTACATAAACATTTATCATGCGAAAATTTCTATCAGTCAAATAACCATCAAATAAAAATATTGCTGATTATCAAAGTTTTACCTATTTTTATCATATTAAACATCTTTTCCAATCAAATAAAATTACGCCCATATAGGAATATATCGTATAAACTTTTTTGATGTATTATCCGGATTATCTTCCTTTATTAAATTGGCAATTGTTGTATCTTTTATAATTCGTGATGCCATAGATGCATTTGCTTCGGAAATCTCAAAACGCTTTCTCAACGATGTATTTGTCATTTTCTCATTTGTGACATAACACAAACAAGCGTGCTGATAACAAGCCCTGATTCTATCATTCTTACTCATTTTTGCAAATGGCAAATAGGAATAAATTATGACCTTAGTATGCTTTTCCTGAATTTGAACATCGTACGCTGGCAACTGATAAAACTCTATTTGGAAAACTACTTTGTCCATACCGCTTCCTTTTTCCTCGCAAATTCCAAAACGGCGCATTACCGAAGCCAACTTTTCATTACGGCTTTGGTATTCATCAATAAACCGATCGGGGGTAATCAGTGGCTTGCCGGGATTTGAAATCTCTATTCTGTCTGAAAAGATTTCAATCAAAGGTCCTGTTCCTGCAATTTCAAAATCCTGATGTATAAGAGCATTGGCGACCAATTCACGGATAGCCAATTCGGGATACATAGTTTTTTCCGTACGCAAAGCCTGATTTATAATCTCGTTGCTTGGCAGGATATCCATTATATACTTTATCAAGCCTTTAAATCCGACGATATATCCATAAGTTCCTTCTTGATCTTTCAGTGTTTCCAGTTTGTTTTTGCCTTTATACTGAATCACTCTGACTGCCTTGCGATAAAGAGTCTCGAATTTCGACAGGTCTTTTGCAAAAAGTAATGCGCCCAAATTGGTGATGGCATAGCCGTTGCGTTCTTTTTTAATAAATTTCTCTGATATAAATTTGTCAATTACTGCTGATTGTGTAGTTGGATATGGTATTTCTAACAACTCGAAATAAGTTTGAGTGGACAACAATGATACCACATCGTCAGCCCCATCAACAACCAAAGCCACCTGCTGTTCGAAAGGGACGGTCTTTTTATTTGAAGCCCAAATTTTACGTTCTTTTTCTGGAAAATCTTTTAGGGTACGTGTTATGCTGCCGACCTTTACATAATCATTATGGAAAAAGGATGTCGGTTGTCCTTGTGCTGCTGGTATTTTAACCAATGCCACAGGCAATTCATTATATGTACCTTCAATGAATTCAACGTCGATACGCGGGGAAAGGCGCTGCAATATCCAGTTCTCCAATTCTTCTTGTTTTACCTTTTGCGATTTTGGATGGAAAGTTGTACCCTTAATGGAAATTGTCGTGTCATCAACTCCATACAAAATATAGCCAAATGACTTCCCCTGCAGGCAAGCACCATTGCTCAATGCCGATATGTTTTGACCAAGTTCTTCCTCTCCGTGGAAATTCAGCTTAAACTCTGCCCATTCGCATTCTTTGGGCAAGCTAAGCAAATTTCTGATTATTTCATTCAATTCAGTTTGTTCCATCGCATTTTTTTCTTTCAGTCAAATAACCGTCAAATAAACATTTGTTTGATTATTAGTATATTATATAATTTACTGCTAAGTTCATATCCTTTCAGTCAAATAAAATTTCATTACACCAGCTCCCCTTCAAAAGCCTTCTTGAGTATGCTTTGCCGCAAAGCCTCCGACTGCTGCAGTGCCTTCTCTATGCTTGCCTCCACGGCCTCCGCCTGCGACAGACGGCTCTCTATCTCCGCAACTATGCGCTGCTGCTCGGCGAGCGGGGGAAGGGGGATTTCTGTTTTGGTAATTGCTTTTATTCCAACATTTCCCTGTCCGACATTTCCTGTTTCATATGAGAAAAAATCGTCCTTAAATGAATCTGTCCACGAATAATACAAGAAAAATGCAGGGTCATATTGCTTATTATCAAACCTAAAATACGCAAGACGTTGATTTAACAACAGGTTTTCTTGTGTAACCATTGCAGTATAACCATAATCTCTTTTTTTACGAGTTCCAGTCAACGTAATAACAACATCTTTCTTTTTTAATAAAACTTTTGAACAGGTTCCACTTGGTATTTCATCATAATACACTGGGCTTTCTTTAATTCTTATAATACCAGGTCTAATATTACCTATCCTTATTATCTGATACTTCCCTAAATCTTTAAATAAGTTACTTTTGAATGCATATCCACTAACGACATCAGCAACAGATTCTATCTTCACCATTTCCCATTTTCCATCGTCATTGTTAAGCCAATGGTTGAGCACTGCCTGCCTGTAAGTTTTAATCTGCTGCTGAGCGGTGCGCAGGTGCTGCACGGCCTTGTCGAGTTCGGCGAAAAGGGATTCTATGCGGGAGACGATGAGGTGCTGGGTGGGGAGTGGGGGAAGAGGAATGGGGAGGTTCTTTAGTATTGTCTGACTGATATTTGGTTGTGCTCCACCAGTTCCTTGCGCTATCAAATCGTTCCTTTTATGAAACAAATAATAACTCAAAAACTGCAAATCAATCTTTTCATTCGCAAAAATGCCACATACTGCCTGATTGGTCGCGGCAGGAACACCCAAAAAACCTAATTTTCCGATAGTTGCACCATACAATGCTATCAGTAGCGTACCTTTGGGGAATACTTTTGCACTAGATTCTTTTACAGCATCTTCTGTGATTTTTTCTTCAGTATCATAAATTATACCCTTGCCCAGTTCCCCAGACTTCACCCACGGAATAGAGCCACCATAATATGCATCATTCTTTCGGTTAGGTGTTCCTCCGCTGGTTGTTTCACATATTTCACCTAATTTATATGTTGGGTAATTATTCATTGGGGATTCCTTTTAAAGCAAACAAAATTTCAATTCCTGCACTTATATTCATTACAACTTCAGACTTTTTCATTGTTACACCGACTTCGTGTGCTATAGTATTTCTTGTATCTCTCAACACATTAGACAAATGAAAGACTCTCTTACTAATCAATCCTTTGTCCTCTGCTGATTTTAAGTTATTGAAAAATGAATTTCCATTAATATTTTCCTGCCTACATTTTTCCTCGATAACATTCTCCACAATTTTTGACAAACTTTCAACCGCTTGCTCATCATGTCCTTCTTGTAACAAATCTAAAACTAGTTCCAACTCCTTTACAACACTCTTCTCCAATCCTTTATAATGAGTACACAAATTCATCAAATCTTCTTGCATTTCTTTAGAAATCTCCTGTTGTTTGCTAATGTACTCTTTCAATAGTTTCATATAACTATCCTCAAGCACATCAATATCGTGTTGCTTATCTTCCAGTTGTTTCTTCAACGACTTGTTTTGCAAGCAATAAAACGCAGCAATACAACCTGCTATTGCCAATAAAATGAGAAGTATTTTGGTTTTATCTGACATCGGCTAATTTATTATTCAAATAATTAACAAAAGCACTACATGTAACCAACATATATAGAGCCTCTGCTCTTTCTGGAGCATTAATATCATTTTGTGACGAATGCCTAATTCCAGTATCTGGCTGATTTGTATATGCGTATAATTTAATGAATGCCTCCTTCAATACTTTTTGGATTTTCAGTCCCTTTTTTTCGAGTTCGTCAATCGCATTCTTGAAATCTTTCTTTCCCGTTATATTTCGACAAATAGCCTCCACTGCTGAAATTGACTCTTTTATAGTGTTTCTATAATCTGGATTAGGACGTAATGAATATTTTTCCAAGGCGCAATTCAAATGCATAGCAACATTATCCGTACTAGTTGTTATAGCATTATCAATTGCATCAATTTCTTGTTGCGAAGTTATCTCAACAATTTGTCCCCTAACAATTCTATAGGCATAATGCAACCTTTCAAATTCACTATTCAAAGAATCAATGAATCTGTCACATTCCACATAATAAGTATCTGATTTTGAAAGATATTCTATGGTAAGTTCAATTATATCGAATATATTATACCATTTCAATTCATTATCACCGATAATAAGAAATATAAAACGGCTATTAGGTAAAAAATCTACTATTTTTTTGTTATAATATTTTTGCCATATATATAGTTCCAAACCATTTAATATAACCGTCTTATCAAGGTCATAATATACATTATATATTGCATTACGGATTTCTGTAGTTATGCACTCTCTGACAAATTCCTTTTGCACATCTCCGTAATTATTTCGCTCAGAAAATAATACCATAAAAATCAGCCTAAATATCTTATTCGAAAAAGTAATACTTGGGAATAAACTCCAACGGATTTCTCCTGTTCGTATTTATCTGCCCATACGAAACAATTCCATCATGAGCCAGACTGCCAGCAATAATAGAACTGTTAATTTTCAATACACTAGACGCATAAGCAAGTTTTTTTGATGTCAGGTATCCTTTGTGATTTTTGAAGAAAGCTACAATCTCATCATGTTTTAGTTTCTCCTGCGCCAATATATTGGCTTCCTTTTCTACATCTTCGTTAGAATGCGATTCATCATCCACAAAGCATATATCACCTTTTAGATGAAGCAGAACATGTGCGATTTCATGCGCTATTGTAAACCAGAAATTGTCTAAACGCTTATATCGTCCTGTATATACTACAACTGGATTTTCGTTGTCCATAAAAGTTGCACCGTCAAGATATGTATGCTGCAAATGGCTCAATACAACGAATTTAACTCCGCAAATATTCAATTCCTTAAGAAATCTTTCTATGCCATTTTCTTCATCAACCGTATATTGCGATATGCTGTTGAACAAGATTTCAAGTTTACTACGGTTATATTTAGCAACTTGCATTTCATGCGCAATCAACGACGCCTTTTGTTTCCAGCATCTCAGTGCATATAGGCTGAAATTTTGCATAGCATCAGATTTCTTGCAAGCAATCCTTAAATTACTAGTATCTTGCATAAAACTGAAATCCACAGAATTGGTTCCCCAGAAACTCTTCACTTGCAATTCTAACTCTTCGGCCTTCTTTGCCTTTGGCAACCAACCCTTTTTAACCATTTCGTTAATCGGCATAAACTCATAAATTGGCGATTTTATTTTCACTTGTCTTGCCTTCTTCTCACTTTTTTGCCTGCTCTCCCTATAACGAAGTTCATGATTTAACCATGTTTGTGCAGAAATACCGAAAGCATTCTCAAGCAGTTGGGCTGTTTCAAAAGTGATACTCTGCTTGTTCTGCAACAAATAATTAACCTCTTTGATTGACACTCCCAAAACATCTGCCAAATCTTTTTGAGACCAACCTCTCACATCTATTTGGCGCTGTATGAAATAGCCTGGTCCGAAAACTTTATACGCTTTCAGATTCTTAATGTTTGTATTCTCCATTGCGTCCATCTCTCTGCTACTTATAATGGTTAGAAATTTCTGTTATTCCAACTACACCGATAGTACATTCTTGATTTGTCCAATCAATTTCCATCTCAAGCCTGTATTTTATATTCAATCTCATAGAATAAGTTTTCTCTGTACCTTGCATCTTTTCAAAGTTTAGAGATTTGTCATTCCATATATCATGTATGGTTTCTGCATCGGAAAGGACTTGTATGCAATAGAAAAATTCGTCAATAATATTCTTTGGCAAAGGATATTTCTTAGATTTCCCTTCTTCGTACAACTTCCGCAAATCCTTATTTTTAATGAAAACTTCCATACAAAAATATTCGCGACAAAATTAATAAACATTTTAATATTTTCAAAATAAAAATTTCCAAATTGGAAAAACTAAACATACAAATTAGCAATCCTACTTCAATACAAACGCTAATTATATGAATATAAAACAGTTGCACTAAGAGCTTTACGCCACCAATATTTCATTCAATTCCTCAATAATCTTCATCATCTCCTCCCCGAACAGCTGGTACATCTTGCCGCGTCCACCACGGGCATCGAAAGGCGTGTAGTCAAGGTCGTCGAGGTCGAGATGGTAACTGCTGATAATGTGTTCCTTTATCATTCGCAGCCACTCTACCTGCTCGGGCGTGAATCGGGTGTGGTTTCCTGCATTCTGCCGCAATATCCAGCGCTGGAAGTTGGCATTTATCACGCTATCGAAAGCAACCAGTTTCTTGTCGATACCGCAAGCATGGCGAACCAACGAAACTAGCGCAGTTAATTCTGCCTTTGGCTGTGCCGCCTTTACATTTTCAATGGCACAATATGCATCCCACACATACATAGGCGCAAGCATAGGCTTGTCCTGCTTCAGTTTTTCGAGAAGTTCCTGCGCCATCTTAAGCGTTAGGTTGCGGCGGTTGTACGGCTGGTTGTAGAAAATGCTCAACGCCATTATCTCGTCCTTGTGCTGTTCAAGGTATTCGGCAAAGTCGCGCACCGTCTCCTGTGCCTTTTCAAGAGTGAAACTATTGAATCCGCTCGAAACTACGGTGTCGATATTTATGCTGTCAATCTTCTGGTCGTGCAAGGTGCGCACCTTTACGATATATTCGTTCAGTTCGCCGTTGAAAGTCAGTGATGCCGTATCAGCCAAGCGCTTCTGCGCCTCGGCACGGATTTTCTCCTCAATTGCAGGCGTCATGTCGGCACGGCTTATTTTCTGCAGTTCGGGTTGCGCTTCACGGTCAATCTTGTCGGGGTCGAAGGCGGCAAGAAGTTCCGCACTCATCTGCCCCAATGTCTTGCCCTTTGACAATTCCATAATGTGTTCCGCTTCTTTCTTCGTCAACTCATGGCTCAGTCGCAACAGTCTGTTTGCCAGCGAAGTAAACAAATCTTCCTCGGCAATACCCATAGTTACCGCACCAAGCAAATCGCCCAGCGGCACCGAAGGTTTGCGCTCCAGCGGACGGCTGTCGGTCTTTCGTGTCTGAGTAACGCCAACCGCATCAACTATCACAAAGTGAGTTTTTGCCTGCGCCGCACGGCTAACCATCTGCAACGAATCTGGATTTATGGTGCGCGTACCGCGTCCCTTCATCTGCTCGAAATAGTTGGAACTGCGAACATCGCGCATAAACAGAAGCACTTCGAGCGGCTTTACATCGGTGCCGGTGGCAATCATATCCACCGTAACTGCAATGCGCGGATAATAGTCGTTGCGGAAACGGTTGAGCAGCGACTTAGGATCTTCATCAATCCTATATGTCACCTTCTTGCAGAAATCATCGCCCTCGTCAAACTCCTGTCGCACAATCTTTATGATGTCATCGGCATGGCTGTCGGTCTTGGCGAATATCAATGTCTTTGGCACTTCGTACTGTCTGCTTTCGTCGTAGCGGTCGGGGTATATTTCTTCCATCAACGCCTGACGGAATTTTCGTATCACCGTGCGTATCTGGCTGGGATTCACAACTGAACGGTCAAGGTCCTTCTTGCTGTACTCAATATCTTCGTCCACCTGCTGCCATACGGTCTTGCGCGTAAGCTTGTCCCTATGGTCGATGTACCAGCCAGCTTTTATCTTGCTGCCGTTTTTGCTAATTTCGGTCTCGATTGAATATACATCGTAAGGCACATTTACACCATCAACTACCGACTGCTCGTAGGTGTATTCGCTTACCAGATTCTGGTTGAAAAATCCTAAAGTACGTTTGTCGGGTGTTGCGGTCAAGCCGATAAGAAACGCATCAAAATAATCGAGAACCTGCATCCATATATTGTAAATACTGCGGTGGCACTCGTCAATTATGATAAAATCGAACTGCTCTATAGGCACTTTGGACGAATATTCGAGTTCAACCGCTTTTTTCTCGGCAAGTTTCTGCTGAAGCCAGGTGCTAGTTTCGTTAGGATTGGTATCCTCGGCAGATTCATCAAGTTTTTCGCCTTTCAGTATCGAATATAGCCTCTGTATTGTAGAAATACACACTTGGCTGTCGCCTGCAATATAATCAGACGAAAGTCGCTGTACATTATATAGTTCCGTAAACTTGCGGTTGTCATCGTTGGGACGGAAGTTCATAAACTCCTGCTCGGCCTGTTCGCCCAAATTTCGGGTATCCACAAGGAAGAGAATGCGTTTTGCCTTTGCAAATTTCAACAAGCGGTAAACGAAAGTAATTGCAGTAAAAGTCTTTCCTGCACCCGTTGCCATCTGAATGAGCGCACGCGGACGGTTAGCCTTGAAAGATGCTTCCAGATTGTTCACTGCCGAAATCTGTGCAGGACGCAAACCTGTGGTATCGAGTTCTGGGAAATCCTGCAATCGCGAACGCAGACTTTTGTTTGTCTTGAGCCATTCGCGCAAAGTTTCAGGTCTGAAGAACGCAAAAATTTCCCTGTGCCGCGGCTTGGGGTCGCGAAGGTCGGCGAAGCGAATTATCTTGCTCGTACATTCAAAGATAAACGGCAAAGTGTCATTGTCAAAATATTTCAACTTGGCATTCGCGTAATCAAATGACTGATCGGCAGCCATATCAAGGTTTACGCCAACTTCGTCGCGCTTTGCCTCTATTATGCCGATAGGTTTCCTATCAACAAACAATGCATAATCGGCATAACCAGCACTAGTCTGGTATTCGCGAAGAGCAATGCCAATCCCCGCCGAAAAATCCTTTTTGTCTTTCGACTGAACAATCCAGCCTGATTTCTCAAGCTTGGCATCTATTATGTCACGAGCAATCTGCTCCGGATTCTGATTTGACATAAAAGCTTTAATTCTTCTTTACAGCAGTTGCGGTTCCTGTTGTTCCTGCTGGTTTTGCTGTTGCTTTGCCGGAGTTTGATGTTGCCGTTGCCTTGCCTCCTGTAGATGTTGCACTAGCCTTGCCAGAGTTTGATGTTGCACTAGCTTTGCCAGTAGATGCGCCAGCTTTTGTTGCTGTACTGCCAGAACTTGTAGAACTGCCCGTTGATGTTTTTGAACCGCCGAAAACAGTCCTTAACAAAGTAGATGTCTGAGCGGATGTCTTTGTACGGATTACCTTCTCCTCCTTAGCCATAATCTTGAAAATTCCAGCAACAGCCTTTTCGGTGACATACTGCGTAAGGTCGGTACTGACTTGCTGACCTCCAACAAGTGCCATTACAGTATTGTACTTGTTGGCAAGCGGAGTCCAGTATGATGCCAACTTTATCTTTTCATTCGACTTTGCAACTACCGTTGAAACCTTTGATGTTATGGCTGCTGTTGTTGTCTTCTTCATGTACTCGGTTGCAGCATCCTCGTTACCGAGAATTATGCCTAGCGCATCATTTATAGTCATCTGCGTAATTGCAGTCTTGAAAATGTCCTTTACGCCAGTTGCCGCATCCTCGGCGGAACGGTTCAACTTTTCGGTAAACTGGTCAACTTGATTGGAAAATCCAACCTGCCTCAACTTCTCCTCTACCTTTTGCAATGCCTGTGGAAATGGAATCTTCACTTCCATATTCTTGAAAAATCCATCTGTCACACCAAGTTTTGCCAGCGAATTGTCGGCACTAACCTGCAAAAGTTCCTTTACTGCCTTGCCCAATTCGGTCTGCGACATAGAACCGAGCGTGGTATTACCTGTTGTCGAAAGCAACATGTCGCATCCGCAGAAACAAGCTGCCAACATTAATATAACTATTACCCTTTTCATTATCTGTAATTTTTAAATTTATAAACTATTCTTCATTTACTTTACTCTTTGCTGCGCGGAAATGCTTCCAGAGGAAAAATCCGACACATGATGCTACAGTTATCGCGCCTCCTAGTGAATACGAAATCGCCTTGCCCAATCCAAAACCTTCCTTTTCTGCAATGAAAATGAAAGTTGAGCAAACCATTGTCATGAACAAGGCAGGAATCAAGGTTATCCAGTAGAACTTCTTCTTTATTGCCAGATAGACCGTTATTGCCCAAAGCGTAAACACCGACAAAACCTGATTTGCCCAAGCAAAGTAACGCCAGATAACATCGAAGCCTTCGGGCGAAGCCAAGCTGTAAATCAAGATTCCAGCCGTCACCGCAAACATCGGAACGGCAATAATCAGTCTGTTGCGAATCGGCTTCTGGTCGGAATGCATGAAATCGGCAATTATCAGTCGTGCCGAACGCAAGGCGGTATCACCAGAAGTAACAGCGGCACTTATCACGCCAAGTATTGTAATCACAGCAATCACAGGCGCAAACCATGTTTCGGCAATAAGTCCGACCATTGCAGGACCGCTCTTGCCAGCAGTGTCGATTCCGCTTTCGGGCGAGAAGAAATAAGCAGCGGCAGCAGCCCAAATCAGAGCCACAATTCCTTCGGTAATCATTGCTCCGTAGAAAATCGGTCGTCCTTGCTTCTCGTTTACCATACAGCGAGCCATCAGTGGCGACTGTGTAGCATGGAATCCAGAAATTGCACCACAGGCGATAGAAATGAACATCATCGGGAAAATCGGATTGGTTTCGGCTGCAGGGTGACGATTCTCAAGTCCGTCCCACAATTCGGGAATTGCAGGCTGATAGCAAATGAATGCCACCACGATAGCCACTGCCATTCCAAGCAACAAAATGCCGAAAATCGGATATATGCGTCCGATTACCTTATCGATTGGTAACAATGTAGCAATCAGGTAGTAGAACAAAATTATTCCTACCCAGATGTAGATGTTCCAGTTCGGTGTAAAATGCGTATTTAGCAGAGTTGCAGGCGTATTTACAAACACCACTCCGACTAGAATCATCAGAATGACCATAAAACCGCGCATAAACTGCTTAACGCCGTTGCCAAGATAGTCGCCGTGTATTTCGGGCAGACTGCAACCTTTGTTGCGCAATGAAATCATTCCTGCAAAGAAATCGTGTACCGCACCAGCAAAAATGCTTCCCAATACTATCCACAGGAAAGATGCCGTTCCGAACTTTGCTCCCATTATGGCTCCGCAAATTGGACCAACACCAGCAATGTTAAGGAACTGAATCATAAAGATTCGCCACGGCTTCATTGGAATGTAGTCAACGCCATCGGCCATACTGACGGCTGGCGTTACGCGGTTCTTGTCGATGCCGAAAATGCGCTCAGCAAGCTTTCCATATAGGAAATATCCGACAATCAGCACCGCAATGGCAATAAAAAAGGTAATCATACTATTTATTTTTTACGGAAATTCACAGTTGAGTTTGCCTGAGCAGCCGGCATCACAATCATATCGTTGATGCAGACGTGAGCAGGACGGGTAACGATGTATAGGATAAAGTCGGCAATGTCCTCGGCGTATAGCGGAGTAAGTCCGTCGTAGGTGTGGTCGGCGCGTTCCTTGTCACCATGGAAGCGTACGGTGGAAAACTCGGTGTTGACCATTCCCGGAGAAACCTGCGAAACCTTAATGCCATACGGAAGCATATCGATGCGCATTCCCTTTGTCAGCGCGTCAACTGCGTGCTTTGTAGCGCAATAGACATTTCCGTTTGCATAAACTTCCTTTCCTGCAATGGAATCAATGTTAATGATATGTCCCGACTTGCGTTCAATCATCATAGGCGAAACCTTGCGTGTGAGGTAAAGCAGACCTTTCACGTTGGTGTCAATCATCTTTTCCCAGTCCTCGATGTCGCCGCTCTGAATCGGGTCGAGACCAGATGCCAACCCAGCGTTGTTGACCAACACATCGATGTTTTTCCATTCTGCAGGAAGCGAATCAATTGCCTCGCACACCTGTTTGTTGTCGCGAACGTCGAAATTAAGGGTATAAACCTTAGAATCGGTTGTATTTTCGATTTCCTTCTTCAATTCCAGAAGTCTCTCATTGCGACGACCAGTGATTATTACATTATATCCGTTTTTAGCTAATATTTCGGCAGTTGCCTTGCCAATTCCAGCTGTTGCGCCAGATACCAATGCTATCTTTTTCATTGTAAAATCGTTTTTAGAAATTGAGATGTAAAGATAGATAAAATTTTTGTCAGTGCTACCACATTTTAAATGTTAACTCTTAACTATTAACTTTTAACCAGTTAGTCGTTGCTCGCAACGACTCTACTACCTCTCCTCCACCTCAAAAATCTCAAACCTGCTCTTTTCCTTCCAATACTTTTCAATCGCAATTCGGCGAATCTCACTCCAATAGACATCCGACTCCAAGCCATGTTTCTGTATCAATGCCATAACATCGGAGGCAATTTCGCGCTTTACATTATCTTTTACCTTGAAAAGCAACTTGCGTCCATTATAAGAAACAATCGCAGAAGGTGATACTTCTCCATCAGTAGAAAATGTTATTGCACCATAACCCAAGGTTGTCCCTGCCCCTATTTGCAATCCATCGTTTAGGCAACTTATAGGTGGCTCGGAACCTGCATTCGACACAATTGTAACCTCATCGAGACCGACATGCAAATATTCAAGTATGCGGAGTCCCATTTTTGCTCCGATTATGGAATAAATGCCTAAATGCGAGTGCATTTCTGATGTCAACAAGACCAATTTATACTCTGTGTAACCATATTTTGTCAAAATTTGCTCCGCCAATGGTGCCACATCCGCCGAAAGCAGAGAGCCACTTCGTGGCATTTCGGTGATTATCACACCTTTTTCGGTTTCAACAGCATTCAAAACCCGCGTGGCAATAACATCGAAATAGGCATCATGCTTTGGTCGCAAAATCGAAAAGTTCTGTCCTCCTGCCGATTCCACAAACAATTCGGGATAAAGTATGTAAAATGGTAACAAATCGTCACAAAACCTAACCGAGGAAAACTTTTGCCCCTCGTAAAAACTTGCAAAAGTCCGTGCATACGGAGTTGCAATTTCGGGCAAAAGCGACAGAAAATCATCTGGATACAGCACATTTCCAGCATCAAGCACTTTAAGTTTCAGTCCTGAAGCCACAACCTTGTCGAATGCCGACTTGTCCAGATTGTAATTATAACCGCAAGGAAAATGTTTATCATTAGTACGCGATGTCCATACAACGTATGTAAGTTTCGACACAATCTCGGGATGCTTTTCCACAAGGTCAGCAAGGTTTGTAAGCGGTCCCATAGCGACATATATCACAGGCTTGCGACTATTAGCTATCGCATCGTATAGGGCATTGACTCTAATTTGGGGACCTGCGCGAAGCTGATTTTTCCAAAACCCCATAGCATCGGCACAATCCTTCTTGTACGACTTGGGATTCAGACCTTTACCAAGCATTATGCCTTCGTGGTGGAACTCAGCCAACAGCGACGAAAGACATTTTGCAGAATTTTCGGCATCAAGCACCCCGCCAACCGACTGCACAGCATTAATATTGAAGTCGCGCGATGCCATGAAATATGTCAATGCACGAAAATCGTCCATACCGCAGTCGGTGTCAATCACAACATTGTACTTTGCCCGCTGATGAGCAGAAGCATCAGGAGTTACAAAGAACAGCAACAGCAATATGAGACAAATTATCATGCGTATAATCAAAAAAGGTAATTAGTGGAAGTATAAAAAAGGCCTAAATAAAGGCTAATTATTATTGCTTACTATCTTTCAGCCACTTGCAATTAGCAAATCCAGGCATTGCCAGGCATTTGTCTTCCATAGCCCGCATTTCGGTCTGAGCATCTGGCGTCTTATCATCGTAGCCAAGCATGTGCAGGACAGCATGTATTATCACCCTGAAAATTTCTGTATCTTCGGTTCCGTATGCCTTGCCATTCTCCGCAACCCTGTCAACACTGATGTACACTTCTCCCGAAATCTTGTTTCCCTCGCTATTGTCAAAGGTAATCACATCGGTATAGTAGTCATGCTTCAGAAATTCATTGTTCATCTTCAGCAAATGCTCGTCGGAACAAAAAACGTATGCTATCTTACCTACGGATTTCTTGTGAGATTCAATAACATCCTTAATCCACTTCTTGAGAGCTATATACTTTACTCTCGGCTTCTCTACATCTTCACAAAAAAATTCAATTGCCATAATCAGTTATCCTTTAAATTTTTTAAATATTCCTTGTACTTGTTTTTATAATAATCCTTTAACTTCAAATTGGAGACCTGCAGAAGTTCGTTGAACCTTATTTCGCTCTCCTTCTCCTCGAAAGCCTTGTCGGGATTGCTGAGCTTGTATTCCTTTGCCTCTGTCGACTTGCGTTTCTGCTCTGTTTCACGTTCATTCTGGCTGTTTTCGGCCTGAAGCAAACGCGTAATTATCTGCTCCTGACGGTTTACCGTCTGCTGTGTAATATTGCGGTTGACCAGATCCTTTATATTCTGTTCAATCATCTTGTTTGCTTCCTTCAAGTATTTTGCTGCATCGGGACTAAGTTCGCCGTTCATCATGTCGTTCATCATCTTCTGCATCATTTCCTGCTGCATTAGCATCTTTGCCAACTGCTCGCCACTCTGCCCCTGCTGACCATTCTTCTTCATCTGGTCGAGCATCTGTTGCATTTGCTGTTTCAACTGCTGCTGCATGTCGCGCATCTGCCCCATCTGCTTCTGCTGCGACTGTCCCTGACCTTTGTTCTTGCACTTGTTGCAACTAGAACTTGAATTAGAATTGTTTTGCATCTGCATCTGCTGCTGTTGCATCTGGTCGAGAACCTCCGAAAGCAAAAGTGCAAGGTTGTTTGCCGATGTAAGCACTTTCTGCTGAGAAGTCTGCGCCTGATATTTCTGCGAATTACCCAGATGATCCATAACTGATGCGAGTTCCTTGCGAATATTCATCACTTCTGGTGAAACCATTGACGAAAGTCCTGGTACTCGCGCTGCCAACGCATTCAACGAATCCCTTATTACCGAGAAATTGTCGGTAAGGTTCTTCTGGCGAACAACATATTCCTTGAACTGCGGCGACTTGTACGAAAGCGGTTTCATGCCCGACATAACATCCTCCTGGTCAAACGAGAAAGTCAACACATTCTCGAGCAACTGCTTTACGTCGTCCATGTTCTCGCCGTTTTCCTCCATCTCCATCTGCGCCATCATCGAATCCATTTTCTGCGAAAGCTCCTGCATCTTCTGCGAACTGTTCTTCTGCTTGTCCGAAGCCTTGTTGTTCTTGTTGTCGTTCAAGTCCTCATTAGCCTTCTGCATTTCGTTCGAAATGTCATTCATCTCATTCTTGAAATCCTGCAAAGGCATAGGTTCCTTCAGGTCGGAATTTTTCTCCAAAGTTTTTTCATACTCTTCCTTTAGCTTGTCGAATTGCTCATTCAGTTCGCTTTGCTCCTTCTTGAGTTCTTCCTGCGACTTACTCTTATCCTTTGTTTCCTCAGCAAGTTTCTTTTCCTTGTCGGCAAGGTTTTCCATCTGGTCGGCAATGCTCTTTACGCGCTCCTCGACTTCCGAACGCTTAAGCAATTCGAGGGTGTTGTCCATGTTCTGCTCCATCTCCTCGACCGACATCTTGAACTCCTCCGACTTCTTGAAAAATTCGTCCTTATTGAAATCCTCCATGAGTTTCTTCATCTCCTCAATCATCTGACGCATTTCATCAGTCATGAGATTTTCCAAAAGGCTGTTGATTTCGGCCTGCTTCTTCAATAAATCCTCGCTCTTTGAGAATTGTTCCTTGTACTGCTGAAGCTGATTCTGCTCTTCCTTTATCTGCTCCATCAGGCTTTCGAGCTGGTCCTCCTTATCGAGAATGTCCTGCATAATCTGCGAACGGTCGTATGGCGAAAGATTCTCGTTGACGAGTTTACGCTTCAGTTCATCAATACTTTTCTTTATGTCCTCGCTGATTTTCTTGGCTTCATCAATCTTGTTTTCGGTTTCGGTGTTGGTCTCGTCGCTCATGTCCTGCAAGTCCTGAGCCGATGGAATATTGAACTCCATAACCTTCGACTTTGCCGTCTTAGGCCCGCTGTAACCATCATTGTCGGCAACCTCAAAATAATAGGTAAGCTTATTGCCTGTATGCTCGATAGTAGAAAAATCAACAGCATAGTAGAAATCCTGCGAATTTAGCCTCTGCGAGAACTGCACTGGCGACTTCTGTATTTCCGTTTCGCCATCAAAGCATTTGAAAGTCAGTCTCGTAAAGCCATAATCATCATCGATTGCACCCTTGAAATAAATAATTGCAGGATTGGCGCTGTCCTTGGCCTCGCTAACCACAATGGTCGGATACAAGTCGGGAACCACGCGAATACGATACTTTATGTCGACCATTTCGCTGAAATATTCGTTGGAGACAAAAAGCATATAGTCACTACCCGATGTTATTCGCTTCGAAACCGTGTATTCGTTCTTCTCCTTCGTCGTAGGCAACACGGTGCTGTCGAGTACAATTGCAAGAGAATCAAGGTTTGCAGTACCGAAAGTCCATTTTACATTCGAGCCAATTGGCACTTCAATATCACCCGAATTCTTAACCTCGATTGCATCCAAACCCGTGTACGCCATCGGAGTTATATTTATCTTAAAATCAAGGATTATCGGTGCTGGCATAACACTCACCTCATAGTCCTTCGACTCTACATCCTGAGCCGTAAAATAGAACTTGAAGGAATTGTTCAATGTCTTGAAATCGTACTTGAATGTTGATGCCGACTGCTTTTCCATATAGAATGAATTGCCGCCGAAATTTATCATCACATGCTCGGGCACATATTGACCTTCCACACGCAGATTTACTGTGAAGTCGTCGCCCTGCCTAACCTGCAAGGTGTCGTTTTCGAGTATAAATGAAAATGGTGCAGGCATCTCAAAATGCTCATCGTACTTCACTATTCGTTCCGTCCCCTCGGTGACAATCGCTGGCTTGAACGAAATTATCAGCACAAACACAAGTACAACCGGAGCCAAATACACAAGATACTTAACATTTTTCTTTATCTTGATTGCCGAAAGAAAAGGAATTGGCGAAAGTTTCTCAATTCTCTGCGAGATACTTGCATAAATAAGGTCACGAGTTTCTGGATTTTCATCAAGCAATGAATTGAGTTCCAATGTATTCTGCAACTTATCCGACACCTCGGGGAAATGCTTTCCCAAAATACGACTTGCCTCGGCATACGAAATGCGCTTGCCGATTTTCATAAGCTTTAGCAACGGCCACAGAATCATTGTGATGAATACGATTGCATACAAAGTTATCGAACTGATAAACAATGCCGTACGGAATGCAGAAGAAAACCTGCCGTAATATTCCGCAATGATTACAATCAGATACCACAATCCCGAAATGGCAAGTGCAAGTATAACACCCTTTACCATCTTGTTCAGATAGTACTTCCTGATAAACTTATCAAGTTTGGAAATCAATATGTTATACTTGTCTTCCATTTTCGTTTAAAGAAACGCAAATATAGTAAAAAAAATTATCCTAGATTGCGAAAAAATTTCGCCACTTATATAAGTTGTTTAGTAATAATGAATAAGAAGCGGTATGCATTCCGCCGATGAATTGCGGAGACGCAAAAATATGCGTCTTTGTACGTTTACATTTATGATAAAAATTGTAGCCTCACAATGCATTGCGAGGCTACAGATTATTGTTTAATTCATGGTGACCCTGTGGGGAATCATTAATTCTTCACCACCTGCCTATTTATCACAAAATCTGCTGTGCTTACCCTTACATTATAAGCAGCTGGCGGAAGATTGTAAAGGTCTAAGATTGTCTCATAGCTATTTTGTGGTGCATCTACCTTTTCGAACATAATCAGCTTGCCAAGCATATCATACACCTCAATGCGAGCAGGACGATTTTCGAAGTTGTCAAGGACAAGCGTAAGCTCGCCATTAAACGGGTTCGGATATGCCTGAACGTCTGGTTCTCCGACTTCTGGTTCTTCGCATGTTGCAACTATAATTTCCGAAACGGTATGCGAGCCATCGTAGTCAACCTGAACTAAGCGGTAATAGTTGTCGCCACCATGGAAACCATAGTCGGTGTAAGAATAGTCGAGCGGTTCAATCGAATTTCCTGCACCTGCTACGCGAGCAATCTCAGTGAAATTTATTGCATCGTCGGATCGCTCAATTACAAAGTAGTCGTTATTGCGCTCAGTGGCGGTTGTCCACTCAACAAGAACCGACTTTCCGTCACAAATTGCATTGAATGAAACAAGCTCTATTGGCAACAAGGTTGACGGAGTCTTTGATCCAAGAGTCACATAATGGTTACTTGAACTCCTTGTTGCACTTATAGAAACATTTACGCTTATCTTTGTATTGCCATTTTCTACAGTTCCTGGACCGCCAATGTTTTTCCAACAAGAACCTAGCCACATTGCTCCGAAAATATCCTCGTCATCGTATGATGTAGCACCAGCACCAAAATGGTCGGTAACTTCTGCTGACGAAACCATCAATGTGACATTATTCAATGCTACATTGGAAGAAACGTTCCAGAACTCAATATTGCTCACGTGGTCAAACTGAGGATCATTGCCATCACAGTTATCGTTTGCATTCCACCATCGCGGATAATCAGATGGAAGGTCATTAGTACCAGCCACATTACGATAGCGTACTGTAGCCGAGCCACCGCTACGAGTTGCAGGAACAGCTATCGTTCCAAGGGTGTGTCCGTTACCAGTCGGGAATGTGAAGGCTGACGAACCAAACGCCTTGGTTACTGCACCATCGACATGGCTAAGAAGAGAAGCTTCGCTTGCCGTTGCTCCAGATACAAAATTCATATCACCGACGATAACACCCTTTGTGAATGTTGCAACACCATTGACAGTTATGCCGTGCGGAGCAAAAATCTTCTTACCTTCGACAACCTGGGCAAATGTTACATTTCCAAATTCCATTGCACTACTCAAGGTTTGATCGTTAGCACCGTTCAATTCTATTATACTAGTATTATCGGCTACGAAAGTTCCGTTATTGATTATTGAGCCTGCAAGCCTAAGGGTTACATTCTCCATTATATGCAATTCGGCACCTGGCGCTACCTCTATGTTATTCACGGTTGCATCGGAATTCATATATGCCTGCTGAACATCCTGCAAGCAAGTGCCAGAACTACCTATTGCTATATAATAGTTCTTGGCTTCGGATGGCAATTCAGATGCAACAGAATAAGAGCCGTTATTATACTCATACCAATTTGATGCGATGTTCCAGTTTGATGTTCCGCCTCTCCATACATAGTCGCAAGTAGATGTGATTGATATGTCAGGATGATTGACAGTAATCTGCACTCCTGTATTGGCAGTTGTTCCACAACCATTTGTTGCCGAGTATCTTATATAATACCCATCCAAATCTTGCTGAACGTTGCTGTTGGTAAATGGTGTATAAGTTCCGTTCTGCGAAGAACTTATTTCCCAACCTTCTGCTAAGATACTTGAACCATTTGGAATTACTGTTGGTTCCGTAAGGTCAAGAGACTCTCCTACGCAAATAGCATCAGGTGCAGATATTGCAGAAACTGCAGGCTTGTCGTTGACGGTTATCTGGACAGACGACATCGTTACGCTTGAGCAGTTGTCGGAAACAATAACTCTGTAGTATATTGTTCCTGTTGATGTCGTAGGTGGCGTAAACGAACTACTGTTGGAGCCTGTGTTATTCCAAGGTGAGCCGTTAGCGGAATACTGCCACTGGTAGCTGTATGAACCACTTCCACTAGATGGAGTTGTCGAAAGAGCGGTAGCCGTAGCGTTAAGGCAATAGTCGTTGGCATTGGCAATTGCGGATGATACGAGATCGCCGTAAACATTGTAGTCGACTCTGATGAAGTCCGTAGTCGTGCAGCCGTCGCTTACCTTTACATAGTAGGTATGGCTGCCTGCTGTCCTGCTGCCCTGAGTGAACGGATTGGCCGTGCCGCCGTTGCCCGCAGATATTGCGCTGCCTGCGTTGGCAGCAGTATACCACTGGTAGGTGACTGGACTGTTGTTGTTGCTCGAGGTAAC
>JBGUHW010000148.1:0-5457 GCA_045112395.1 Bacteroidales bacterium
TGTGCTATGCGTTTTCGTATGGCGTAATCGCTACATACATAGCCATTTATGGCAAGGAAGAACTTGGTATTACTGGCGGTTCTGGCGTTTATTTCATCCTGCTGTCGGCTGGACTTATAATGTCGAGGCTAATTGGTAGCAGGACTTTGCGAGAGGGCAAGATTGTGCGCAATGCTTCACTCGGAATATGCGTGTCGGTATGCGGTTATCTTGTTTTTGCGGCGCTGCATAATCCCGTTGGATTCTATGCATCGGCGCTGATAATAGGCTTGGGCAATGGGCACATGTGGCCTGCTTTCCAGACTATGTTCATAAATCTTGCCCCACACACGCAGCGTGGAACGGCAAATTCAAGCATATTGATTAGCTGGGACATAGGAGTGGGACTTGGCATTCTTGTGGGAGGTGTGTTTGTTGAGCATTTCGGCTATCACAGTGCGTTCTGGGTTGCATGGATTTTGAACGCTGTCGGCGTTTTATTCTATTTCGCGTATGTCCGGAATAATTATTTGAAAAACAAATTAAGGTAAATTTAATAATATGAATATCAAAAGATTAATTTTAGTTTTTGTGGTAATATTTGCATCATTTTGTGTTAGTGCGCAGAAGAGACTTTCTGTTTATATAATAGGGGATGAGAGCAATACGCCTGCAACTATCCATTCGGCTTCCAACGGGGAAATTGTCTATACATTGCCTGATACTTGCATTTATATGCTGGGAGTAAAAAAGCCGAAGAACGGCTGGTGGGTTGTTGATGGTAATTCCGTCTTTGGAATGTGCGATTATAGTGAAAGTGATTTTGATTTCAGCGACAAGTGCAAGACTGCATATATACATTATTCGGTTGTTGGCTTTTCTACCAGAAATTATGGAGGTCAGCGTATGGTGTTGTACTCAAAGCCAAGCGAAAAGTCTGATGAGGTTTATGCCTTTACAGATGAAATAGTTTTGTGTCCGTTGGATGTAAAAGGCATGTGGGTTTATGTGGAAACCCACGACAAACATCGTGGCTGGATTCGGCTTGAGAATATCTGCGACAATCCCTTGACAACTTGCTGCTAAAACATTAAGTTATTAGATATTAAAAGACACGATATACAGCAGTTGGCTAAGGCCGGCTGCTGTTTTTTATTTTACAATTCTTCACAATTTGACAACATTATTTTTTTTGAGGCTATCGCCGAATTAAGTATATTTGCCACATAAAAAATAACAGAAATGAATAGATCGAAATTTTATTTGTCCGCTATGTTGCTTATTGTTGCAACATTGTCGGCTTTTGCGCAGAAGGAAATCACTGTTGATGACCTTTACTATTACGGAACATTCAGGCAGAATGGCGTTTACGGAATCGAATCGATGAAGGATGGAGAACATTATACCAACCTTACAATTCGCCGTAACGGTATCGAGAAATACAGCTATAAGACTGGCGAAAAAGAGGAAGCGCTTTTGATGGTTGCCGACCTAAAACTTGGCGATAATTTTGATTTTATTTATGACTATGTATTCAGTCCAGATGAATCGAAAATTATGTTTTCGACCAAATACGAATCAATCTATCGTCATTCATTTACGGCCGAATATTACATATATGATTTGAAAACCAAAGAAGTAACACGCCTTTCGGAAAATGGCAAGCAGCAGTTGGCTTCTTTCTCGCCCGATGGCAAGAAGGTTGCTTTTGTTCGTAAGAACAACTTGTATGTCAAGGATATTGCCGACAAGAATGCTAAGGAAGTTCAACTTACAACCGATGGAGAATGGAACAAAATCATAAATGGTGCGCCAGATTGGGTTTATGAGGAGGAATTCAGCTACAATAAGGCTTACGACTGGTCTGCCGATGGAAAGAAGATTGCTTTCCTGCGCACCGATGAATCCAATGTCAAGATGTTTGGCATGACAATGTACGGCGAACTTTATCCCGAAAATTACGAGTACAAGTATCCTAAGGCAGGAGAGGAGAATTCAAAGGTTTCTCTGCATATCGTTGATGTCGAAAGCGGTAAGATAACAGTTGCCGATATGGGCGACCTAAACGACATGTACATTCCACGCATAAAGTTCACAAACGATGCAAATACGCTTTCTGCAGTAAAGCTCAACCGCTTGCAAAACAAGTACGAACTTTTCCTCATAAATGCTACAACAGGATCTTCGAAGGTAATCCAGACCTTGACCGATAAGTACTACTTGGAAATCACCGATGACTTGACTTTCCTTCCAGACAACAAGCATTTCATAACATCACACGAATCTAATGGCTATCGCCATATTTATATGTACGACATGAATGGTAATCTTGTTCGTCAGCTTACAGATGGACAGTGGGAAGTAACAGAGGTTTATGGAGTTGACGATAAAGGTGTTGTATATTTCCAGGCAGCAAAGAATTCTCCGTTGCGTCGCGAAATTTACTGTGTTGATGCTGAAAAAGGAAAAATAAAGGAATTAAGTAAGGGTAAGGGAACAAATTCTGCTACATTCAGCAATGGTTTCAAGTATTTCATAAATGAGTTCAGCAATGCCAATACTCCTACGGTGATTACCCTTTGCGACAATAATGGCAAGGTTATCCGCGAACTTGAGGACAACAAGAAGTTGGCTGATAAAATTAAGGATGAATATAAGTTCACAAAGAAGGAATTCTTCACATTCAAGACCGAAAATGGTGATGAACTTAACGGTTGGATGGTAAAGCCCCAGAATTTTGATGCAAAGAAGAAATATCCTGTATTCATGTATGTATATGGTGGTCCTGGTTCTCAGACGGTTGCAGATGTATGGGACGGTTCAATGCCTTGGTATCAGATATTTGCACAGAAGGGTTACATAATTGTTTCGGTTGACAATCGTGGCACAGGTTTCCGCGGTCGCGATTTCCGTCAGACAACATACGGACAATTAGGCAAGTACGAAGTACAAGACCAGATTTCTGCTGCAAAATATCTCGGTTCTCTTGATTATGTTGACAAGGACAGGATTGGTATTTTCGGTTGGAGCTACGGCGGATATATGTCGAGCCTCTGCATGACAATTGGTGCCGACTATTTCAAGATGGGAATCGCTGTTGCACCAGTGACAACATGGAGATACTACGATTCGGTCTACACAGAGCGTTACAATGGTTTACCCCAGGACAATGCCGCTGGTTACGACGAGAATTCTCCAATCAACCATGCCAAGAAGATGAAAGGCAAATATTTGTTGGTACACGGAACTGCTGATGATAATGTTCATTTCCAGAATTCTGTCGATTGGGTTGACAAGCTTATTGAGGCTGATGTGCAGTTCGACCTGATGTATTATCCAAACAAGGATCACAGCATTTATGGTGGAAATACGCGTCATCACCTATATACAAAGATGACAAACTATATATTGAACAACTTGTAGAATTTTTAGTTTTCATATTTTTAAATCCTTTTAATCGGTTTACATGGTCGTCCTTTGGGACGACCTTTTTTATGGTATATAAAACAAAAAGCCCCGAAACATTTGTTTCGAGGCTTTGGTATAGTTTGATGATGATTGTCGTTTAGATAATCTCAATATTGTCTTCCCAAGTAATCTTTTCGCAGTAGCGGCATTTTAGTCCGATTTTGCCGTCTTTCTTTACTACCGTGAATTTGGTTGAAACCTTTTCGTGGTTTGTTATGCACTTGGGGTTGAAGCACTTTACAAAGCCTTCAATCTTTTCTGGAAGCTGAACCTGGCGTTTATCGACAACTTTGAAGTCCTTGATGATGTTTATTACAGCCTTCGGGTCGATGAGAGCAATCTTGTTTGCGTCATCATCGCTTGGGTACTTGTCGGCAATCTTAATGATGGCCTTGGTTCCGTACTTCTTGCTGGGCAGATTGTTGCCGAAGAAAACTGGTGTGTCAAAATTCTCTATGCCAATGATTGACAATATCTTGTATAATTTGTCGGCTTGTATGTGGTCGATAACGGTTCCGTTTTCGATAGCCTTTACTGTTAATTCTTCTTTCATGACTTTACAATTTATTTAAGACCTAAAATAAGCGCTATGATAGCCATTCTTGTGTAAACTCCGTTTTCTGCCTGTTCGAAGTAGTATGCCTTCGGGTTGGCGTCGACATCGACATCGATTTCGTTTACGCGTGGTAGCGGGTGCAATACTCTCATGTTGTCCTTTGTGCCTTCGAGCATTTTGTTCTTCAGGACATATACATTCTTAACCTTTTCGTATTCGAGCAGGTCTGAGAATCTTTCGCGTTGTACACGAGTAACATAAACAATGTCGGCATCCTTGATGTTTGGTTCAAGTTCTTCGTACTCATTGTACTTTATTCCCTTTGAATCCAAATAATCCTTGTATTCCTGTGGCATTCTTAAGCTGGCTGGCGAAATGAAGTTAAAGGTCGGATTGAATTCCGACATTGCCATTAGCAAAGAGTGAACTGTACGACCGTACTTGAGGTCACCCACGAGGCAGAGCTTCAGGTTTTCGAGTGTTCCCTGCGTTTTGTATATCGAATACAAGTCGAGCAGGCACTGTGTCGGGTGCTGGTTCGAACCGTCACCAGCGTTGATGATAGGAACGCGCGAAATTTCGCTTGCGTAGCGAGCGCTTCCTTCGATAGGGTGGCGCATTACAATCAGGTCGGCATACTTGCTGATGGTCATGATCGTATCGTTGAACGATTCGCCTTTGGCCTGACTTGTGTTGGTTGCTTCGCTAAAACCTATTACCCTGCCACCTAGACGCTGGATTGCCGTCTCGAAACTAAGGCGTGTACGGGTTGAAGGTTCGAAGAACAACGATGCTACGACATAGTTGTCAAGCAATTTCTGGTTTGGGTTCTTCTCAAATTCTGCTGCTACTTCGAGGATGCGGAAATATTCTTCCTTCGTGTAGTCGTTGATGGAGATTAAACTTTTGTTTTTCATCATCTTTGCTATTTATCGTTTTCTAAATTAGTCGTTATTAAAAAAAAGCCGAAAGGAAAAAACTTTCGGCTTCTAAAAAATCATTTCTTTACAATTTCTAAAAGTTCGACATCGAAAATTACTGTTGAATAAGGTTCTACCGACTGGTAGCCAGTTTCGCCGAATGCCAGATAATATGGGATGAAGAACTTGTATTTTGCTTTTGGAGTCATCAACAGAATGCCTTCTGCCAGACCGCGAGGCAGACTCATAAGACTATTTTCAGATGGTTTGTCGCCTGTGCTTCCGAAAAGAGTTCCATCAATCTTTCTGCCTTCAAATTTAATGATAACATTGTCGGAGACCGATGGGTGGGCAGAGCCGTCGCCTTCTTCCAATACCTTATATTGTAATCCGCTTGTTGTCTGTATTATGCCGGTGTTTGATAGGTTTTCCGACATGAAATCTTCGCCAGCCTTTTTTATTCCGCTATACTTAATGTCTAGAATTTGGCGAGAATATATGTTCATTGCTTCGGCAGCTTCGTCTTGAGTGAGC
>JBGUHW010000149.1:0-3239 GCA_045112395.1 Bacteroidales bacterium
ATGCGGCATCGGATGGTCGGATAACTATCCGCCAGTATGGAAACGGTGCTGGAAATTATGTCAAGATCAGACATAACAGCATTTACGAAACGGTGTATATGCACCTGTCGAAGTTTGGAAAATACAATGTCGGCGACTATGTGCATCAGGGCGATGTTATTGGTTATGTGGGTAGTACTGGCTGGTCAACTGGTCCGCATTTGCACTACGAAGTCCACGAAAACGGCAAGAAGATAAATCCGCTCAACTTTGATCCGCCGACAGCAGAACCTGTCGATTCGGCAAATATGGAGCGCTTTAATCGGGAAAAACGTCCATGGATTGAAAAGATAAGTAAAATTGTATTGGAATAAAAATAAAAAAGAGGCATTTAGCCTCTTTTTTATTGAAAAAACGCGTGGATTATTCAGCCAACTTGCTTACTGCGTCCATCATCTTCAACAAGCAGTCCAAGTCCATGTTTTCGTTTTCGAGAACCTTGTTGAATTTTGCTTCTGCGTCGCCTTCGAAATCGGTTTTGCCCTTCCAGCCTTCTACGATTTTTGTAGCTTCATCGCAGTTGCCATTGTTAATAGCGTCTTCTACTTTCTGTACGTCAGCTTCAGTGATTTTGCTGCCACAGCTTGTCATTGCGAAGCATGATGCAAATGCAATCATACCGATAAATAATAACTTCTTCATTTATTTATGTTTTAAAAATTCAGGGGCTAATTTTTTAGTTGAATCCGATGCCCCATATTGTCTTCATCAACTTCGTGGCAAAAGTATGAATAATTTTCCAAGGTACAAATGGCTTTTTCTTTTTTAGTTTATGTTCGTAAACATGTTTTTTATTTGATAGGCATTCGGAATAAAATTTTATCTTTGTGCCAATTAATTTTTAAAAACAAATAGGTCATGATAGAAAACTTGAATGAATTTATGTCAACGAATATGGCTGCTGCAAAGCGTTCTGCCATACGTGAAATATTGAAGTTAACACAGCGTCCAGAAGTTATTTCGTTCGCTGGCGGTTTGCCCGCACCTGCATCGTTCCCGGTAAAGGACATCAAGCAGTGCATCGATGAAATACTTGATGAGGCAGGACCAAAGGCATTGCAGTACGGAACCACCGAAGGTGATGTTGATCTTCGCAACGAAATCGTTAAGCATTATGCTCGTCAGGGAATGAATGTTACCATTGACAACCTTATGATTACCACTGCATCGCAGCAGGCTCTTGACATTGCTGGTTGGATTTTCATCAATCCGGGCGACACTATCATCTGCGGTTTGCCGTCATATCTTGGCGCTCTCGGTTCATTCCGTGCTTACGGTGCTGTTCCAGTAGGAATTCCATTCGATGAATATGGCATGAAACCAGACCTTCTCGATGCTAAGTTGGCAGAAATGAAGGCTCAGGGCAAGAAACCGAAATTCATCTATTTGATTCCTGATTTCCAGAACCCGACAGGTATTACTTATCCTGAAGCTCGCCGTCAGGAAATTATTGACATTGCCGACAAGTACGATTTGTTCATCATCGAGGACTGCCCGTACCGTGAACTTCGTTTCGAAGGAAAGGCTCAGCGCATGATGTACGAACTTGACAAGAACCATAGAGTTATCTCTCTCGGAACATTCTCGAAGACATTGGCTCCTGGTTTCCGTCTTGGTTGGGTTCTTGCTCACCCAGATGTAATCTACAAGTTCGTAACAGCTAAACAGCACACCGACCTTTGTACACCGGCTATCCTTCAGATGGCAACCGCAAGATATATGTCGAAAGGTTTGTTCGAGAAGAACTTCGGCAAGACAATCGAGATGTACCGCGAAAAACGCGACTATATGCTCAATTGCTTCGAAAAATACATGCCAGCAGGTGTTACATGGACACATCCAGAAGGCGGTTTGTTCCTGTTGCTCTCATTGCCAGAAGGTTACGACACAAACGAACTCTTCCAGGTTGCAATCAAGAACAATGTTGCTTTCGTAACCGGCGAAGTTTTCTTCTGCGATGGAAGCGGAAAGAACACAATGCGTTTGAATTTCTCGTATTCATCGTTGGAGCAGATAGAGGAAGGTGTAAAGCGTCTCGCATCTGCAATAAAGGAATTCATGAAGAAGTAATTTATAAAGCAATTAGATTTGAAGAGCGATGCCAATTGGTGTCGCTCTTTTTTTGTAGGTATTATTCCGCATCTAAAAACATTTTCGTAATTTCGCGACCTAAATGTTTCCAATATGGACGAATACATTGTATCAGCCAGAAAATACCGTCCCGATACCTTTGAAATGGTTGTGGGACAGGACGCTATAACGCAAACACTGAAAAATTCTATAAAGAATAATCAGCTCGGACAGGCATATCTGTTTTGCGGTCCGCGTGGTGTAGGTAAGACCACATGTGCGCGAATTTTTGCAAAGACCATCAATTGTAGCAATCCCACGCCGGAGCATGAGCCATGCAACGAGTGTGAATCGTGCCGTGCTTTTGCCGAGTCGAGATCGTTTAACATACATGAGCTTGATGCTGCATCAAACAACTCTGTGGATGATATTCGCGTGCTTATCGACCAGGTTCGCATACCGCCGCAATTGGGTTCGTACAGTGTGTATATCATCGATGAAGTTCACATGTTGTCGCAGGCTGCTTTCAATGCTTTCCTGAAAACTTTGGAGGAACCGCCCAAGCATGCGATTTTCATACTTGCAACAACCGAAAAACATAAGATTCTGCCCACTATTCTCTCGCGTTGCCAGATATTCGATTTCAATAGGATAAGCGTTGAGGATATTCGCAAGCGCCTTGAGTTTGTCGCAAATCGTGAAGGTATTGTGGCCGAGTCGGATGCATTGCATGTGATAGCGCAGAAGGCCGATGGTGCCATGCGTGATGCCTTGTCTATTTTCGACCAGATTGTAAGTTTCTGCGGAAAGAACATTACTTATCAGGATACAATTAAGAATCTTAATGTTCTTGATTATGAAGTGTATTTTAAGGTTACCGATGCACTTTTGGCAGGAAATTATGCCGAAGCTTTGACAATTTTTGACGATGTTCTGAAGAAAGGTTTCGAAGGTGGATATTTTGTCGGAGGATTGGCTTCTCATTATCGCGATTTGTTGGTTTGCAAGGACCCAGGTACGATAGGATTGATTGAGGTCGGCGACAAGACAAAGACAAGGTATCTGGAATATGCGCAAAAGTGTTCCACATCATTCTTGTTCAATGCTATACAGATTGCCAATGGTTGTGA
>JBGUHW010000150.1:0-7385 GCA_045112395.1 Bacteroidales bacterium
ATCGGTTCTGAGTACCGTCATAACGAGCCAGAAGCATATCCATAATTGTACGACCTAAACGTCCATTACCATCACCGAACGGATGTATAGAGACAAACCACAGATGAGCTACGGCCGCTTTTAAAATACCATCAACCGAACTATTGGCAATATAGTCAAGCAAAACATCCATCATTTCAGGCACTTTTGATGAATCTGGTGCTTCGTAGTGGACTTTTTCCATTCCGTAACGTCCCGAAACAACTTGCATTGGCAAGGGACTGCTGCGCCATGCACCAACGGTAATTCTTTCCAAACGCATAGGCGAAGGAAAAAGTAAAGTGTGCCATCTGAAAAGCTTTTCTTTAGTAAGCACCTCGTTGCAATTCTTTATAGCATCGAGCATAACTTCGACAACACCTTCAATATACTGATTGGATGCGGGAATGCCAGCTTTGTCGAGCCCCAATTGCCAGGCCACCGATGAGCGCACATCATCGCGGTTGAGCGTAATACCCTCGATTGCCGATGACATAATTATGTCGGATGTGATGGAATCCATAGCAGCCCTTTCCTTCACTTCAAATCCAAGTGTTCCCATTATGCCAGAAAGTTTCCCTGCACAGAACTTTACCTCTGAAAGCCTTTGCAAAACCCTCTGCGAATCCCAAATAAAATTCGGGAAATCTTTTTGTTGCCAGATGTACATATCGTCCTATTTTTATTCACCGCAAAATTTGCGACAAAAATAATAATTTTTCACCGCAAAAGATTACTGAAATTCAGAACACATAAAAAAATTATTGCAAGACTCTTTATTATAGTCAATATTTAAACAATAATCTTATTGAAAGGCGCAAATGCATTTCATTATGTTTTCTTCTTCCCTTAAGACAATGTTAGGTGCGAATGTTTAACATAAAAAAACCTCGAAACTTAAAGTTTCGAGGTCAATCAAATCAATTATTATGAAAAAAATTTATTTTATCTCAAATATCTGTCCGCTGTGAAGCAACTGGTCAACAGTCTTAACCTTGGTGGTTGCAACTGCATTGTCAACCTGCTCCTGCAACTTGGTTTCGTAAGTTGCATCGTCAACGCTACGGATAACGCCGATTGCCAGCGGGTAAGTCATCTTAGCAAGCAAGTAGTGGATGCTCGGATTCTTGGTTGTCATGTCGTGAACCAAGATATCCTTTTCGGTAATGCCATTTTCACCAATCTTAACGACCTTGAGGTCGGCACCATCGAGAACAAGACCCTTGTCGTGTTCCTTACCGAAAATCATCGGCTTGCCGTGTTCGAGCATTACTACATTGTCGTCGCGAACATCCTTACCGATAATGCTTTCGTGAATCTTATCGTTGAAAATAACGCAGTTCTGCAATACTTCAACAATCGAAGCACCCTTGTGAGCATTTGCTGCAATCAAGGTCTTTTCGAGGTTGCGCGGCTCCTTGTCGATAACCCTTGCGAAGAAGTTGCCTTCTGCACCGATTACAAGTTCGCCCGGCTTGAAAGGATTCTCGATTGTTCCATCGGGTGACGACTTTGTAATCGAACCGTAAGGAGTTGTCGGAGAATACTGTCCCTTTGTAAGACCGTAAATCTTATTGTTGAATACCAACACGTTGATGTCGATGTTTCTGCGAATCAAATGAATGAAGTGGTTTCCACCGATAGCCATCGAGTCGCCGTCGCCAGTAGCGAGCCAAACGTTAAGGTCAGGACGAGCCGACTTCAAGCCCGAAGCAATAGCAGCACCTCTTCCGTGCAATGTATGGAAGCCGTATGTCTTCATATAGTACGGAAAACGCGACGAGCAACCAATACCCGATACGAATACTATCTTTTCCTTTGGAACTCCAATCTGCGGAAGAGCATTCTGCACTGCAGCCAAAATTGAATAACTACCACAACCTGCACACCATTTTACTGGACCTGCGGTCTGAAAGTCTTCTCTTGTAAGTTTCTGTACTTCTTCCATAATTACTATTTTGCTAAAAGTTGTTTAAATTTCTCTTTCAATTCACTAATAAAGAACGGCAATCCCTGTACCTTGTTGAACTGTTCGTAAGGATACTGCGGATACTGGGTGCGCAGGTAGTCTGCAAACTGACCAAGGTTCAATTCGCAAACAACACGCTTCTTGAATTTCTTCAAGACATCCTCGGTATTCTTTGGCAACGGGAAGATGTAGTTGAACTGAGCCAAGCTTACATCGTAGCCTTCTTCGCGCAATTCCTTAACTGCCATGTTCAATGCACCGAAAGTACCACCCCAGCCTATTACGAGGAGTTCGCCACCGTTCTGGCTACCGATGATTTCCTGTTCAGGAATGTAGTTGGCAATGCGCTGTACCTTTTCGGCACGGTAGTTTGTCATAACCTGGTGGTTCATCGGGTCGTGTGAAACATCACCGTAAACATCCGACTTTTCAAGACCGCCGATTCTGTGTTCCAATCCCTTCTGACCTGGCAAAGCCCACATGCGGTTCAACTTTTCAGCGTCACGCTTGTAAGGTTGATATTCTGGATCGTTGTCCTTTACGAACGGAGGAACGATCTTTGGCATAGCTTCGTAGTTGGGGATTTCCCACAATTCGGTACCGTTTGCCAAATAACCGTCGGTAAGGAGGATAACTGGAGTCATGTGTTCAACAGCAATCTTGCATGCTTCGTATGCGTAGTTGAAGCAGTTGCCAGGAGTCGATGCTGCGATAACCGGCATTGGCGATTCGCCGTGACGTCCGTGGATAGCCTGAAGCAAGTCGCTCTGCTCGGTCTTGGTTGGCAAACCTGTAGATGGACCACCACGCTGAACATCAACGATTACCAAAGGCAATTCGGTGATAACTGCCAAACCTGCGGCTTCGGTCTTAAGTGCAAGACCAGGACCCGATGTCGAAGTAACACCAAGATTTCCACCGAAGCTTGCTCCTATTGCAGTACAAATACCAGCAATTTCGTCTTCTGCCTGGAAAGTCTTAACACCCAAGTGTTTGTGCTTGCACAATTCGTGCAAAATGTCCGAAGCAGGAGTAATAGGATAAGAACCGAGGAAGAGCTTCAAGCCAGCCTTTTCAGCACCAGCCATCAAACCCCAAGCGGTTGCGGTGTTACCGGTAATCTGACGGAACATACCCTTCTTTCCAGCAACTGGCTTTACATAGAACTGGGTTGCAATAGCCTCGAGGGTGTCGGCATAGTTGTAACCAGCGTGAAGAACTGCAACATTCGGAGCAATCAAAGCAGGCTTCTTTGCGAACTTCTTCTCGATGAATTCTTCTTCAACCTTCATGTCACGGTTGAACAACCAGATAAGCATACCCATTACAAACTGGTTGCGTGTCTTGTCGGCAGTCTTGACGTCGATGCCAAGGTTGAGGTCGCTGACTGTAGAACGCGACAACGAAGTTATAGGAGCCTTGATGACTGTGTAGTCGTCGAGGTCGCTGCTCTGTAGGGGGTCATAGTCGTAACCAGCCTTTTCGCAGTGCTTCTGGTCGAAGCTGTCAACATCAACTATGATTGTTGCGCCCGGCTTTACCCACTTCATATTGGTCTTCAAGGCTGCAGGGTTCATTGCGATGAGAACGTCTGCAAGGTCGCCAGGAGTCTGGACTTCCTTTGCACCGATATGCACCTGGAATCCCGATACGCCTGCTACGGTTCCTTGAGGAGCCCTGATTTCAGCAGGATAATCCGGGAAAGTTAATAATTCGTTTCCAAATGAAGCTGAAGCATCTGAAAACTGAGTTCCTGTAAGCTGCATTCCGTCGCCAGAGTCACCGGCGAACTTTATTACAACTTCTTCAAGTTCTACTATTTTCTTTTGTTTATCACTCATTGCTGTGTCTTTAAAATTTATACCGCAAAATTATATTCTTTTGAATCAATTACAATCGCTTTTTTAGTTGTTATATAACACATATTTTAAGCATCGATGTTGGCGTATGTTGCGTGAGCCTCAATGAATTCACGACGTGGACCAACTTCGTCACCCATAAGCATCGAGAAAATTCTGTCGGCTTCGCTAGCGTTTTCTATCGACACCTGCTTTACGGTTCTACCGTTCGGGTCCATAGTGGTTTCCCAAAGCTGGTCGTCATTCATTTCACCTAGACCTTTGTAGCGCTGAACCTTCAAGCCCGACTCGCTGCCCTTACCCATTTCGTTGACCAAGGCGATTCGTTCTTCCTCTGTCCAAGCATACTTGCCTACATTACCCTTCTTAACCAAGTACAGCGGAGGCATAGCTATATATAGGTATCCCTTTTCGATAATCGGACGCATGTAGCGGAAGAAGAAAGTCATGATCAGCGTTGCAATATGGCGACCATCGACATCGGCATCGGCCATGATGATAATCTTGTGATAACGAAGCTTTTCGAGGTTCAGAGCCTTGCTGTCCTCTGCCGTTCCAATTGTTACGCCGAGAGCCGAATATATGTTCTTAATTTCTTCACTATCTAAAACTCTGTGAGGCATAGCTTTCTCAACGTTCAAAATCTTACCGCGCAACGGAAGGATTGCCTGGAAGTTCTTGTCCCTGCCCTGCTTTGCCGTACCGCCTGCAGAATCACCCTCGACGAGGAAAAGCTCGCACTTTTCTGGATCGCGGTCGGAGCAGTCGGCCAACTTACCGGGAAGTCCAGCACCAGTCATGACATTCTTGCGCTGAACCTGCTCGCGAGCCTTGCGTGCTGCAATACGCGCCTGTGCTGCAAGAACAACCTTATCAACGATTGCCTTTGCCTCGTTGGGATTTTCCTCGAGGTAAATGCTAAGCATCTCGCTTACAGCCTGGTCAACTACACCTATAATATCACTGTTACCAAGTTTTGTCTTTGTCTGTCCTTCGAACTGCGGTTCGGCAACCTTGACCGAAATGACAGCGGTAAGACCTTCGCGGAAGTCGTCGCCATTGATTTCGACCTTTGCCTTTGCCAGCATTCCCGAAGTTTCGGCGTAGTTCTTCAAGGTTCTTGTCAAACCACGGCGGAAACCTGTCAAGTGAGTACCACCTTCTATCGTGTTGATGTTGTTTACGAACGAGTGAAGGTTTTCTGTATATTCGTTGTTGTACTGAAGTGCGATTTCAACAGGAACGCCATTCTTTACGGTCGAAGTGTGGATAACGCTGCCAGTGAGCTTTTCGCGACCTTCATCGAGGTATTCAACGAATTCGCTCAAGCCGTGTTCCGAATAGAATTCCTTGCGGAGATTTTCGCCGTTCTCGTCCTTTGTCCTTTCGTCCTCGAGAACAAGCCTTATGCCTTTGTTCAGGTACGACAAGTCGCGGATACGGGTTTCAAGGATATCGTACTTGTATTCGGTGACGGTGAAAATTGTATCATCAGGCCAGAATTCCACCTGAGTACCAGTCTTGTCCGAATCGCCGATAACTTCAACCTGAGTCATAGGCTTTCCGTAGGCGTATTCCTGACGGTACATCTTGCCTTCGCGGCAAACGGTAGCGATGAGCTTCTTCGACAATGCGTTGACGCAGGAAACACCTACGCCGTGCAGACCGCCGGAAACCTTGTACGAACCCTTGTCGAACTTACCGCCAGCGTGAAGAACCGTCATAACGACTTCGAGAGCCGACTTGTGTTCCTTCTCGTGCATTCCGACAGGAATACCACGGCCGTTATCCCTAACAAGTATAGAATTGTCCTTTCCGATGCGGACATATATCTCGTTGCAGTAGCCTGCCATAGCCTCGTCGATAGAGTTATCAACAACCTCATAGACGAGATGGTGCAGACCTTTTTCACTAATATCACCAATGTACATTGCTGGACGCTTACGCACAGCCTCCAAACCTTCCAGAACCTGAATGCTATTCGCAGAATAGTCTGCGCCCGATTGCTGGGCATTTACAGCACCGTTCTGTTCCAAGTCTTTATCTTCTGCCATAAAAATTTTTTATTTTCTTAAAACGTGCGCAAAGATAACAATTTTCCAACGGAAAAACGAAGTTTTTAAAGATAGTTATTAACCGAATTTGAGGGTAAAAGTTGACAAGAATTTTGGGCTGACGCCCGTTTAATTGCCTGTAGCGTTTCTAGGTTTCACGTTTCTATGGCTAAAGCCGTTTCAAGATTTGAAGATTTGAGGATTTGGCTACGCCGAGCTAAAGGTTAACTTCGTTGAGTATAGACTATTTCCATAAGTCTTCAATAGCGATTTTTACACATTCTCCGCGTTTATATGCTTCACGTCCACGTTCAGTTTTTGCAACAATTTCAGGATTGTATTTCGGTTCTTCTTCTTTTGAAATGGTTACAACAGCCCCAAGTTTCTTTATAATGGACAAAAGTGTATCTATCTCTTTTTTATTCTTGCTATATTCTATTGTTGCAATACACATATATCTAATTTTTGACTTTGCAAAATTAGTAAAAATTTCAAAAAACGCCTTAGTCGGTATTTTTTCTTATCCGCACAAAAAACACTAGCATTCTTTCCTCAATGTTGTCTGGATTTGCAACCTTTAGCTTACTGCCTAGACAGTAAATCCGACACGACTTTCTAAATAAACAAAAATTATTCAATATATTAGTGTGTAAATTATAAAAGACTGATATGAATCAAATTGATAAAACCGAAGAACCAAACAACTACGAATCGTTTAATGATATTGCAAATACTATTACGGACGATATGCTATTGGAATTGTCAAGTATTTCGCAACGGAAAACCGGATTGGATGTCATTGTGTGGATTCAAACCTACATTCTGCAAACAAACCAACACAATACACCTCGAATAAGATTTCAAAACAATACGGCAATCAAGCCTCAAATCCTAGAAAGCATTCCTATGTCAATATCTGATGAACCGAAAATACTGTTAAAGTCCAATGATTTGGATAAAATATCGCTAACGCCAAAGCAAATCGCAAGCATAAAAGAATGGATTGTGCGCAACAAGGATATTTTGCTGAAACATTGGAATGCAGAAATAACAAGTTGCGATGTATTTGAATCGTTGAAATAACACAATTGCACGACATGAATAACAACGAACTCTCCTATCTCTGGACTGCAGAAAAAGCCAACAAAAAAGCTCTGTATGGCATGTGGCACGACTGGATTTGTGGTCGTAATTGCTATGTAGAATGTACTGTGCCTGATGTGCAAACAGCCAAGGAATACATTGAAGCGCTGCACATCCGCGAATGTTATTACGGTGGTATGTCTTCGCGATTGGAGAGAAAATACACATCAGAGGAAGTCGAAATGTATTCGAAATTAGAGAACAAATTCCGCAGAATGCACCTCGATATGCGCGACCAGATTTTCACCGGCGACAACGAAAAGAAAGGACTTCGCGATGTGTGCGGAAAGGTTCTAATCGAACCTCATTTCGATGACTTCCCCGAACTCTACACTTACTTCG
>JBGUHW010000151.1:0-3825 GCA_045112395.1 Bacteroidales bacterium
CTACTATGCCCTTGTACCTTTTCTGCAAGTCGGCACTCTTCCTGATGACATCGGCATTAAGAACAGCCCTGCCGAACTGAATATCATCATCGAGACAGAACGAAACATACTGGAACCACATCATCGACTTGAAGTAACGCTTGAAGGCATCGTCGCGAGTGTAGTGACCTCGCGGACGGAACAAACTATACGGGAACATAACATCTTCCCATCCTAGAAATTCCGAAAAATTGTCGGATGCCTTATTTACATTGCCGATTTCCTCATCAAAATACTCCTTGTATTTGGCAGGAACTTCATAATTCTTGTTGTCTGTCAGCAGGCTAAGGCCTATAGCATAGAAAGTTGCATTGTATTCGGCAGCATCCTTTATTACAGGATCGGAAGCGCTTTTTGCAATTTTCAGCATTTCGGAATGCATGGTGGTTGCAAAACTTTTCAGTTCGCCCATCAGCTTGGTCTGCTCAAGGTCACGAAGCAGGAAGTCGAAATACATGTGATACAACTGCAAATACATATCGGTGGTCACAAAGCTCGGAAAATCAGTGTAGTCGTTTTTCTCGTAAATGTGGAACAACTGCTCGTCTGTACCTTCGACAATGGCGAAACCGTTCTTCGAAATCAGATCCTTGAAACCATTTTCTGCATCCTTCATCTGGTACATATTACAAACATTGTTGTAATTGACGAGATAGCCTTCGAGCGGATTGTAGTTTGACTTCTGCAACTCTTCCTCACGAGCCTTGATTTTTTCGATAAACTTTTCTTGTTCAGGAGTATATTTCACGACTACAGGATCGCCCCAGGCCTTCTCAATCGCAATGTCCCAGTACCACGATGTAGCACAATACATGTGACGCAAGTAAGCATCCATAAAACAAAACCCCTGCTGAGCCGCAAAAATGTTGCGCAAAACGCGCAGGTCGGATAGATTGAGCTGCGAAATGTCCATATCAAGGTCAACCTTGTCCTTCATATTTTCAATATCGACATGGCAACCAGAGATATAGGTCGGCAAGTCGCAGTCGAACGACATTTTGGGAGCATTAGGATTCTCCGCAGCCGTTTCTTCAGTCTGAGCTTTTTCTTCCTCCTTGTTGTCCTTCGACTTGCAACCGAAAAGCAACATCGAAGCAGCCATCACTACGCATAATGCGCTGATACAAAATCTCTTCATATTATTAATTGTTTAAAATTTCCATTGAGTCGTCAAATTCAAAATCACGGCAAATATACCTAATAAATTTCACACCGAAAGAACTCCAGCGATATTCTGCAACCAAAAATTTGCCGTTCTCGTCCTCCTCTACGCTCCGCAGCCTTGTCTCGCCATCAACTCTCACCACGTTGAAATCAACAACCGGACGCCCAAGCCTCGAACCCAACCACAGCGGACGCACCTTGCCTTCGATATTGCGGAACATGAACACACGTCGGCGCACCACTGGGTCGAAACGGGCAGTCTTCTCCACTCCCACTACCGCATCCACAATGCTGTCACCGTCCATATCGCCGGTGCAAAACCGATAGACAGGGAAACGCAACTCCCACACATCGCGACTGCTGTCGGTTTCGAGGACAACATTATACAATGTATCGTTGATCTTTTCGAGCGAAAATCCACCATTTTCCGTCTCTGTAGCACACGAGACAAGAATCGTCGCCACTATTGATATTACGAGCATTGATCTCATGGACACAAAGGTAAAGAAAAATTCAAAGAATCAATGATTGTTTCTGGTTTCATGTTTCTGGTTTCATGTTTCTGGTTTCTATGCCTACGGCGTTTCTATGTGCTGCGCACGTTTAAGGTTTCTTGGTTTCTATGTTTAACTTCGTTTAGGGCTGCGCCGTTCAATGGCTACGCCCGTTTCTGTTGAGACGTAAAATTTTGCGTATGTACATGAAGAATCGCGCCCATTTCTTGAATCGCGCCATGGTGCGATTGTACAATTTCTGTTTAACAAACATCTTTTTCCAATCAAAAAACAAAAAAGCAAAAACAATTCATTATATTCGCCAAAAAATTTAAAATTATGATTTACGATTTCACTTATCAGAATCCCACTAAGATTCATTTTGGAAAGACTGCACTTGAACATTTAGCAGAAGAACTCAACAATTTCGGAAGCAATATTTTGCTCGTTTATGGCAAAAACTCGATAAAGGCAACTGGTCTTTACGACAAGATAATGAAGATTTTAAGCGACTGCGGCAAAAAGGTAACGGAACTTGCAGGAATAAACTCAAATCCACGCTATTCACAGGTGATGGAAGGTTGCAGACTTGTACGCGAAAACAACATCGACCTCATTCTCGCCGTTGGTGGCGGAAGCGTTGTCGACTGCTCGAAAGGCATTGCAGCATCGGCATACTACCAAGGTGATGCGTGGGCTCATTACTGGGAACAGCAGGGTCCTATTGAAAACAAAGTTGTACCCGTTGCATCGGTGCTTACAATGACAGGAACGGCTTCGGAAATGAATACTGGTTCGGTAATTACCAACGAGGACAAGAAACTGAAACTCGGTCGTGTTTTCCCTTTTCCAGACCTTTGCCCCAAATTTTCGATTCTAAACCCAGAATACACATATACCGTTCCTAAAATTCAGATGGTCAGTGGTATAGCCGACATTTTCTCCCACCTTATGGAACAATATTTCGGTGGTGACGACGATTGCACAAGCGACTATCTGCTCGAAGGCGTTATGCTTTCGCTGATAAATTCGTCGCGCAAGGCTATTGTCGATCCGCACGACTACGAGGCACGAAGCAACATAACGTGGTGTGCGACAATGGGTTTGAACAAGATTCTCGCCTTGTCGAAGATGCAGGACTGGGAAGTTCACATGATTGAGCATCAGCTTGGCGCATACACAGACTGTCCACACGGAATTGGACTAGCAATTATATCGCCAGCATACTACCGTTATATTTACAAGTGCGGTTTGCCTAAGTTCGTGCGTTTCGCAAAGAACATCTGGAAGGTTGAAGCAAATGGCAAGACAGACGAACAGGTTGCCCTTGAAGGAATTGCATGTCTCGAATCGTTCTTCCGCGAACTGGGAATTCCATCTACTTTACGCGAGGTTGGCGCAACAGAGGAAATGCTGCCACTGATAGCAAAATCGACAATCCCGGGTGGCGGATACAAGAAAATGGAAGCCGATGACATATTGGTTGTGCTTAAAAATTGTTTCTAAATTATGCGTATGAGAAAAATTTTCGTAAACATAGTAATGTCGTTGTTGGTTGTTGCATTAGCGGTTTCGTGTACCAGAAATGAGAATGCAGGCAATCAGGTTGAAGAACCGAAGATAGAAACCGATACTATATGCAGCGCACCGCTAATTGCATTGCAGGACTGTCAGCAACAGATGTCTGCCGAACTATTTGCAGGCCAAGACGATGAGTTGCTAAAGAAGATTTTGCCAGATGGAATGGCGGAGGCTTCGATAAATGTTTTTATGCAGGAGCGTGGCGACAGGATTGTGCTTTTTGATGCAGGACTTGGCGCTTCGCGCAATGGTCGTCTGCTCACGAACTTGGATTCGGTGGGTGTGTTGCCAGACGAGATAACGGACATTTGCATAACACATTTCCATGGTGACCATATCGGCGGACTTATTAGTCCCGAAGGCGAGACGGTTTTCAAGAATGCGAAATTGCATTTTTCCGACTTGGAATTGGAAGCGTGGACAGTTGGCGAATTGAAGGACAAAAACGAAATGGTTGAAAAGATGCTTTTTGCATACGAAGGCAGATGTGAAACTTTTCAGGCTGGCGATACGATTGTTGACGGCATTATAACAATCGCAGCACCGG
>JBGUHW010000152.1:0-3182 GCA_045112395.1 Bacteroidales bacterium
CCGAATGGCAAACACCCGAACTCAACGCGTAGATGATTCGCATTACGAATGTTGCGCCAAATTGCTCTCTACCAAAGCGTTTCTGTAGGTTGGGGTAGTTGCGGTGGAAAACCTTGTCGGAAATTGCAACCACAGCCACGCGCTGACCGGCATAGCTGAAAGCCTTTGATCCCGAAATCATAAGTATGTAGTTGTCGGTGTAGTTGGCAACCGATGCCTGATATGGCGGGAATCCGGGATGATAGGTGTCGTCGCGGAAGTCCATGCGGAAGTAGGCAAGGTCTTCGATGACTATTGCATCGTACTTGTCGGCAACTTCGGGGATGATCTTCAGTTCATCGTCGGTGAAGCATATCCAGCTCGGGTTGTTGGGGTTGGAGTAGATTATCGAGTTGATGTTGCCTTTCGAGAGGTAAGATTCCAGCTTCTCGCGAAGTTTTTCGCCGCGGTAATCGTAAACATCAAAGCTTTCGTACTTGTGTCCCATCACGTTGAACTGCTGTTTCTGCACTGGGAATCCCGGGTCGATGAACAGCGCAGTGTCCTTCTTCGGGTCGAGGTTCGAGCAGGTGAGGAAAGTTGCATAACCGCCTTGCATTGATCCGACTGTCGGAATGCAGCATTCTGGCGATATGTCAACTCCGATGAAGTTCTTAACGAACCTAGATGCTTCCTTCTTGAGTTCGGGAACACCGTCCACCATCGGGTAGATGGCAGCCACGCCGTCGTTGAGAGCCTTTATTTCGGCTTCGGTGCCAACCTTTGGCGGCTTGAGGCTCGGTACGCCCATTTCCATCCTGACGAATTTCTCGCCTGTTTCCTTCTCTATACAATTTACTAATCCGACAATTTCTCTGATTGTCGATTTGCCTATGTTGTTGATTCCCAACTTACGGCATTGTTCCTGAATAACTGTGTCACAAATTGGTGTGTTAGCCATGTCTATATAATTTTAAAATTTCACAATGTTAATAAAATTTTCCATACGAAAAACTTGTTCTGCAACATTATTTTGAAACATCCAGCAAAGTGTCTGAGTATTCAAACTTTAACCCAGAAATTTCTTCGAATTCCTTGCCGCTGTCGAGAATGTCTTCGTCATCGGCTTCGTAGTGCCATACGATTGTAATGCCATCATTGCCTTTGAGTTTCTTGAAGAAGTTGTATAGGAACTTCGCTGAACTTGTGTTGAAATATCCCAGCGAAAAGTGGATTTTGAGGTTGTGGTTCTCTGCGTATTTTGTTGATACTATGTTGTTTAGTTTTGCAAATATCTCGGTCGGGTTCTCCGGTATGATGACACCCCATACGCAGAGGTCGCCGTTTTCCTCGTATATATGTGGTGTTTTTCCTGTTGCTTCTACTAGTACGTTCATTTTCTATCTGTTGAATTTTAAGTTTATTTCAAATGTTTCGCCCGAAAACTTGGTCTCGATGTCAGTGTCCGATTTCAGACGGCAGAGGATAAGTCCGTTTCCTGTGCCTTGTTCCAAGTTTTCTGCGCTAAGATTCTTCTTAAATAATTCCTTTAAATTATCTGTGCTAATATTGTTTATTTCTTGGATTTTGTAGTTTAGAAAATTAGCACTTTTTACGTCAAGTTTACGTGTTGTATTGAGCTTAACGCAGTCGTCCGATTCCGTGACCGAAATGTCTATTCCGTTGCCGTGATTGTGGATGGTGTTATTCTGCAAAAGCTCTATTACACAGGATATTATCCGTTTCCGCAGTGGCTTGTCGATTTCTTGAAGTTGGCTCTCCAAAGTTTCGACTATGTTTTCGCAGTCGCTTTCTGCGGAAATATGTAATGATAATATTGTTTTTGTGCTTGACAAATTATTTGAAACTTATTGGTTTAGGTATTGTTATCTGCTTCATTGCTTCAAGTGCAAAAACATCGGTCATTCCTGAAATATAATCGGTGATTATGTTGATTTCGGTTTCGTTGCGAGATGTATAGAAATGGTCCATAGTGTTGATGTACTGACCAAAATACCTGTCCAGTTCAATTGATGATTCAGCGTATTTGCCATAATCCTTTTGGTTTTTGGCGTATATATCGTGAAGATAGTCGAACAGATTGTTTATTATCTTATGGCAGAAACGGTCGTATTCATTTAGAATCTTGTTGCTGTAAATCTTCTCGTAGTTGAACTTTTTCAGTTTTGTGACCACTTCGTAGGTGTCGTCGGAGAAGCCAATCATATCGCGGTTCTTAGAGTTCTCGATAAGGTCAAGAATCAACGAGTTGATAATCTGGCCATTGTGGTTGCCAAGCATTTCCTTTACATCGTCAGGAATATCGTCTTCTGTTATGAATCCAGCGACGAAGGCATCTTCGAGGTCGCGGCCGAGGTAGGCTATCTTATCGGAGAATCGCATAATGCAACCTTCGTAGGATGAAGGCATTACGGAACGGTCCTTTATTGCGTCGAGGTCGTTGACGGTCTTGTTCGGGTAGGCATACTGTTCATCGCGCTCGCCGTTGTGGCAGATTATACCGTCCATGACGCCGTAGCAAAGGTTTAGCCCGCTTCCGTGGTTGGCCAGATATGCTACCTGACGGTAGGAGTTGACCTCGTGGACAAAATGCCCGTGCCCTGAGTTTGAGAGGATTATGTCGAGCGATTTTTCGCCTGCGTGACCGAAAGGAGTATGTCCGAGGTCGTGTCCGAGACCTATTGCGTAGGCCATTTCGTCGTTAAGTTCCCAGCCGACCTTGTTTAAGCCCTTGCAAATGGTCGATGCTATGGTTGCAACGTGCAACACATGTTCGATACGTGTGCAAATGTGGTCATTTTCAGGCGCAAAGAAAACCTGGGTTTTCTTTTTCAGTCTGCGGAACGGCGTGGAATGGATAATTGCCGTCTGGTCGCGGAAGTAATCGCCGCGTATGTCAGTTTCCCTGTAAGTCTTTCTTTTTGAATATACTTCGTCTGGTAGTGGGTTTCTCATATCTATTCTTTTAGGTATTTGTCGTAAACGTGTGTGGGCTTGTAATTTTTGAGGTACTCGACGGCTTCTTCGGGCGTTTCGCAGACGTAATAAGTTGTCCTGTAGTTGCTTATGGTAAATCCTTCGTCGAAGAACTTGTCCATCTGCCTTAGCATGTCGTCGAAGAAATGGTTGAAGTTGAGAATGACAATCGCCTTGTTGTGGTACTTCAACTGCTTGAGCGTCAG
>JBGUHW010000153.1:0-11338 GCA_045112395.1 Bacteroidales bacterium
AAAAGGCTCGCCGCAAACAGGCAATACAGGATGCTACCAAGTTCGCCATTGAAATTCCTTTCAAGACCATGAGCCTCAGCTGCGAAAGCATGCAGGTAATGCTTGAAATGGCAAAGAACGGACTTGAAGCTTCAATTAGCGATGCTGGTGTAGGCGCATTGGCTGCTAGATCTGCTGTTCAGGGAGCATTCCTCAATGTGAAGATAAACTGCAAGTCGTACAACGATAAGGAGTTTGTTGCCGACATCCTGAAGAAGGGCGAAGAAATAGAAAATCGCGCCATAGCAATCGAAAAGGAAGTAATGGAAATTGCAAACCAGAAGATTAACGGCTAATAAACCATAATAAAATTAAAAGCCCACTCGTATGAGCGGGCTTTTTTATTTTATCAAAATAAGTCCGATGCATTCACATCGGACTTTTGTTTTATTACTGCTTTACAACTCTTCTATTGATTACAAAATCTGCCGTGCTTACACGGATTGTATAAGTTGCAGCCGAAAGATTGCCAAGGTTGAGAACTGTCTCATAATTGTTACCAGTTGCATCAATATCCTTGGTCATCACGAGGACTCCCATAATGTCGTAAACCTCAATTGTTGCAGGTTTGTTACCAAAATTCGAGAGAGAAAGCGTAAGCTCGCTTCTAAATGGATTCGGGAATACTGCAACTGCCGGTTCAAGTTCATATTCGTCGCATCTTACCGCTATCATTTCTGACATGCTGCTTTGACCATCATAGTCAACCTGCTTCAAACGATAGTACATTTCACCGCCATAATATTCGTAATCGACGAATGCATAATTATGTTCCTCTATTGAAGTACCTGCACCTGCAATACGAACGATTTCGGTGAAATTAACCGCATCATACGATCTTTCAAGTATGAAATAGTCATTGTTCTTTTCAGATGCCGTTGTCCACTTTACATCTACTGAATTTCCATCACATGATGCTGTGAATAAAACAAGTTCTATTGGGAGAACAAGTTTCTGCTCATCGGTTGATCCAAATGTCATGTCGTATGCCTGTTCGGTAGAACGCGACACTCCTAATCCATCTATCTTTATGCTTCCTACCATGCAAGTTGATTCGTTACCAATTTCTCCATCTACTTTTGTCCAAACAGAACCACCTGAAGTTACATAAGCCACGGTCAAGAATTCGAGGTCGCACAATTCTGACGGAGAAAGATTATCCCTGTCTCTCCAATACAACGTTACATCCGACAAAGCCTTATTAGTAGTAACATGCCAGAAATCGCGATCGGAAACATGGTCAAGACCCTCGCTCATATTTCCACCATGCGAATAACTATCTGGCATTGCGTAAGTGTTATGATTTGTTGTATAATGTACGCTAACCTCAGCATCATCACCATCTACTGTCATTCCAAATGCCGACTTCAGCAAAATACCACGATCCAAATCATTGTGACCAGTTATGAAGTTAAACGTTCCTGCACCTCTCTTCGTAATACGGCCATCAATATAACCAGTACTTTCATCATTAAGAGTTGAAGTATTATCGAACAAAACATTTCCGATAATCGAACCATTGATTGTCGAATTACCAGCCAAAGTCAGCAAGTTATCACCCATATTCAAGGCAAAACCTTCTGCAACAAGTACATTATCCAAAGTCTTGTCACCTGCAAGCACTGGAGAAACAAACTCACAAACACTTTCGTCAACAGGAATAAGCACAACATTTGAGTTATCCGATGGAGATACGTCTACATAATTATATTTTGAACCGTCGTACTGGAGCCAGTTGTCTGGAGTTCCCCAATCGTAACTCGATTCAACGCCAGTCCATACATAATATGGTGTAAACGATGTCATTTCTGACACAGGTAGAACCTTAACCTTTGCTAATTTTAGCGTTACAATCTTATTAAGTGTTAAGTCCTCATCGGCAAGCGATGCGGTAAGTTCAATGTCAGCAGGTTCGCTACACTTTAGAGTAACGGCTCCACTTGTTGCTACATGATCTTCATCTCCACTTGCCCAAGAAACTGAATTCTCTGTACCCAATGTAACATTATTAAGAACCGAATCGTAAACTTCTGTTTCATTGAATTCTATAGGTGTAGCTGCCAATTTTGCTTCATTGTAGTTCTGTGTACCCTTAGGCATAGGATACATGTTTTCATTGAAAATGAAGTTTTCTGCCCATCCTTCTGCTGTCAATGCAGTTGGAGCCGAACCGATAAGGTCCAAAGTATTTTGTCCGTTTGCAGAAATCGGCTTAGTCCTTTGGTTATCGTAATAGTTCTCGGTTGCAGTACCAGTACTACTTGTACCGAACAAAGCATTCTCGGCAACTGTACTTGAAACGAGGGTACCAGTATTTAGGTTATACGATAATGTCGAATGCTCGGTGTTCTGTCCTACAATACCACCGACCAAAGTGCTTGTTGTTCCGTTTACATTACCGCCGTTGTTGTTATATGTAACATCGGTATATGCAGTGTAACCGCAAATACCACCAGCGTATGTTGTTCCTGTAACAACTGCACTGTTTGTACAATATGTTATAGTATTGCGCTTTGTAGCATGCGAAGCCATTGGCGAAGATGCCACAATTCCGCCGACATACTTCTTTGCTGTTACAGCACCGCTATTAGCAGACTTCTTCAATTTACTATATGTGTACATATATCCGACAATTCCGCCCGCATACGAAGTAGATGCAGTCGCATTAACTGTATTGTCGTTTCTACATGAATCAACAACGCAGAATAGATTTTCGGAATCTGCACCGTCCATACGACCAGCAATACCACCAGCGTATGCCAAAGCTTTAACAGCGCCTCTATTTACACAACCATATATTATACCATCGTTCTTGAAGTATCCTACAATACCGCCGGCATAATTGTTAGATGCAGTAACAGAACCCTTACTTACGCAGTTTTCAATTATATTCTTGCTTGAACTTACTGCACTTACATAACCGGCAATACCTCCAGCATTGCTATATGCATTTACAACAACATCAGCAGTACAATTAGCCACATTTGCATAAGAACCAACCACACCTACTACACCACCTACATAATTTGTTTCGCCAGTACTTGATACAGCACCCGATACTTCACAATCATTAATCGGCGAGTAATTTGCAGCAGTTGTTCCTGCGATTCGTCCACACAATGCTCCAACATAGCTACCAGTCGTAGTAATGTTAACATCTGTAAGTGTCAATTCATTTATTTCACCGCCATAAACATAACCGAACAAACCAGCATAGTCATTTTCATAACCCGTTATAGTAAGGTTTTGTATCTCATTGCCGTTTCCATTGAAAATTCCAGAGAAACCTTTATCAGAAGTATTACCTATAGGCTCCCAGTTTTCACCCGACAAATTGATTGTTGCAGGAGTCAAGTTGAAGGTAACACCTCTGTAACCATCATTATTGAGAACACCCTTGTAAGTTCCTGTTCCTCTATTGTTGACAGCATCACGGAATGCCTTCAAATCGTCAATGTTATCAATATTCAAATCTGGAATTGTCGAATAATCGCACAAGAAAATCACTTTAGATACGCCATTCAAGCTTGGGGTAAGTATTGCAGAATTCAAATCTTGTGGGTGGGATACTGTTGCTGTAGTACCTGAAATACTTATGTAATCTGTATTATTATTACCCCATGTTGATGTTTGGTCTCCTAAGGTAAACGGAGAATTAGTAGTATTCACTTCATCCCAATTAGCCAAAAGGAATACAGGAATAGAAGTTACTACAGCAAAATCATCATCCACTGCGATAACTGCCGGGATAGGATATGAACCCTCAACATATGTCCAACGCAGAGGAATCCAACCATCACCAGTAAGTCCACTTGGGGTAGTTCCAGTCATTGCCTCTGTCAACAAACCTACAGCCTTACCGCTTTGGTCGGCACTTGTTCCATCAGTTGCCGAGATACCCTTTACGGTTGTACGCTGCTTATCGTAGAAGTTGCCTGTTGCTGTTCCCTGATTGTATCCTACAATAGCACCGCCTTCATTAACAAGCGATGTAGAAATACAATATAGTACACTTGAAGCTGTATTACTATTATTTGCTGTTATACCGCCAGTAAGATAACGACTACCAGTAACATTACCACCGTTGTTGCAATATTCGATATTAGAATTTGTATTTCTACCGGCAATACCACCTACATAATCACCATTACAACTAACCGTTGCCGCATTGGTACAACTCGACACCTTGTTGAGATTAGAACCGCTATTTCCATTTGAGTAACCGGTTATACCGCCAGCATAAGACGTTGCTGCCGAAACAGAACCTGCAACCCTACTTGTATCAATGGTTGAATAATAGTAATTATAACCAGCGATACCACCAGCATACGAAGCTGCAGCAGTAACATTTCCGTTGAAAGTACAATTGTTTATCGCAGAATAATTATCGCTGTTGGCGCCCTTGATATAACCGCAGATACCACCTACATTGCTCTTACCCGAAACATTACCTGCAACATTAAGATCATTGACACTTCCTCCGATAATATATCCGAACAGCCCCTTGTTGTCTGCTTCTGGAGCATCGACATTAAGTCCTATCACATTCTTTCCTGATCCATAAAAATTACCATTGAACGGATAGCTAGACGACTTTCCTATAGGCACCCAATTTTCTTCGCCACTCAGGTCATAGTTTGCACTAGCAGATGTGAGCTTAAAGTTCTTGCCTGTAAATCCGCCTACATTCGGAACTCCCATATACGAACCAGAAGAACCATTGTTTACTGCATCACGGAAATTCTTCAAAGAAGCGACATCTGCAATAGGCAAAGGATCCTCTGTTGATGGATTGAATACCTTAGCAGTCTTCTTCCAACCTTGGTATGTAGCGGTAAGAGTTGACATATTATATGTACTGGTAGTAACAGTAGCCTCGCCTGTGCTTTGATTTATTGACACATAAACATCATCGCTACTACCCCACGTCAAATCAGACATTACCCCAACATTAAAGTCTGCTCTTACCAAATTGTAATTCTGACTTCCAAGTTTTACAGGAACAGCAGCCAACTTAGTTGCGTCAAGTGAACTTATTGCAGTTGGAACAGGATACCTATCAGCAGCTTCTGTCCAACCCGAAGCAAATAGGCCTTGTGTTCCTATTAAATTAACGGTTTGCTCACCTGCAGCATCGGTATCAGATGGATCGCCACCTTCTCCCGCTTCGGCAATACCATACATGCCGGCACTACGCTGACTGTCGAAATAGTTGTTGGTTACAGTTGCATCTGGGTGCTTGAAACCTACTACACCACCACCAGCATATACCGTACCCGCATTGATATTGTTCAATACCTGAGCCATATCGTCGGTTTCGTATCCAACTATACCACCTACATTATTAGTTGCACCCGAAATATTACCAGCATTGATACAACGCTGTACTTTCGAGTTCGAAATATAGCCTGCGATACCGCCTATCGAAGATACACCTGAAATATCCATGTTGCTTGCACAATCTTCAATTACAGATTCAGTATCACTGTATGAAGCATGTCCGCATATACCACCTACATAGGTCGATGTCGAAGAGTTTATTTTTCCTGCAGTTACGCAACGTCTTACCGTTGATGAAACCATTTTGCCTACAATACCGCCAATCCAGGTAGATGTAGCAGTTATATCTCCATTAAACGAACAGTCCTGTATCGTTGATTTTATTGCACTACCGACTATACCTCCGCAATATGTTGTAGCCTTTAGAATTGTGCTACCGGTTCCAGTTTTTACATTCAAATTTTTAATTGTTGCATTTTCAACATAACCGAACAAACCGCGTGGCGTACTGCTCGATGTGTGACGCAAATTCGATATAGTATAACCCTGACCATCGAATGTACCCTTGAAAGGATTTGCTGCAGCACCAATAGGAGTCCAGTTGGCTGTTATAGTTATATTTGCAGTCAGCTTTACTGTCTTTCCTGAGAAGCCATCAATATTAGCTACTCCCTGATATTCACCTGTAGAACCATTATTTACGGCTATACGGAATTCATTCAATTCAGCGTACGTGGAAATAACAAGTTGCGAACCAAATTCACTGTTCGTCAATGTAACCTGCTTTTCCCATCCATCGAGTGAAGCTATCATCACGATTCTACTAAAATCAGTGGTACCTACTGTAACATCGCTTCCTGATATTGTAATGGATTCAGCTGCAGATGCAGGTGTTGTTGTCAACGACCAAGCAATTCCTTCTGCAGTACTTATATTATAATTGGTTCGCACATTCTGGTTGTCATCTGCTCCACCCAAAGTTACAGGAGCACAAGCCACTTTTGCTGATGAATGAGATGCTATATTAATAGGTATAGGATATGAACCCGTATATGTTGTCCACTTCCCTGACGTTAGAGACGATACCAACGACATCATTTCAGCAGTTGTCTTTGCTTCTCCATTGTCGGTTCCAAGAACACAATGCTTTGAATCGTAGAAGCAGTTGGTTACGCTACCAGCGTTAGTTCCATATATCTTACCTATGTCAAATACTGTAATAAAGTTGAGACATTCGTTCACACTAGCACCATCGAGCACATTACCAGCAATACCGCCGACAACACTATTGTTTGCTGTTACTAAAGCCGCATTGACATTATAACTTACATCTGTATTTTGCGCATAACCGACAATACCACCAACAGTTCCTGTACCGCGCAAGTTCTTCGACATGCTTGCACATCCAGTAATTACATTCTTCGTCGTTGCATTACCCGTAGAATAACCGCAAATACCACCAACACTTGTCGATGAACCAGCAATCTTTGTTCCCGCAGAAGTACAATTGCTTATCGTGGTAAATGCAGCAGCGTATCCGCAAATACCGCCCACATTACTCGAAGCAGTCAATGATCCATTGAAATGGCAGTTGTTAATTACAACATTACGCTCGCTATTCGTACCCTTTGCATAACCTACGACTGCACCCGAATACGACTTTGCACTTATGGTTCCGCTCAACTCAATGTTTTCTATTGTCGAACTTGTTGTCAACGGATATACATAACCGAACAGACCAGTATAGCTGCCTGATGCAGAAATTGTCATATTGGAAATTGTATACCCTTCGGCACTACCACCGTCAAAATTACCTCGGAAAGGATTGGTTGATGTTCCTATTGCAACCCATGTGTTTTCGTCATCGGTCATATCAATGTCAGCTACAACCTTGAAGTTTACGCCTGCGAAACCATTGTCGTTAGCATGTCCCTTGTAACTTCCTTCCAAACCTGCATTTACTGCATCGCGGAACATGACGAGTTCATCGTATGTTGAAATAGTCAAAGGATCTTCGTTTATGGCAACACTTACCAAGACTTTCTTGCTATAACCGTCCTTTGAAGCAACAAGAGTTGCATTACCTAATTCCCCAGTAACAGTAGCATAAGAACCAGAAACCGATACTATATCATCATTTTCAGAAGTCCACGAAACGCCAGTGGATGACGACAAATAAAAGTTAGTTGCTATGGCATTGTATATTTCTTCATTCTCAAATCTAGCAGCAACCTTTGCAATCACTCTTACAGGATCATAAGTAAAATCCGACTGCAATGGATAGCAACCAGTGGATGTTGCCCAGCCAGACAATGACATACCAATGATTTCTGATGTTTTCAAACCTTCTGCCTGATCGGCTACATCTGCTGCATTAATGCCACCGAGCACCGAACGCTGCTTATCGTAGTAATTATGTTCAGGAGCAACATCATAGTCGGTATCAGCAAAGATACCTATCAAACTCGAACCCGAATTTACAGTCGCAACGTTTATGTTTTGGGAAACGACTACCTTCCTATTGTTTGCACAATTTCCAATAATACCACCTACTGTAGTTGTCTTTCCATAAACATTACCAGCGTTAAGATTGTTCTCAACATTTGAATATCTATATACATACCCTGCAATACCGCTTATATAGCCATTGCCCGAAACTTCGGCAAGGTTGATACAATTGCTCAAATTTGTCATCTGCGTTGTAGCGTTACTTCCTCCATAATAATATCCGGCAATACCTCCCATATAGCTTGCCTTTTGATTAGGAGATTCAACACTACCCGTAGCAGAACATGATGTTATGTCTGAACATGTCGCTGCATAACCACACACACCACCAACGTATGCATTGCTTGTGGAAGTAGTCCTTACATTACCTACAAAGTGACAGTTCTCTATTAATCCATGTGCTGTTGCACTACCTTTTAGGATACCACAAATACCGCCAAGATATGTCGTACCTCTTACATTCCCCTCAACTGTAAGGTTCACTATCGAACCCGACTGTACATAACCGAACAATCCCTTGTAGGCTTCACTTGCCGAAACATTCAAACCCGAGATTGTATAACCTGCACCATCAAAATATCCGCAGAAAGGATGCGCAGTATTTCCTATTGGCTCCCATGCTTCCCCTTCCAAATCTATGTCGTCCGAAACTGCAAAGGTATACTCGGCAAAACCATTATACGATACTGCTCCCTTATAATCAGGTGCAACACCATTTATTGCATCACGGAAAGCCTTCAAATCGTCACGGTCTTCAATTGGCAATGGATCTGGCAATTCAGAGTCATCACGGGTATCAATAATTATCACCTTCGACACACCGCCAATAGCTGCAGAAATCTCTGTACGACCTGTAGGTGTGAGTAATGTTGTACTACTACCGTCTGATGCTATAGTAATGTAGTCAGTATTGCTACTTGACCATGTAACCTCAGTGCCCGTAGCTGTAAATGGATTATTTATATATTCAGGCAAATAATCATCAGCATTCATGAATATTGTAGCCGATGTTACCTTTGCAAAATTTGATGATGCTAAAAGCAATGGAATCGGATAAAAACCCGCATTGAACTTCCAGTGTGACGTACTCCAATCGGCACCTGTAATACCCGAAGGAGCAAAATCATCAATAACACTAGTAATACCTGCAGTTAATAAACCTTCATATCGACCTACTACGTCATCATAATTTTCAATATCACCACTTACAACGCCATAACCTGGATTTGAAGAAATTTGCTTGTCATAGTAACAATAACTTATCGTTACTGCACCTCCCTTTCCAGAAATAGATCCGCCACGAGAAACATTTCCTCCGTTCAAACAATAGCTTAACGGAGTAGATTTAGCACTATAGCCCAAAATACCGCCCGAATAATCGGAAGTTCCAAATACGCATCCTCCATTTACATTATATCTAAGTATTGCATAATATGTATAACCCACAATACCGCCGACATACACATTGGAACCACTTATAAGAGCAGCATTAACGCAATTCTGCACAATTGGCTTGTAATTGCTTGTACTTGATGTACTATATGCATCACCAACAATACCACCGACATAACTATATCCGGAAACTCGTCCTGCGGTTGCACATTCCTCAATAATGGTATAATATGCAATACCTGCAATACCACCTACATACGAATCCGATGAAGAGGCATTGACCGTACCATTGAATGTACAATTTTTAATATTGGCATTTCGGCGATAAGTACCATCAACCGAATAACCGCAGATATAACCGCAAACACCTCCAACATACTGCGAACCGGAAACATTTGCCTCGACATTGATGTCCTGAATAAGAATATCTATGTCATCAACTGCGCTTAAAGTATTGGACCTTACATATCCGAACAAGCCCCTGTACGAACCGCTGGTGCGGAAATTCTTAATTGTACAGTTGTTTCCGTTAACACTTCCCCTAAAAGGATAAATAACGGTCTTGCTTACCCAATAACCGATTGGTGCCCATGTATTTCCACCAAGGTCGATTGTTACTGGATTAGACGGATCGTCACCAATGTTAATAGTTTTACCTGCGAAATCTTCAACATTCTCCTTTACTAGATATGCCAGACCTGCAAGTTCATCAGCCGTCCAAATGGTATATGAAGCATCAGATTCATGTCCAAAATACCAATCGGTATCTGTTGACGCTCCATCCCACGCCTGCGAAAAAGCACTTGTTACGCACAAAATTTGCACACAAATGCACAATAGTATAAATTTATATCTCATAATTAGACAATATTTACACAAAATTAAAATTACAAAAATTAACACTTTTAACAACTTGCAAATATACTAATGTTCAACGAAATAACAAATCTTTTTTTCATTTATTTCACTATGCAGATTCAACGACCAATTACAAGCTTTATATTGTCCGAACAGAAAAAGATGGACAAAGAAAAATAACCATATCAATGCAATTAAAACCCACTTAACAAACACATATAAACCAACACAATACCCGTGTATAAACGACAAGAAACGACTAATAAACGAAAGTAAATGTTTAAATACCGACTAGTGATTTAAGGACACCCGACCTTTGCAGTGGATTTCGAAAAGAAGTTCGAACAAAATGTTTAACGTTTAAAATTTTTGACTATGAAATTAGGCGGACATATAGAAATTGAATGCAAAGTCGGTTCTGTTCCAGAATTGGTAAACGAAATGTGCGGACACAAGCTCGTAAGGTTTCTGATTGCTGTTATCGACAGGCGCATAAACAACAACAGGTACACACAGCAAACGTACTGGTACACAGTGAACGCATTAGGCGACACAGCCGAGATGATACTAAAATCGGGCTTGCGTATATGCGAAAACATAATCATCAGTGGCAGGTGGGTAATCGACGGAAACCGCGACATGTACGGAAATGACGTGCGCGAAATTATTGCAGAAAGTGTTTCGGTAGCAAAAGATGGTTGTGCGAGTAGTTATGAGGTGGCATAAAAGGTAAAAAAATCTGCGAGGAATGGACTTACTTGACGGCAAACCGATTGTGGTACTTATTGACGATGAATTAATTGCCAATCGCAAAACGAATAGGCCTTATATCCACGTGGTTACATTAACAAAAAAAACACCAAGCGGATGTTGCGGTTTCCATTGCAGTTCTTGGAGATAAAAATCTCGTCACCCATCCTCAAGGAGAGATTGCAAAGGTATTACAAAATTTCATAAGCTCAAACAAAAATAACAATTAGAAATTTTAGGAGAAGCGAAAAAATGATAGACATATTTGGCATAGAACTAACCAAAGAACAAATAAATAATGTGCTTTTGTATCTTGAGCAACACCCTGAAACCTATATACATCCAGGCACTCTTACAGAGGAACTATGGGAAAAAGAATTTGGCCTTGACAAACAGATACAGACACCAATAGGAACAGTAAAACTTGGGAACAATCAATTTGCCAAAATGTATAATAAAGGACGTAATTCTAAATTTGGAATGATTAAACCCACTTTACAAACTCCTGACA
>JBGUHW010000154.1:0-5026 GCA_045112395.1 Bacteroidales bacterium
TTTGCGCCGATTGCAATGCGTTGCGCCGATTGAGACGCAAAATTTTGCGTCTGTACAAGGATGCGAGAACGGCAAAGCCTGCACAAAAAACAGAACGTAGCCAACTGCCACATTCCGTTTTTCACAAGCACCCCACAGTATTATGGGTGGTAAACAGGACGAACAGATCGTCCGCCGCGACGCTCGTCGTAGGACACAGAGTAACGGCCCGAATAAAAGTCGAGATACCACGCGCCATACGGATAACCTTCCGTAGATAAGAGCGAACTCGACCAGTAGCTGCCGAAGGAACCGGCTTCGTAGATATTGATATATGTGCGGTAGCCGGCAGCAGGGAGGAAAATAGAGTTGCCATTGTTTCTGCTTGTAAACAACATTCCGTTTATGCCATTCCGTACCGTCATAGTCGTGTCGCAATTATCAATAAGCTCCTGAAAATCAGCATCAGTTGGCATACACCATCCTCCTCCCCAGTTGGCAGAGGCAGCATCATCGCTTGCTTCCAAGGTGACCAGATCATCGGTAAAACCATTGTAGCCATAGTCTGCATTATTGCAATATTTAGTGAGTGTCTCGGAATTTCCTTGGCAATATCGGTAGTTACTCCATTCGTAACCATCTTCATATCCATCAAGCCAAACCGTATCGTATTCTACAGTATAATGCGGTTGTGTTTCGCCCCAAGCGAAGTAGTCTCCAAAATCCTCAGGATTTTCGGCACCCACATTACAGGACGCCCATTTGGTGCCAGAAGGCAAACCAAGCTCAATCCAAGTACGCCCATTAACTCCACCAGTTGTGCCCATTTGTAATGCATTAACTGTTGCCCGTAATGCAGCTATCAAATCGTCAACATATTTCTTCGTTGCTGCATCTTGATTTTGAGTAGGATTTGTAACGTCTTTCAGCTGAGTATTTACAGAGTTGCCAAGCGCAGCTACATCGGCAATAGTTTGTGTTTCGGTATAGGATGTCAGGTAGTTGGCATCGTTTTCAAATGCAGAAACATTTGTCGGAACGGTTGGAATTTCGGGGCGGTTTGTCAAATCGTTGTAATCGCCACTGAATCCGACAGTCGCAGCAGGAAGTTTTACAAATCCACCATTGGTAAGGAAAATCGTGTCGTTGCTTATCGAAAGGACCTGCTGTTCAGGGGTGTTTTGAATTTCGCCGTAGTCGTATTCGGGTTTTGTTTCTGCCTTTGCCCAATCGGGGACAGTCGGGTCGGTTTCATCAGTAATGAAATTGCTCATATCGGGGACATTGCCCGCCCTCTCGGCATAAAACGAATACGGCACAGCAAGCATCTGGTTAATTGCCTCAATGCTGTAGTTATCACCGCCATTGGGGTCAATTTCCACTTTCATAAAGTACGGACCTTGCGCCCAATCGATGGCAGAAAAATCGCCATCGGTCTCACCTCCTCCAATTTCAACGGTTACACAGCCGTTTTCGTTGGTGCTTGGATAATGCATTTCGGTGTAAATGCTTTCGCCATACATGCTTCCCTGCAATATATTCACTCGCATCGTAACCGATTTGTTTCTCATCAGTTCGCCTGTTCCTGCCCTCACTACCGCCTGATAGCTGATGGTATGCGGAACCTGTGCAAATGCCATTGCACTGATAATTAAGCAGAAAACTGTAATAATATAACTTTTTCTCATAGTATATATTTTTTATTATTATTGAGACGCAATGAATTGCGTCTTTGCAGGCTGCCAGCCCGTCAGACTGTTAGCCTTCGAGCCTGTCAGCCTGTTAGCCCATTATTTCTTTACCACCTTGAATGTCTTCACTTCTTTTCCGCCTTCATTTATCCTAACAAAATAGGTGCCCGATGCCAGACTATGCATATCAAGGAGCGTTTCCTGCGAAACTATCCTACTGCCATCCAAGCATTTGCCATTAACATCATACATCAGGAATTCCACATCCGAATAATTATCAAAAGCTACCGTTAGCGTCAAAAAGTCAGCTGCAGGATTTGGATATACCGACAATTCAACAGCAATAGGATCGTTATCATCCTCTTCATTCTTCTTGCCGTCATCATCGGTCTTGTACTCCGAAATTTCGTACGGCTGCTGGACACCTTCGGTCACCGTGATGTTCTTGCCGAGAACATTGTAGAATGTCTGCCCTACCGAATAGCTAAAACTTCCGCCATCGCCAGTGGAATTTCCTCCACCAGTAACCAAAGCCGACTGCGAGAATGCCAATGTAGAGGCAAGGCTAAAAATTAAAATCGATAAAAAATGTTTCATACATATAAGTTTATGTGGCTTCGCCGTTTCTATGTTTCTAAGTTTCAAGTTTCTGGTTTCAGGTTCAAAGTTTAATGTTTAAAGTTCAATGTTTCTGGTTTCTCGTTCAATGTTCAAAGTTCAATGTCCCAACTCTTAACTTTCAACTCTCAACTTTCAACTCTCAACTCATTAATTATTCTTCACACATCTTACGCTTATACCGTCACTCTTTGCATAGTTGCTTCTGTTCAATCCATCGTTAGTGAAACCAAGGCTTCTACCGTATGCATCACTACCGTTAGTCTGGGTGGCCGTCCAGAAATATGCATCCTTGCCCAATCCGTAGTAATCCTCAGATGAACTGCTTCGGTAACCACTTGGCAATACCGACATTCCTGTCGTATTGTTCTTGTTGAGCATAAAGCCTACCGTGTTTTCATAATCCGACTGGCACCATAGATTTGCCGATGAAAGCGACTTGGCTGTATAGTTGTTAGTCAGCCTGTTGAGGTCGCAATCGACAATGCCGTTGGAATTGAAGCAATTGTTCTGCAGGTAGACTTCGAGCTGAGTCCATTCGCCATCGCTTGGCAGATGCCAGCCATCGGGACATGCCGACTGTGCAGCGTTGTAATTATATAGTACTCCGAAAGTTACATAACCGTTGGTTCCTGCCGGCACAGACTCTATTGCCTGCGATAACGAACTTGCAGACGCTTCGCTTACCGATGTTCCCGAATAACCATATACATAATAATGCTTTTCGTTTTCCTGCCCGTCATCCTCGCTACCTGTACCAACCTCGCTAACAGAAGGCAGATAGTGCAAATTCTCGGTCATCCATCTCTGCGAACCAGCAACAACATATTCATAAACACTGCCATCGCGGGCATCCACAAAATCTTCGTATGTAGAAACCGACATAATTTCACCATAATATGTTCCGTATGAGGTCTTTACGTATGCCTTGTAGAATATTCTCGAACATGGCGACAATCCAGATACAACCGTATTGAAAGTTCCGCCACCGCTACCGCATGAAAACATCTGCGGATTGTCAAGATATTTTGAATTGCTGACAACAAAACCACGCTCGGTCACATCGTTGCCACTTGACATAATTTCTGCGTTAATCTGCACAGATGTTTTTGTAATATCGGTAGCCGAGTATGTAAACAACGACGGTCCGCTTTTTACTGTCGAAAAATCAACAATCTCACCATAATGCAAATCACCATCTATCACGGCGTAAGCCCTTATCCTGTATTGAGTTTGCGGCGACAAACCATCAAGTTTTATTTCGAACGGCAGATAGGTTGCCGAATGTCCGTCAATGCCATCCTCCAGACCGAAATACCTAACATCGGCACAATAGCCCGACAAAGAAGAAAGGTTTTCTATTGTGAAATTTTCCTCCGTCAATGAAGCACATGCCGAAGCCGGAGCGCAAATCACACCTCCGTATGTAGCAGTCTGATTTTCCTGAAGTTCGTATACTGCGCCACCAACCAAAGCCACCGTTTCCGACAGATCTTCCTCGCGAGGAGTGCGCGTGTGAATCCTGAATCCGCCAGCATACAATTCGATACTAATTACCATCGAAACATCATCAATAACAAGCACATCAGACTCGCCACGCAGTTTCCGCCCGTTAATCTCAGTCCCCACTCTTATGTGAAACGGAACGCCTACTGAAACATATACGACATCGCTATTGGCATTGTCAATCGTATATACACCCATATTGTAAAGGTCGCCGAAAGAACAGGAGTACTTGGTCTCGGTGTTCTCGTACACGACATAAACATCGGCATTAAAATTATCTACAGCGCCCTTGCTTATAATTGCATCATCTGGTTTGCTTTCAGTAAGTTCAATCTGTAACATCGCCGTCTGCATATATATCGGATCGCGCTGGCAGGATGCGAATAAAAGAAGAAGCATGACACAAAATGCCACCCTAGCGCAAACTCCTTTATTACAAGCTGTTAGATTACTCATTCCCATATTATGCGACTACACAAAATTTACAAATAAACACAACTAAAAACTCAATCAGTTGCAAATATAATAAAATTATACAAATACAAGTATTTTATACGAGAATTTTTGCAAAAAAATAAAAGGAAGAAAACATTATACACTTAATACCTTCTACAATATCCCAAGAATCTCAGATACACATTCCTATACCAATTTTCCAACTCACCAAACATTGTGGTATTATGCCACAGAAGCACAAAGTCCCCCTCAACAGCAACGCATCTTTCGGACAAACTACAAATGCTCGCAAACGCCTCTTCCTCAGTCAAGTTTCTATATTGGAACAAAGTCGTATCCATTGCAATTAGCGGATGTTCAACAACATCAGTAACACAATCGTTTTCAATATCATACAGGCGGTACGGATGGCAAGTTCCGCACCTAAAGCCCTCATGTTCAGGAAATCCCAATGTAGAATCGCTACGAATGCCACACTTCTGCCAAATTTGTGGAGTTTTGCGCGCATCGAAGCGCAGGAAATGCTGACGCACAGATGCAACTCCATGTCCACACACCATCTCCAGCCGATTCTTCTCCATTGTAAAAATGAATTTGTCGGCGAAAGAATACAAGCCCCCATGCAAACCTACTGATGCTCCTTGCGACTGCAAATCCTTAATGCACTCACGCGATTTTTGTGAAAGAATATTGTATGTAGAATCAAAATCTTTATTACGTAAAGCCTTAAAATAAAATTGAGAATTCAATTTGTTTTCAACAGAAACTTCAAGTAA
>JBGUHW010000155.1:0-29673 GCA_045112395.1 Bacteroidales bacterium
AACAGCCGCTCCCTGAGCTTGTCGAAGGGCACGGCTATGGATTTTCACCACATACACTCCACTTGCCAATCCATTGACATCGCAAACTGCATTGTCGCAATTAACTTCAATGCGACAAACAACCTGTCCTAAGGTGTTCACAATTTCAATTTCAGAAATTGTTTCCGAGGAAGTAATGTTGAGAATGTCGTTTGCTGGATTCGGGAAAATGTCAATGCTGGTTTCAGCTTCGCTTATGCCTGTAACTATTGCAGTTGCCGTTTCCGATGCATCCGAAGTGCCACCGTTTGCACAGTTGGTAATAATGTAATAGGTATCGCCTTCGTGGCCTTGCAAGTCAATGGATGATGTGTTTGTTTCAGTTGCTATTCTTTCTCCGTTGCGGTAAATTTCGTAAGAAGTTGCATTCTCGGCAGCATTCCACGATAAAACAACTCCGTATGATTCAACCATAGCAGTGAGGTCGGTGACGGCATTGCAAATAGGTTCTGCTGTTGCAGTTGCCGTTTCCGAAGCATCGGAAGAACCACCGTTTGCACAGTTAGTAATAATATAGTAGCTGTCGCCTTCGTGTCCCTGCAGGTCGATTGCTGAAGTGTTGGTTTCTGTTGCGATTCTTTCACCATTGCGATAGATGTCGTACGAAATTGCATTTTCGGTAGCATTCCAGGACAAAACAATTCCGTACGATTCAACTTGTGCTGTAAGGTTTGTTACGGAGTTACATTCCGGAATTTCAACAATTTCGTTGAATGTTACAACAATGCTATGACCGTTTTCAGTGACATTCTCGAATGTGTAGCTTGCGCTTGCACCTATGACAGCATAGCTTGCAATATCATTAATAGCGCTTTGTCCATCAACAATTACATCAGCAATTTCATAGCCTTCGTCTGGTGTTATAACAAATTCCTTATTGTCACCGCAGTTAACTTCAACATTTCCCGATGGGGTTATTGTACCGCCTTCGCTTGCACTTGCCGTAATTATGTACGACAACCGATTGAATGTTACGTTGATGTTTTGCGGGTCGCTTACATTTTCAATTGTATAGGAATTGTTTTCGGCAAGTGTAACTTCTGTTCCGTTGACGGTAACAATGCCTATTTCGTAGCAGTTGTCGGGAGTTACAGTGAATGTAAAGTTACCACCTTCAGTGATTGTCTGTGTTCCTGTCGGATCTACAGAACCTCCTTCAGCATCGGCATTCACAACAATTACGACTTCGCCAGCAGGTATAAGTTCGAAAGTAGCCGAAATCGTGTGGCTTGCAATTACATTTGTAAATTGGTAAGAACTTACCGATCCAACGCTTTGTCCGTCAACAAGGACATCAGAAATCATATAGCCCTCGTCTGGCGTGATTGTATAGGTAATGTCTTCGCCACAGTTGGTTGTTGTGACACCTTCTGGTGTGATTGAGCCACCATTTCCTGCCGAAGCAGTAATTGTGTACGAAATCTGGCTGAACGTTGCGTTGATGGTTTGCGGTTCTGTTACATTTTCTATTGTGTAAATGTTGTTCGTAGGAGTAACTGGTGTTCCGTTGATTGTAACCGATGCAATTTCGTAGCAGTCGTTTGGAGCAACGGTGAATGTGTAGCCTTCGCCACAGTTAACAGAACTTGGAGCGTTATTGATTGTGCCGCCATTTCCTGCCGAAGCAGTGATTGTGTACGAAATCTGTCTGAATGTTGCGTTGATGCTTTGTACTTCTGTTACATTTGCGATTGTGTAGATGTTATTTGTCGGAGTAACTGGCGTTCCATTTACTGTAACTGATGCAACTTCGTAGCAGTCATTTGGTGTAACGGTAAATGAGTAGCCTTCTCCGCAGTTAACTGAACTTGGTGCGCCAGTGATTGTTCCACCGTTTCCAGCCGAAGCAGTAATTGTGTATGAAATCTGGCTGAATGTTGCGTTGATGCTTTGTGCTTCTGTTACATTTGCTATTGTGTAGAAATTATTTGTAGGTGTAACAGGAGTTCCGTTGACGGTAACTGATGCAATTCCGTAGCAGTCGTTTGGTACAACGGTGAATGTGTAGCCTTCACCGCAGTTAACCGAAGTTGGTGCGCCATTGATTGTTCCGCCATTGCCAGCCGAAGCGCTTACTGCATACGAAATTTGGTTGAAAGTTGCGTAGATTGTCTGTTCGGCAGTTACATTTTGTATTGTAAAAGAGTTGTTTGCATTGAGTGTTACGGTGTTGCCGTTGACGGTGACCGTGCCGATTTCGTAGCAAGCATCTGGAACGACTGTAAATGTGTAGTCTCTTCCGTATTCTACCGAACCATTTCCGGTTATGCTTCCGTGTTCGACTTCCGAAATGTTAATGACAACATCTGGCAAGGATGCATTTGAACAAATGTCCGCAGAACATCCATTTCTATCTGTTGCTGTAACGCAGTAGTTTCCATCTGAAGTTATTGATATGCTTTGTGTTGTAGCATTTGTTGACCACAAGTAATTGTAGTTGCCTGTGCCCGATGTTGCATTTGCAGTGAGCACATTGCCATTTTCTGCTATCGAAACCGATGGAACAGGATTGATTGTAACAACCTTTGATGCAGTCGCTTCGCATTGTCCGTTGCTTGCCGTAACGGTGTATGTGTTGCTTTGGCTGACCGTAATGCTCTGTGTTGTCTGTCCGTTACTCCATGTATAGCTGTTGAAACCGTTACCTGCATCAATAGTAACAGTGCCACCGCACTGGGTTATCGGTTCGCCAAGGTCGATGCTGCCAGATTCGGTGATTGTTGCAGTTACTGGAGTACGTTCGCTTGTACAGACGCTTCCGGTCTTTACTACCCAGTTGTAGAAGGTGTAATAGTATGTAGTAGTATTGTATGGTCCCGTTATGCTGATTACATTTTCGACCGAGTATGGGAAACTTCCATTTTGCCTGTATGTATAACGTACACTATTAGCATATATATTGTATGTTCCCGGGGCCAATCTAACATTCAATGTCAAGGTGTTAAGACCAGATGCGAGTGTGTGTGACTGAGAGTACATTTGTTCGTTTGAACTATTAGATATGGTTATTGTCTTGGTTTGGTTTGCTTGTGTGCAATAAACATCTACGGAAACCAATGTAAGAGCCTGTGAAACCGTAAATGTAAGGCCTCTGTTTTGACCGGTTTGTGTTGTATATGCGGTAGCCGAATTATTGTTTGCTATACCTACATTATAGGTTTCTTCGCTTCTTATTTGCGATTCCACATAAACAGTTGTTGTTTGTGCAAATGTGTTTGTATAGGAATTGCCAGTTTCAAGTTCTGTGCCTCCAGTCTGTGCATCGTACCAGTGGAGGGTTCCATCGCCTTGTGCCGATAGTGTAAGGGTTGCACTTCCGCATCCGCTTGCATTGGTAACCGACGAAATTTCGGGAACAGAAACTTCTATCTGCTGAGTTGCACTATTGCTTCCAAATGCATTCGTAGCGGTAAGCGTTATTGTATATGTACCGTTTGCTGCGTAAGTGTGAGATGGTGCGACTTCTGTCGATGTTGTGCCATCGCCAAATGCCCAAAGATAGGATGTTGCGTGTTCCGATTCGTTGGTTGTCGTTATGTTTCGTGTACAATTTTCCGAGATTACTGCCGTGAATGCAGCTTCTGCCTCTGGTGCGTAGCAACTTATTTCGGCTTCCCACCCAGCTGCGTTTGTTGTGTTGTTCGATGTGAATACAATAGTCAATGCACCATCATCGTTAGTTGCTGTTATTGTGCCTGGATTGCTCGTTCCGCATACTCCGTTTACAAGAACATTTGCCGAGGTAGATGTTCCGTCGTAAATATAGAACTTGTCGGAACAAGTTTGCTGCCATCCGCTTGCTGCTTGCAGTGAGAACTGGTTGAATGTAAGCCTAACATAAGCGCCTTCAGTGCTTGGGTAGATTGTCTGGGTGTAGTTAACGCTGTTGGGATAATTGCCATCGCCACCCGGGTCCTTGTATGTTCCGCCACAAGCATATATTGTATCGTTACTCATATTAATTTCTGATACCACGCTTATATATGCAGTTTTTGTCTCTTCATCGAAGCCAAAGGGATTTGTCGCAACCAATGTTACCGTGTATTCGCCGGGTTCATTGTATGTTACGGTTGGATTCTGCTCTGTTGAGGTCTCAGGAGTTCCGCCTTCGAAAGTCCACGACCACGATGTTGGCATATTGGTTGACAAGTCGGTGAAAGTTACCGAACTACCAAAAGGAACGATTGTTTCAGATGCAGAAAAGTCGGCTGTCGGTGCAATGCCTTCATATATTGTAATGTGTCCTGTTGTTGAAGATGTGCATCCGTTTGGATTTACGATAGTAAGTGTGACATCGTAAGTGCCGTGTGTGTTGTATGTTACAGTAGGATTTGCGGCTGTGCTTGTTGCCGGTGAGCCACCTTCGAAAGTCCACGACGACATGGTGTTGCATCCTTCGGTGGTATTGGTGAATTGTATGCTGCTACCTTCAAATACTGCTACTGGATTTGCAGTAAATGTTGGTTCGGGACACAAGCTTACATCCAAGCGTTGGCAAGCCATATTCTGGGTGGTGACATTTAATGTTTTTGAAACATAGCCTTCCTTCGAGAATGTAACGCTGTAGGTGCCTGCATATATCGGGCGATGGTAATTGCCGATTGGAGCCGATGTGTAAACTTCCGAATTGTCGGCATCGTGGTTGTTTATGAATACTTTTACTCCACTGAGCGGTTCGTTTGTGCAAGCATCGGTTACAATTCCGCGGAAGCCGTAAAGCACTTGCTCTGTATAGTCGAGAAGTGCTTGTCTATTGTAGCCCCAGTATGTATTCAGGTATTCCGAGTCAAGTTTTTTTGTGTTCGACCATTCCATAGTGATTTCCCTGCAGTGATGGTAGTAGTTCATATAGTCCTGTCGTCCGCCTTGCGTATAGTACCAGTCGCAACCTTCGGTAATTCCAGTAGAATTGTTTGTGTTGTCATACATAGTGCCTGGACCTTTAAGGTAATTCGAATTGATGGCGTGGCAGGTATTTGCATACTGATGGCATATATATTCCCACCAGTCTGTATCGGGGTGCGGATGGTTAGACGAATACCAGTTCTGTTCGTCCCACGGATAATTCAAGCATTCGGTGCCACCGTGTCCGTTTGCAGACATTACGAAATTGTGAGCATCTGCGTAGTTTTTCATCATTGTAACTTCAGGGTCGCTTGTGCCAGTGTATCCGTTGAGGTCAGGGAAGCTACGGTTAAGGTCGGTGCCGTTGGCGTTTGCACGGCGGGCACCAGTCATACTTGTGCCATTGCTCGAACCGTAGAATGTTCCGTCGGGGTTGGTGTTTGGCGAAATGTATATCTCGACATTGTTCACAAGGTTTGTAATTTGCTCGTCAGTGCCATATTTTGTCAAAAGTTCGTCAACAAGACGAATCATGAAATACCATCCAGTGGTTTCGTCGCCGTGCATTGTGCTGCTCCACCAGAATTCAGGCTCGTCTTCGTCAACGCCCACATTGTCCGAAATAATCATCGTTATAATCGGGCGTCCATTTACCGAATAGCCTACAGTATCCATCTTGCATAAAGTTGGATGGTTTGCCACATAGTTTTGCATCATTTGCAGATAAACGGCGTAGGTGGGATAGCGATTCCAATCGGACATCTGTTCTACTGTTGTTGCCATATTTATTGCACGAGTTTGGCGATAGTACTCGTAAACCGGCTCATATTCTATGCCGTATGTCTTGAATTGCTCGTATTCTCTGGCATTTGCGTATGCTTCAACATAGGAGTTGGTTACCTTGTCGATTGACATTATCTGCGCAAGTTCATTAACCAGTTCACGATTTCCATTATGTTGGAATCTCAGCACTATTTCTCCTCGATTTTCAAGAGTCTGCTCTATGAATTGAAGGTCGGATTTTGTCTGTCCCCAAACTGCCGATACTATTAGTAATAAGACAGTTATAATAGATAACTTTTTCATATAGTCAAAAGTTTAAATTACGAACTTCAAATTTAATAAAAAAATGTTAACGGCAAAATGCAATTTGTTGTTTTTAGACAAAAACTATTTCTAAATGCAGAAAATGCCTATGTGCTATCCGAAATGGACAAATTCTTCAGCAAAGTAATGCTTTTTTGTTCAGTTCAAAAAATCTTTTGTACTTTTGTCCGATTCGTTTCCTAAAGGTTTAACAATGGATTTCAACGACTTAAAAAAGACTTTTAAGGGTGCTGTCTGCACCGACAACATACACAGGATAATCTATGCCACCGACGCTTCGGCATACCGCGAAATGCCGATGGCGGTCTGCGTGCCCGAGGACAACGACGACATACGCGCCGTAATCCGTTTTGCCCGCGAAAATGGTCTTAGCATAATCCCTCGCGCTTCGGGAACTTCAATTGCCGGTCAGGTGGTGGGAAACGGAATCGTGGTTGATGTATCTAAAAATTTTGGCAAGGTGCTGGAACTCAACAAGGAAGAAAAATGGATTCGCATTCAACCCTGCATTGTGCTCGACGAACTGAACAAATACCTTGCTCCGCATAATCTTTTCTTCGGTCCCGAAACTTCCACATCAAACCGCTGTATGATTTCGGGAATGGTGGGCAACAACTCCTGCGGTTCGCACTCGCTAATCTACGGCAGTACTCGCGACCATTTGTTGGAGGTAAGATGCATATTGTCAGATGGTTCCGATGTTACTTTCGGCGAACTTTTTCGCGAGGAGTTTAATGCCAAGTGCGAACTTCAGTCGCTCGAAGGCGACATTTACCGCCATATCCGCGACTTGCTTTCAAACAAGGAGGTTGCTGATGAAATAAAAGCTAACTATCCCGACCCCGAAATCCGCCGCCGTAACACCGGCTATGCCCTCGATTGCCTTCTCGACAACGAGATTTTTGGCAATTCCGACAAGAAATTCAACTTCTGCAAGCTCATTGCCGGTTCGGAAGGAACTTTGGCGTTCATCACCGAAATAAAGTTGAACCTTGTCGATAAGCCTTCGAAAAACAAGGCCCTGATGTGCGTTCACACGGCAACCTTGGACGAAGTTTTCGAGGCTAACCTTGTGGCACTGAAATACTCGCCATCGTCGATTGAACTGATGGACAAGAAGGTGCTCGACCTTACAAAAGAGAACATCGCCCAGCGTCAAAACCGCTTTTTCGTGGAAGGCGACCCCGAGGGCGTGCTGATTGTGGAGTGGGTTAACGACGACGAAAACTGGATTCAGCAGCAGATTACCGACCTCGAAGCCGACTTGCGCAGTCACAACTACGGCTATTGCTATCCCATTGTGCGTGGTGCCGATATTCCAAAGGTGTGGGCGTTGCGCAAGGCTGGACTTGGCGTGCTTGGCAATATGCCCGGCGACCGCAAGCCTGCACCTGTAATCGAAGATACCGCCGTAAATCCCAAAGACTTGCCTGCATATATGAAGGATTTCCGCGCTATGCTCGAAAGGTTGGGGCTCGAATGTGTTTTCTATGCCCACATCAGCACTGGCGAACTGCATCTGCGTCCGATTCTGAACCTGAAGGACGAGCACGATGTTGAACTTTTTCATACTGTTGCGTTGGAGACTGCAAAACTGGTGAAAAAATATCACGGTTCGCTCAGTGGCGAACACGGCGATGGTCGCTTGCGCGGTGAGTTCATCCCACTTATGCTTGGCGACAGGATTTACGAAATGTTTGTGCAGTTGAAAAAGGTCTGGGACAAGGACAATGTGTTCAACGCCAACAAGATAATCGGTACGCCGAAGATGAACACCCATCTGCGCTACAAGCCCGGTCAGCAGACTCGCGAGATTGAAACCTACTTTGACTTTTCGCGTACTGGCGGTTATCTGCGCACGGCCGAAAAGTGCAATGGTGCTGGTGACTGCCGCAAGTCGCACATCATTGGTGGGACGCTCTGCCCGAGTTTTCAGGCTACGCGCAACGAGCAGAACTCCACACGCGCCCGAGCAAACATTCTCCGCGAACTGATTACAAATTCCACAAAGCCAGACCCGTTTATGGAAAAGGAAGCCTACGAAGTGCTTGACCAGTGCCTGTTGTGCAAGGCCTGTAAATCGGAATGTCCATCGGGTGTGGATGTTGCCAAGCTGAAAATGGAATTTCTGCAGCATTACTACGACCATTATGGAGTTCCGTTGCGCAGTCGTGCTGTGGCTATGCAGCCGCGATTGTACAGGCTGGCGGCAATGGTTCCGCATATCTCGAATTTCTTCTTCAAGAACAAGTTTTTCGCGAAAATAATCCAGAAAACCATAAGTTTCAGCACCGAAAGGAACATTCCGCTGATGAGTACTGTAAATTTGAAAAAGCAAGTTCGTAAAATTGCCGAAAAGCAGCCGCAAAGTCCTAAAAAGACCATATATCTTTTTGTTGATGAATTTTCGCGTTACTTGGACACTCACATTGCTGTGGATGCAGTTTCGCTGTTTACCAAGTTGGGTTATGAGGTAAGGCTTGCCAAGTCGAAGGAAAGCGCGCGCACTTGGCTCAGCAAGGGGCTTGTGCGCAAGGCGAAGAAGATTGCAAACGCCAATATCGCAATGCTCGGCGACATCATAAGCGACAAAACTCCGCTTATCGGCATCGAGCCGTCGGCAATTCTTGCTTTCCGCGACGAGTATCCCGACCTAGCAACCAAGGAAAATCGAGCCAAAGCCGAAAATCTTGCAAAAAATGCTCTTCTATTCGACGAGTTTATCTGCCGTGAAATCGATTGTGGCAATATAAGTTCGGAAATGTTCACCGATGAGGTTGCAAATGTAATGTTTCACGGACATTGCCAGCAGAAGTCGCTAATCGGAACAAAATTCACTTTGAAGGCTTTGTCGTTGCCGAAGAATTTCACGGTGAAGGAAATTCCGAGCGGTTGTTGTGGCATGGCTGGTTCGTTCGGCTACGAGAAGGAGCACTACGAACTTTCGATGAAAATTGGCGAGTTGGTTCTGTTCCCAACAATTCGCAATGCCGAGCAAAACACGATAATTTCAGCCGTCGGCACAAGTTGCCGCTGCCAAATAAAGGATGGAACAGGTGTAGATGCCTTGCATCCGCTGGAGATATTGAATAGAGCTGTAAAAATTATTGAATAAATTTTACAGCCATTTTTCCAATTCTTCCAAATCGTCATTGGTTGTCGACCAGCTAGTGGCGAAGCGAACAATAGTGTGGTTGTCGTCGTATTTCTCCCAGAAACTGAAACATACATTTTGTGCAAGTTTGCTCATTTGTTCGTTCTCGAGAATTATAAATTGCTGGTTTGTTGGCGATTCCAAATAGAAGCGGTAATGTTTCTCTTTCAGCAATGATTTTAGTTTTTCGGCCATTTCGATAGCATGACGGCTGATTTCCATATAGAGATTGTCGGTGAAAAGCGTATCGAACTGAATGCCGAGCAGACGACCTTTTGCAAGCAGAGCCCCGCGTTGTTTCATCTTGGTAATGAAATGTTTGGGCGTATTATTATGAGTAAAGACAACCGCTTCTCCGCACAATGCACCGACTTTTGTACCGCCTATGTAGAAAACATCGCATAGTTCGGCAATGTCGGGCAGTGTAACATCGGTTTGTCGGCTTGCAAGCCCGTATCCGAGCCGAGCTCCATCCAAAAACAGCGGAATGTTGTGCTTTTTGCAAACATTTGAAATTGCTGTCAGTTCTTTTTTGCTGTATAGTGTGCCATATTCGGTAGGATGAGAGATATACACCATTCCTGGGAAAACCATGTGCTCGTGGTTGCCGTCAGCGTAGAAAGTGGTGACATATTCGTCAATGTCCTGAGCATTAAGTTTTCCGTCTGCACAGTGGAGAACGAGAACCTTATGTCCAGTAAATTCTATTGCTCCTCCCTCGTGTACGCTGATGTGTCCCGATGTGGCGGCTATTACGCCCTCGTAGTCGGCAAGCATCGAACTAATGACAACTTGGTTGGTCTGTGTTCCACCAACTAGGAAATGTACTTTTGCATCGGGACGGTTGCATGCCTTTTTGATTTTTTCTTCCGCCATCCTGCAATACTTGTCCTCACCATATCCGATAAGTGCTTCCATGTTTGTTTCTGACAGTCGCTCAAGTATTTTTGGATGTGCACCTGCTATGTAGTCGCTTTCAAATGAAATCATTTCTGAGAAATTTAGTCGTGTGATAGACTCATAATTGTATTCCTTCTTCTTTTACATTGTGCTTGAATAATGATGGAGGAGCAGAATTCCATTGGTCAATGGTGTAAACACGCGTATTTATCTCTTCCCCGATGTCGAAACCTTTGTCCCATAAGTCGCATGCAATTTCATATCTTTCCATGTGAGGCATAGGAGGCTTGTTTAGCAGGACAATTATATCCCAATCGGAATCCTCGCGATTATCGCCACGAGCACGAGATCCGTAAAGAATTATTTGCGCATCAGGTTCTTTCTCACGAACCGTAGTGCGAATCATGTCCAATACCTTATCTCTGCTTAGCCGTTCCATTATGTTTATTAAGCATTTTCACTGGCAAATATACAACATTTTATTCAATATCAAATTGCAGAATGATTTTCGAAAAGCTCTGTCAAGGTTCAAATAAAAATCGTATATTTGCACCTCTAAAAAAATGACAAATGAACTATAATAACGATTTTCGCAAATACGCCGTAAAGCATAGAGGCGTAAACGGTCTTGTTTTCGACCAGTACACAAGTATTTACAATGGATATATTAATCCAACTATTATAGAGGAGCGCACTCTCAATGTTGCACAGATGGATGTGTTCTCTCGCTTGATGATGGACAGGATTATCTTCCTCGGGACACCAATCAACGACGATGTTGCAAACATAATTCAGGCACAGTTGCTTTTCCTCGAAAGTAGCGATCCTAACAAGGACATACAGATATATTTCAACTCGCCGGGCGGTTCGGTATATGCTGGACTTGGCATTTACGACACCATGCAGTACATTCGTTCCGATGTCGCTACCATTTGCACTGGCATGGCAGCATCCATGGCGGCAGTACTTCTTTGCGCTGGCGCACACGGAAAGCGCTCGGCTTTGAAGCATTCGCGCGTGATGATTCACCAGCCTATGGGCGGTGCCGAAGGTCAGGCATCCGACATCGAAATCACCGCAAAGGAAATCTTGAAGCTTCGCGAGGAATTGTATGAAATCATTGCAAATCATTCGCATCAGGACATCGAAAAGGTTCGCCTCGACTCCGACCGCGACCACTGGATGATTGCCGAGGAAGCAAAGGAATATGGAATGATTGACGAAATTCTGTATAGAGAAATCGAATATTAAATAATGGACAATTGACAATGAATAATGGATAATTTTGTAGCGACGCGCCATGGCACGTCGCTACAGATTATCAAATTATCAAATCATCAAATCATCGAATTTTCAAATTTTTGAATCATCTCATGGACAAAAACGATAGATGTTCGCTATGCGGTCGTCCGCGCAAGGATGTTGGAATCCTGTTTCAGGGTGTCAACGGAAATGTTTGCGATGACTGCATTAGGCGCGGATACGAAATATTGAAAGAGGAGGAGCAGTTCAAGAAAGAAAAGCCGGCAAAGGGTATTAAACTCAAGAAGCCCAAAGAGATAAAGGCTTTCCTCGATGACTATGTAATAGGTCAGGACTTTGCAAAGAAGGTACTGTCGGTGGCTGTTTACAACCACTACAAGCGTATATGTCAGGAGAAAAACGATGTTGACATTGAAAAGTCGAACATAATAATGGTCGGCGAGACTGGTACAGGCAAAACTTTGCTGGCCAAGACTATCGCCAAGATGCTTAATGTACCTTTCGCTATCGTTGATGCAACTGTTCTCACCGAAGCAGGTTATGTGGGCGAGGACATCGAAAGTCTTCTTACGCGACTTCTGCAGGCTGCCGATTACGATGTGGCATCGGCAGAACAGGGCATTGTCTTCATCGATGAGATTGACAAGATTGCACGCAAGGGCGACAATCCAAGCATTACCCGCGATGTGTCGGGTGAAGGCGTACAGCAGGGTCTGCTGAAGCTCCTTGAAGGCTCGATTGTGAATGTTCCTCCGCAGGGCGGACGCAAGCATCCCGAGCAGAAGATGATTGCTGTTGATACAAAGAACATTCTGTTTATCTGCGGTGGTGCATTCGAGGGCCTTGACAAAATCATCGCCCGCCGTATGAACACTCAGGTTGTAGGTTACGGAACACAGAAGAACATCGAGAAAATCGACAGCAAGAACATGTTGCAGTATGTCATTCCCGAGGACATTCGCAAGTTCGGTCTCATCCCCGAAATTGTCGGGCGTCTGCCAGTGCTTGCCTACCTGAATCCGCTAGATCGCGAAGCCTTGAGACAAATCCTTACAGAGCCGAAGAATTCCATTGTGAACCAATATATTAAGTTGTTCAAGATTGATGGAATCGACATTAAGTTCGAGGAAGCTGCATTGGATTATATTGTCGATCAGGCAATATCGTTCAAGCTTGGTGCGCGTGGATTGCGTTCGATATGCGAGTCGATAATGCTAGAGGCCATGTTCGAAATGCCATCGGAAAACAAGAAGACATTTACCGTAACCAAAGAGTACGCCGAAAGCAAGCTCGACAAGACTGCAGCAATAAAGTTCAGAAACGCGTGAAAGAGGTTTCTTGTTTTAAGGTTTCAGGTTTCTAGTTGACGACAAGATGCAATTTGATTTACGAATTACGAATTGGCTACGCCGAGCTAAAGGTTACGATTTTCGATTCTTTGAACTTTGAACCTTGAACAGTTGAACCTCGAACCAGAAACGAGAAACTTGAAACTTTGAAACGCCGCAGGCATTCAAACAGCATAGAAACTTTTGAACCTTAAACTGTTGAACTTTGAACTGTTAAACTTTGAACTTGAAACTTTATAAATTGTATTTTAATGCAGAACACCGCCAACATAAGTGCCGTAATCCTCGTAAAGAATGCAGAGAAGACAATTGCAGAATGTCTTGAGTCGCTCAGTGCGTTTGGCGAAGTTGTCCTGCTTGATAACGGTAGCACCGACAGAACCGTTGAAATTGCTGGCGGATTTCAAAATGTAAAGATTTACAGCGAACCTAATTTCTATGGTTTCGGCAAAATGAAAAACATTGCTGTGAGCCATGCTACCAACGACTGGGTATTGAGCATCGATTCCGATGAGGTGCTTATGCCCGATGTTGTTGACAAGATAAATTCCATGCAGTTTAGCGACAATACCATTGTTGCTTTGTCGCGGCTCAACTACTACAACGGACGCTGTATGAAATGTTGCGGATGGTATCCCGACTATGTATGGCGCATTTTCAATCGGAAATATACCCGTTTCAACGAAAATATGGTTCATGAGGGCATCGAAATTTTGCCCGACACTGAAAAGATTTACATCAAGGATGCAATAAAGCATTATACTTCCGACAACATAAGTTCGCTAATTGCAAAGATGGAAAGCTATTCCTCGCTAGCCGCGCAGGAAAAGTTTAAGGCAGGCAAGAAAACAAGCGTTGTTGCGGCGATTTTCAAGTCGTTGCATACATTCAACAGGGACTATTTTTTTCGCAAGGGCATATTTTACGGTTATCGCGGACTGCTGGTTTCGGCGATAAATGCCGCTACAACATTCCTAAAGTACATGAAACTGTACGAAATGAGAATTAAGGAATAGTTATTTATATTGTTATACAAGTATTCTTTTCTACCTTTCCACAAATACCATATAATACCAGTCGTATGGGTCGCCAATGCCAACGCTCGGTGTATATGGATATACCGCAACTTTCTTGTATGTCTGGTTATAATACGACATAAATTCCTCGCAATCTGAAAGCGTTTGCCATACATAATGCAGGTCTGTCTCGGGGAGATCTATTTCTGTTGTGTAATTCCCATAGTCGTTAATGAACGAGATTTTCTCGTTACCTGGATATTGAGTGAATTCCAGAGTGTATGTTCCTGACGAATTGCCCTTGACAAATGTTTCTGGGAAATGTAGTTCACCGCATCCCATCCATATAATATCGCCATCCATTAGCAGGTTGCTTTCATCGCGATAGTACAGTTTTATATAGCCGTCATCACCTGGCGACATATAATCTGCTATAAATGGAATCTCGGTTCCTTCGTTCAATTTGTTTGTAACATTCATAGAATAGAAACCACGATATTCAAATGTCATATAGTCAACTTTGGCAATGAGTATGTCCTTATTTAAATAGTCTCCAGTAAGGTTTACTGTTTGTACATCAGGAAGCGGATTGTTTACGCGTTCGTTGATAATTTGCATGCCCATGAATGTGCTATACTCAATCTCCCAATATATGTCAAAATAGTACTGGTATCCCAGATTATCGTTGCCGTAAAAATTTACCCATGCATTTGTTGTCGGGTGCAATGTCGGAAGTATTTCTATAAGTTGTGCCAGTGAATTTATATGAAGTTCTGCATCATTGTCTATTTGTACATTGTATGAAGTCCTGACCATAATCGGGTAAATGTCGGAATTTCTAAATTCGAGTAGCCATTTCTTGAAGATAATTGATAAAGTGTCAAAATCTTCACATCCTATTACCATCGATGCATTGGGAATTTTTACATCATCATTTATATAATTCAAACCAATTCTTTTTGTAATACTGTCTGCTTCCGTATCGTTGTATGAATTAGATTCGTTTTCGACATATCCGTGCTGTGTCAAATAATTTATTGCTTCTTGTTTTTCCATTCCAATGATAGCTCTTAAAAAAGCAAAGTCACCAGCAGGATGTGCATCTTGTATTTCTCGTCCGTGGGTAGGGTTCTCGTTGTGTGGCGGAATAATGCTTTCGCGTTCACATGCGACAAAGGAAAAAGCGAGTGCAATCCCTACAAGCATTACCGATATTTTATGGTTCGTTTTCATATTTCTAATTTTGGCAAAAATAATCATTTTATCAGCATCAGGTTTCCCTTCTTTGTCCTAATGCTTCCATCGTACATTTCGGCTTCTACATAGTAGGAATATGTGTCGATGTTTTGTACTTTGCCTTTGAGTGTACCATCCCAGCCCCTGTTTAGGTCGTCGGAGAAGAAAACTTCTTCGCCCCAGCGGTTGAAAATGCGGAATTGCAGTAGTCGCTTTATGCCAAGTCCACGTACATATACAATGTTGTTGCCATCACCTTCGCTGAGCGGAGTGAAAGCGCCTGGCACATCGAGCGAAAACTTCATTTCAACATCTATATGTATGTCGAACCTGCTTTCGTAGCAACCAAGCGAATCGCTGAGCCATACAGAATAGTCGGTGCTTCTGTTGGGGAAGAATAACAAGGTGTCGCAACCGATTGAAATCACGCTGTCAAGAGGTAGCCAACGGCAGTTCAGGTCGGTTTCGGAAAGTATTACTGCAACAATGGTGTCGCCAATGTTTATGGATGCGTAATCGGGTTCTATTTCCGCTTCAACCGGTGCTATCACATCGATATGAACCGAATCGGTTGCCGAACATAAATGTTCTGTATAAACATTGACATAATATGTCGTGTTTTCGGTAGGAGAAACCCTTTGGCGCGGATTGCTGTTGTTGATAGGCGCATCCCAGTAATACGAATTTCCGCCTACAACCATAATGTCGGTTTCGTCTCCCAAGCATAATATGGTGTCGTTGCTTGTAAGCGGATGGGGGCTTGGGAAAAGCTCGTATTCGTGCGATACGCTGTCGTAGCAGTTGTGCTCGTTGGTTACGGCAAGCGAAACAATAAATGTCGAATCGTTGTATGATGTATTTGTCCAGTAAACAGGGACTTCCTCATTAGTTTCGCTAAGCCTACGACCATTCTGGTACCATCTCAGCTGAGCATCTTCGGATGACTGGTTTATCAATGTGGCAGACAACGGTTCGCACAAGCCTGCTGTTATTTCTACGCTGTTGGCAAACAGACCGAAACGCGCATCGACCTCGTAAACATATATCATTTCGGTTATGTCAACCGAACATTCGCCACTCGTAAGGCTAAGAACCACAGGAAAATATCCCGACTGCGGAACATAGTCGTATGTATGCGTAACTGTTGGCGTGGTGTAGTTGTATCCGCCGCCCACAACCCATTGGTACGAATGCACATTCTGTGCGTTCAGCATTCTGAAAGTAACATCATCGCCAGCACAGATGGCAGTATCGCTGATGTATATTTCGGCTATAGGTCCGCTTATTACTACATTTGCATTTTTCACCACGCGACAACCTGCAGGAGTTGTTACTTCAAACGAAACTGTGTAGTAACCTGGAACATTGTAAAGGTATTCGGGATTTTCGACATACAGGTTGTCGCCGTTTCCCATGGTCCAGTGGAACGACGGCTCTGTGCCATCGGGCAAAGCTGTTGCCGAAACGGCAAAAACTGGTTGTGCAGGGTAGCAATTGAAATTTTGGTATTCTGGCGAAAGGCTTGTATTAAGACTTTCTACATATACGCCATTCTGGTAATCAACAGCATCGGTACAGCCTACACCACCACTTATATTAAGCGAAACAGAATACCTGCCAGGGGCAGAATAGCGATGAGTAACCACTGGTCCGCTGTTGTCCCATACCTCGCCGTCGCCGAAGTCCCATGTGTAGCTAAAATCTGGATTTTCGACATTTGATGTAAATATAACCAAGTCGGTATTGCAGATGCTGTCGTCAAATTCAACCGAAAGTTCCGGATTTGATATTGCGTGCAGATAGTCATCAAACGATTGTTGGTCGGTGCAGCCATGTCTTGTGGTTACCATGTAGTGTATCGAATAGTAGCCAGTATCATTGTATTCGCGAGAAATTGGATTTCCATAAGCGGTTTCGTTGTTGCCAAAATTCCACTGCACATCTCTAATCGGGTCGTCGGTATTTGTAAGTACGCATTCGAATTCAACCGTAGTTGGTGCGCACACATTCTGTGATGGAGGCATTATGGTCGAAGATGGGTCGACAACATATATCGGTTTGGTATAAATAGATATGCAATCGTCGTCTCCTTTTAGATATACGGTTACTGTGTAGTCGCCTGGCTCATCGAACCTATGCGGGTGCGATATGTTGGATGAAAATTCAAACCATTCGAGGTCCTCTACTGGCACATCGTTAATTCCCCAGTTGTAGGCAATCCATTCGTCTCCGCCACGGTCGACTTCAACCGATGAGTGTTTCCCCATGCAGACAGTATCGGGATCCATGTGCCAGATAAAATCCCTCATTGGGATTTCAAAAATAAAATGATCGGTAAATGTACATCCCGAATTATCATTATATCCAATTATATTGCATTCGTACATGCCATATCCTGGGAGAGTGACATGAATGGTTGATGCTGTGGAATGCGATTCGTAGTATACTTGGGCATCGCCACTGCTGTATGCTCCGCCGGTAATGGACCAGTCCCAGTATTGTGCTCCTTGATTATCGAAAATATAGAATGTGTAGTCGAATGGGGTTGTACATGGCGGGGTTTGATAGGAGATATGCAAAATTGGAGGCAAAACAAAAACTCTGTCCTGATAGTAAGAATCAGATTCACAATTCAGATATTCTGTCATTATGCCGACATTGTTCCAGCCAGTATGAACATCAAACATAAATCCGTTGTACATGTTGTTGGCTGGTCCGTGTGCTCCATCTACCAGAATTGTGAAGTCGATGCTGTCGGAACTTTCATACATTGAGTTGTATAAAAGATATAAATCCTGTGGGCATACTGTATCTCCGTTTATACGGATGTGGTTTGTGTCGGTCGGCCAGAAATCCTCTGGAGGAATCTGTATGCCTACTTCTATAGTGTCGCATCTGTTAGAGTCAAATTCGTGCAATCTGCGAGTGTCGGTGCAACCGTTGCGGTCGGTTATCGTAAGAGTGGGAATGTAGGCTCCAGGTACGGTATAAGTATGGTTTACTGGTCTGTAGGTGGTATGAAGTGTTGTTCCGTCGCCAAAGTCCCAGAAGTAGTCAACGATTTCGCTGTTTTCTGTATATACAACATGATGGTCAAACTGAATGTCTTTCGGAATGCAGTCGCCACACGAATTTGATTCCAAATAAGCTTCAGGATGATTTACTATTATAGTCGGCCCATCGAATTCGTCGAAACATCCAGCGCTAGTATAGGCAGTCATAGATGTTTCGTAAACGCCATTTCGATAGTATGTTACATCTGGATTTTCGGCAGAACTTAGAACTCCATTTCCAAAATCGTACCGGTACGAAATGTCATCGCCTGCTGAAGTGTTTGTAAAATGTGCCGTGAATGGATAGTCGCACGAGAATGTCTCGTCAACCACAAACGAAGCCTCTACATATTGCACAGTTACCGTAAATGTTTCCGACCGTTCGCATGGACCACCCGGGTCGGCAGTAAAAGTTCCTGTGTAAGTGCCTTCGCTCATATAAGCATGATATGCAATGTAGTCGTATGAAACAGGAGTGCCGTCACCAAAATTCCATGAGCAGTTGGTTGACCGCGACATAAGGCTACGGAATGCTGTGGAAACCTTTCTGCACGCAAGCGAAGGTGCATCGAAACGTGGCACTAATGCTGCGATTGAAATCATGTCGGGATAAACCTGCGTGGTGTAGCAGCCGTAGCTGTCGGTTGCAGTCACGCTAACGTCGAAATGGCCGTGAGAATTGTAAGTATGTGTCAGGTTGTCGCCAGTGCCGGTCTGTCCATCGCCAAAATCCCATGTGAGAGTATATGCTGTCGAAACATTTGGAGCAGTTGTGACATCTGTTCTGAAAGGCACCTGCAAAGGTGGTTCACACCACTGGTCTATTTCTGCTGTAACCGACAGAGATGGAGGCGACGATACATTTACAGACTGCGCATAATGCTCGCCTATGCAGCCGTTACCATCGGTAACGCGTAGCGAAACCGTCAAAAGTCCGGAATTCTGGTATGTATGCGAAACATTTTGTCCCGTCGATGTCTGTCCGTCGCCCCAGTACCACAGCCAGCTTGTAATTGGTGCATCGCCCTGTATTGACATGTCGCTGAGCGAATAGTCGAATGGCGTGCAGCCAGAGACTGGCGTTTCGTTGAAGCGCGCTTCAGGCGATTGGAAAATAACGACTTCGCGGCTGGCGGAGGCTGTGTGTCCGCTGCTGGTAATGGTTACCGATATGGTATATGTTCCGCCTTCGAGGTAGGAGAATGTTGGTGTTGCAAGTTGCGAAACATCGCCGTTGCCGGATGACCACGAGTAGGCAACATTAGGTCCTGCTCCAGTAACGGTGCAACCGAAAGTAAGGTTTTGTGGCGAACATCCGCTGAATGAATCGCCTATGATGGTTACGGAAAGCTGCGCATTTGTGGCAAATGCCGAAAGCAGTAACAATATTGTCAATATGTATACTTTCCTAAACATAATTTTTTCAGTCATTCCGCAAAACAGAACGAACAGGCACAGGTACGAGCTTTGTGAGTTCGTTTGTGCGGAATCTCCCATTAGTACACAAGGGAGATTTCGGATAGCCGATTTCACAACGCTTCCCGTTCCGTATCGCGTGTTCACTCAGGCTTCCGAAATGACGTTCTCTTTTATTTTTTTTAATTAACATAATTTTTACCTCTCCACAAATACGAAATAAGACCAATTGTAAAAATATCCATTAGTATATGGATAGACAGCAACCTTTTTCGTAGTTTGTTCAAAAAACGACATGAACTCTTCGCATTCCGATAAAGTTTGCCATATATAGCGCAAATCTGTTTCGTGAAAATCAGGGTTAATATCAGTAGTGTAAATACCATTGTTATTAATGTACGAAATTCTGTCGCTACCAGGATATTCAAGCCTATGTTTCATAGTGTATTCCGGAACATATGTATCAATGTTGCCGCCTTTGACAAAAGTTTCGGGAAAATGCAATTCTCCACTTCCCATCAATATTTTGTCACCATACATAAGCAAATTGCTTTCATCTCGATAGTATATCTTTACATGTCCGTATGTATCTGTTTCTACATAATCCACAAGGAATGGAATTTCATTTCCTTCGTTCAACTTGTTTGTAACATTCATCGAGTAGAAACCTTCATATTCAAATGTCACATAGTCAACCTTGGCGATTAGTATGTCCTTGTCAAGATATTCATCTGTAAGAGTTACTGTTGGAACATCAGGAAGCGGATTGTTTACTCTGAAATTCTCAATCGTCATATATGCAGTTTTTGCCGATCTGTAATCCATAAGCAATGTATATGCATAGGCTTGATTGTCGTTGCCAGAGAAATAAAGATATATGCTATCCTGTGGATATATAGATTCTGCTGCAGCTATAAGTTGTTCTGGAGTATCAAAATACTGGTAGCCACTGTACCAACCATTACTCATTTTATAATTCTCTCTAACTAACAATGGATATGAAGAAGAATAACGCATATCAAGCAACCATTTCTTGAAAACCGCGAACAAAGTATCAGGATCGTTGTTCTTGACCGACAATGATAAATTTTGCATATACTGACCTTCTTGGTACAATGTCAGACGTTTTGATATAGTGTCAGTTTCTGCATCATAGTACACTTTTCTACTGGAATTAGATTGTCCTTCGTCTTCCACATAGCCATTCTGAGAGACAAAATCAATTGCACCTTGATTTGTTCTGCCGATTAACGATTTCAAAAACACAAAATCGCCGCCATCGGTTTCGTATTCCTGCAGGGCGTTTCTTGCATTCCTTATGCTAGCGTTCTCGTCTTCGTCAAATTGAATACGCTCGCACGATGAGAATGAAAAGGCAAACGCGATTCCGAGAAGGATTATTGATAATTTAATGTTCGCTTTCATATTGTAAATTATTAGGTTAATCGTTATAAAGATAATCAATTTTATGTAAAAATATCAAAAAATCGTTTTGTTTACATATATTTTCGCCATTCTTTCTTCTCCAATCCTACAATTTCTGACGTTGCACGCAACGTTTCTATTCGGCGCAAATCATTGCGCCCCTACTCTCTCTCAACTCTCAACTCTCGTCTTTCAACTCTCAACTTTTATTTAATCAACACAACATTTCCCTTTTTCGTCTTTATGCTTCCGTCGTACATTTCTGCCTCGACATAATACGAATATGTGTCCTGATTTTGCACCTTTCCGCCGATTGTTCCGTCCCAGCCGGTATGCAGGTCATTTGAGAAGAAAACCTCTTCGCCCCAGCGGTTGAAAATGCGGAACTGGCGCAACTCCTTTATGCCAAGTCCTCGCACATACACTACGCTGTTTTCATCCTCGCTCAATGGTGTGAACGCACCAGGCACATCGAGTGTGTACTTAATGTCAACATCGACATAAATGTCGATAGTCTTTTCGTAGCATCCGAGCGTATCTTTCAGGATGATTGTGAAATCGGTATTTTCAAGCGGATAAAGCAACAACGTGTCGCAATTTCCTGCAAAAGCGTATTCTGCTGGCGAAATGTAGCAGTTGAGCGGTTCCATGTCGGAAAATACCAGCGCAAAGGCAGTATCGCCGATATTTATGGACAGCGACTGCTCATAAACTCCTGCATCAAAATCTTGAAACACATCAACCATGACCGAATCCAATTTTGAACATCCTTTCTCACTAAACGCAAAAACATAGTAGATGGTTGCCTCGTTTGGAGAAATAATTTGATTTTGTGTGCTGTCGTCTATAGGAGAAAGCCAGTAGTAGGAATTTCCGCCAAATGCAGAAATGTGTGCCTGACCTCCTTTGCATATCAAGGTGTCGCCAATGGTATGTGCCTCTGGATTCCTGTAGACCAAGTATTCATGCGAAATACTGTCGATGCAGCCAAGCGAATCGGTAATTGCAAGGGAAACCACATTCAGCGAATCCATCAGCGTAGAAGAATTTGTCCACGATACCGAATTTTCTGTCAGTTCCACTCCATTCACATACCAGCGCTGTTCCACGCCATCAGTTCCCAAATACGACAGATTTCCTTCCAATGGAGAACAGGAGCCTTCAAGTATTTCGTTGCCCTTAAAATCCCGAAGGCTAAAGTCGTTATTAATCCTATATACATAAACTTGTTCGGTCAAGTCAATCATGCAGTTGCCGTTTCGTATGGAAAGAGTTACGGGGAAATATCCCGATTCGGGAACGTAGCCGTACTGATGGGTGACTTCGGGTGTGTAATAGTTGTATCCACCGCCTACAACCCACATAAAGCTTTCAACATCAACGGCATCTGTCATAGAGAAATGCACTTCGCCACCAGCACAAACCAATGTGTCGCTCAACGAAATGTTTGCTTGGGGACCGGTAATCGTCACATTGTGCGAGGTTGATGCGTTGCAACCTCCGCGTGTTGTAACTTCAAGTCCAATTGTATAGTTACCAGGAGCGGTATATAGGTACTGCGGATTTGCCACGTGTACAGCATCTCCGTTGCCCATGTCCCAGTTGTAATTTAGATAGATGTTTTCTGGTTCTACAACCACTATTGAATGTATTGTGGGGCTTACAGGATAGCAGTTGTATGCAGAACTGTCGATGGTAAAGTCTGCCGACACGATATTTTCAATAAATAAATCCCTTCCATACGAAACCGTATCGCTACATACAGCGCCATTTTCGCCTCGCACCGAAACTATATGTCTAAGAGTATAGTTTCCAGATTGTCCGTACAAGTGGGTGACCGTACTCCCTGTTCCCGAAATTGTTGAGCCGTCGCCAAAGTCCCATTCGTGCCAGATGGAATTATCCGACTCGCTGGACACAAAAGTTTGTACAGTACCGAGGCAAACCTCTCGCGTGTAATCAACGGAAGCGTATGGAAAATTAAGGACTTTCACCCTTTCGTTGAAGGTAGCTGAGTACTGACAGCCATGCCATGTTATAATGCTCAACGAAATATCGTAAATGCCAGCTTCAGCAAAGGTATGTGTGACGGTTTCGCCTAACACACTTCCCGAGCCGTCACCAAAATTCCATGTTGCCGAATAAATGGGATCGTCGGTGTTGGTGATGTTATGGAACTCGAATGTTGCAGGATTGCAACCAACGACAAGATTTGTTGGTGATATAGTCGAATGAGGGTCAACCACATACAACTGCTTGGTAAATACCGAAATACATCCATCGTGTTGACGTGCGTATGCCACAACCTCGTAATTGCCGCCTTGCTCGTATGTGTGTCGCGAATCAGTAATACCGTTTATTTGAATCCACTCGAGCTGGTCTGTTGGTATACCTCTGCCTTCCCAGTCGAAAGCAACTTCGGCAAAGGCCGGTGCGTTAAGCACCACGGCGGTAAGCCTGTTTCCGAGGCAAAGAGTGTCGGTTGAGATTTCCCAGTTAAAAGTAGGTGGTTTTATGTCGCAGACGACTTCCCGCACGAATTCGCAATCCGATCCTTCTTTGTGGGCGGTAAGTTTGCAGTGATAGTTGCCGTAGCCAGGAAATACAACAGAAATGGAATCCTCAGTAGAATGAATGAGATTCATATAGATATAGTTGTTCTCACTATTCCATATTAGCCAGTCCCAGTATTCTGCGCCAAGATTTTCGGTCAGATTGAACGAGTATGCAAAAGGAGCAGCGCAGTCGGAATGCGAAGCTAGATGTACGATGGGAGGGTTCACATAAACGCTGTCCCATGGTTCTACTGGCGACTTGCAGTTGCGGTACTCTATTGTGAATCCTACATTGTTCCATCCTGTATCAACCTTGAATAAATAAGAAGTATATTCATCATCAGAAATTACATCCCATGACATGCTACCTGCGCTAATCACAAAGAAATAGTTGTACTCTGTAGAATTACCATACATAGAGTTGTAAAGATAAGCCGTGTCTGATGGACAAATCGTATCGCCTGGAATAAAATTGAACGAGGCATCAGTTACCCCAAATTGTTCTGGTGAAACCTGAGTTCCTGTAACAATGCTTGCTAGTGGTCGTTCGTGCAGTTGGCTTGTGGCTGTGCAGCCAGAAGTGTCGGTAATTGTGAGCGTTGGATAATAGGTGCCGAACTCGGAATATACATGTTCTACAGTTGATGTGGTTGTGTGGGCTGTTGTTCCGTCGCCAAAGTCCCAGAAGAAATCCACGACAGCCGAATTGCTTGTATATTCTGGATCGTTGTAAAAACCTACGGTTGTTGGTATGCATCCGCCAGCCGTGGTGGAATGAAGTTCCGCATCGGGTTGGTTGACAACGATTTCTGGTCCTGTATATCTCGATATGCAACCGCCTGGCGATGTGACCGTAAGTGTTGGCGTAAATCTGCCGTTCTGCGAATACGAGTGGTTGGAAATCTCATCAAAGCCAATGTAATTATCATCGAAATTGTAGGTATATGTAAGATTTTCACCTATGGAAGTGCTAATAAACCTGACATTGAAAGGGTAGGTACATGAAAACAAGTCCTCGGGTTCGGTGCGGAATGATGCGTGGACGTCCACCACATTGACATTGAAAACCTGTGTCTGTCGGCATGGACCGTTGGGATCGGCAGTGAACGACACCGAATAGTTTCCCACTTGCGAATACGTATGGCTAGCTTCTGCTCCCCATTGCAGGGCAGTTCCATCGCCAAAATCCCAATAGCAAGCTAATTCGTCGTCGATATTGCTACGGAAGGTGGACTGTGTATTGAGGCACATTTCTGTTGGCACTGTGCAGGTAGGTGTCAGTGTTCCTATCACAACCATGTTATTTTCTTGTACTACCGACGTGCAACCGTACGAATCCACCACTGTGAGTGTAACATTATAGCTTCCAGTATTTTCGTAGGTGTGGGATGGATTGACATCGTTGCTTTCTGTACCGTCTCCAAAATCCCAAGTTGCTGTGTAAGGCCCGCCAAGCCCGACATCGGTTGATATTTCCGATGAAAAATTTACCTCGTGCGGAGCCACGCACCATTGTGCATTGTTGGCCGTTATTGAAACTTCTGGACGTTTGGAGAGCGTTAGCATTTGCGAATGATATTCGTCACGGCATCCGTTGGCATCGGTAACCTCGAGCGAAACCGTGTAAACGCCTGGCGATGTGTAAGTGTGTGCCCTGTACCGACCTTGTGCCGAAACACCGTCACCAAAATACCAGAGCCAGTTTGTAATTTCGGCATCGCCTGCAGTAGAGCTGCTTTGGAACAAATATCCTCTTGATACGCATCCTACAATGGTGCTGTCGTTGAATGATGCCGTAGGTCCGTTGAAAATAACTATTTCGTGGCTGTCGGTGGCTGTTTGTCCGCCACTTGATGCTGTGACAGAAATGGTGTATCGTCCTGGTGTGAGATATGAAAATGTAGGTTCGGCAAGCACCGAAACGTCTCCGTTGCCCGATGTCCATGAATACGAAACTTCGCCTGTTGCTCCGTTTACATTGCATCCGAAAGAGAGGATTTGTGGCGCACAACCCTCGAAACGACCTGTTATCGAAACCGACAACTGGGCTTTCGTCACCATCTGCAATAGAATGGCAACGAGCAGCAACATTATGTATTTTAGTATCTTGTAAATGTATTCTCTCATGTTGCAATATTTATAATCTCTAATATAAATATGACACCCAAAAATACATTTTCGTTGCCTGATGAATGTTGTTTTAACAAAAATTTAACACAAATGCGATTCTATTGATTTGAATTGTCTGATACCCATATTGTCACATTTTCTTGTGGTGTCGTGACGTGCCGCGACACCACAAATGAACAATTTCAAACAACCCGAAACCCAGAAACTGGTCTCCGCCTACCTTATCAGCATAATGTTTCCTTTCTTGCTTTGTATGCTTCCGTCAAACATTTCTGCCTCGACATAATACGAATAGGTGTCGCTATTCTGCACCTTTCCGTTTACGGTTCCATCCCAGCCAGTATGCAGGTCGTCGGTAAAGAAGACTTCTTCGCCCCATCGGTTGAAAATGCGGAATTGTAGCAAATGCTTTATGCCAAGTCCACGGGCATAAACTATATTGTTGCCGTCACCTTCGCTTAACGGAGTGAATGCGCCTGGAACGTCAAGTGTAAATATCTTTTCCACGTCAATGTGTATGTCGAACTTGCGGTCTGGACAGATGCTTGTATCCTTTAGGATAAGCACATAATCGGCATTCTCCTCTGGATAAAATACTATCGAGTCGCAGTTGCGCATCGTTACGGATTCTTCGGGTAAAATTTGGCAAGAAATGTCGCTGTTGTCGGTTGTAATGATTGCTACAGCAGTGTCGCCCATGTTTATCCTGAAATAATCATCAGATACCGATGCCTCGTATGTTGGAATTACAATAACCGAAATGGAATCCGATACTGTACATCTGTTTTCGGTGTATGCATTAACATGATATACAATTGATTCTTCTGGTGTAGCAATTTGATTTGGAAGGCTGTCGTCGATTGGATTTTCCCAGTAGTATGCGTAAGCATCCATTGCCGACATTTTTATGGTATCGCCGTAGCAGATGGTTGTGTCGTTGCTTACTCTAAGCGTCGGCAGGTGGTATACATAGTAGCGGTGCGATATGCTGTCGATACAACCCAGCGTATCGGTGGCAAGAATCTTGACAGTGAACAGTGAGTCTGTCTGTACGGAGTTATTCTGCCAGTTTACATTTTCTCCAGTATGCGGGTTTCCGTTTACGAGCCATTGCAGTGTGCAGTCATCCGGATAGTCGTGTGCCAATGTTCCGACCAAAGGAGAACATACGCCTTCATTGTATTCGATGATGTTACCGTCTGTATCTGCAAGCGTGAAGTCGCCACGCAACCTATATACAAATATTCGTTCGGTAAGGTCAATCTTGCAGTGTCCCTGATGTATTGACAATGTTACGGGGAAGTAACCGGATTCGGGCACAAAGTCGTATTGGTGCGTAACCTCAGGTGTGAAATAGTTGTAACCGCCGCCAACAACCCATACCAAACTATCCACATTGCTTGCATTGGCCATCGACATGCTTATTATTCCGCCGGCGCATACAATAGTATCGCTCAGGTGAATATCGGCAACAGGACCTGTTATTTCTATTGTGTGGGTTGCCGTTGAACGGCATCCTGCTGGCGTTTCTGCTTCCAAAGTAATGGTGTATGTGCCGGGTGTGGTGTACAGGTATTGCGGGTTAGGCACATGTATGCCCTGCTCGTTGTTTCCCATATCCCATGTGTATGAGACATTTATGTCGTCGGGAGCATACTGCACGTTGCTTTGTATGTTTGGACTGACTGGATAGCACGAGAAAAATGTGCTGTCCAATTCAAAGTCAGCTGAGATGCTTTCTATCGTCATGGCGTTTTCATACATTGCGGTATCGTTGCATGCAAAATTGCCATTTTCGCCTCCCGAAACTATATGCGTAATTGTATAGTTGCCAGCTTGCTCGTACTGGTGGTTGACAACGCTATAGTTTCCAGATAGTTGCGTTCCATCGCCGAAGTCCCATTCGTGCCATATTGAGTTGTCGTTATCGGCGGCTGTGAAGGAGCTGCCTTCACCTAGGCATATATTGCTGGCGCCGAATGTAACATCTGCATTTAAAGCATCTATTACTCGTATTCTGTTTGAATATATCTTTGAGAATTTACAGCCATGTTCTGTCGATATACGCATAATGATTCTATATGTGCCTACATTTGTATATGTATGTTCTACTGGTACATTTGGAGTGTAAGTGGTATCAATTGGCGAGCCGTCACCGAAGTCCCATGCTACATACTGCAATGGGTCATTTGTTTCGGGTATTGCTTCAAATTCGAATGATGCCGGTGCGCAACCAGTTGCAAGACTTTCTGGCACCATGTGTGCTCTGGCGCCAACAACATATATGTTTTTTGTAAAGATTGATACGCAATTATCCGATTTGCGAGCATAAATTGTCAGATTGTAATTCCCGCTATCGGCATATTGATACATATCCGATTGCATTCCTGGTGATGCAGGAATCCAGTTTAGGGTATCGTATGAAACGCTTTCGCCTGTCCAGTTATATGCGACTTCGTTGTATGCTGCTGCCTCGCTTATAGTGATGGAAATTCTTTGTCCGGTGCAGATGGTATCGTGCGTAACCGACCAAGTCATGTCTTGATCTACTATTTCGCTTGTAATTGTTTTTTCATATTCGCATTCTCCGTAAGTGTCGTTGTATGCTACAATCTTGCATTCGTACCTGCCGTATGAATCGTATGTTATATTTATTGAGTCAACGGTGGAATGTAGAACCTGCTGTATTACAGTTTCTGTTTCAAGGTCGGTAATAGTCCAGTCCCAATAATCTGCACCGATATTTTGGCTTATCTTATATGTATAGTCGCGAGGCGACTGGCAGTCGGATATTGACCTTATCTTTACGATAGGAGGTGCCACATATATGCTGTCCCACCATAGTGTATCCGATTTGCACTGGTTGTAGTCGACCCTCAATCCGATATATGCCCAGCCTGTATCTTGTTCAAAAGAGTATTGGTGGTATGTTTCGCTGCTCTGTTCCTCGAATGGGCTGTCGTTCATATTTATTATGAATGTATAGTCGAGGGTGTCGTGGTCTTCGTACATGGAATTGTAAAGATAAATGGTGTCTGATGCACAAATGTTGGCTTTTGGAATATAATTGTGCAGTGAGTCCATTGCGCCGAAATCTTCTGGCAATATCTGGTATCCTGTTGATATTTCTGGACCTTCCCTTGTGGCGGTACATCCGTTCTGGTCGGTAACGGTAAGTGTTGGCGTAAATGTTCCGTAATTGTAAGTGTGTTCGGTTGAAGGTGTTGTTGTGTGTGCCGATGTGCCGTCGCCATATTCCCAATAGTAGTCGGTTATGATGTCATTGTCGGAGCCTCCATTGGTTAGTTCGACATCAAGAGGCCAGCATCCGCCGTCTTCAGAGGCGTTGATTGATACTTGTGGCTCATGAACAACGATAGTCGGTCCTGTAAATTGCGACGAGCATCCCGTTGGCGATGTAACTGTGAGGGTAGGGGTAAATTCTCCGTTTTGCATATACTGATGCGACATATTCGCCTCGTTTCCAGGACGCTGATCGCCAAAATTGTAGAAGTATGACAGATCGTTTCCGACAGAAGTGCTGATGAACTGCACATTGAAAGGATATGTGCACGAGAACAAATCGGTAGGTACGGTGCGGAAAGATGCTTCTACGCGTTCAACTTGTACTGTGAAAGTCCTCACTTGTCGGCAAGGACCGTTGGGGTCTACCGTAAATGTAACGGGATATGCTCCTGGTTGCGAATAGATGTGGGTTGCTGTTGGCCCTTGTTGGTCTCCAGTGCCGTCACCGAAATTCCAGATGCTTTCGTTATCTACATTGCTTGTAAATACGGCTGATTGATTTACGCACATTTGCGTCGGAACGGTACATTCGGGCGACATCATGCCGATAATTACCAAGCGAGGTTCTTCTACAGTGGTGCTGCATCCGTATTCGTCGGATACAGTCAGCGTTACATCGAATTCGCCAGTTCTTGTGTATGTGTGTGTAGGGTTTTCCTGGGTGCTTGAGCTTCCGTCACCGAAATTCCAGTTTGTTGTGCATTGTCCGCCAAGTCCGCCAGTAGTTGAAATGTTGGAGGTGAACGAAACATCGTGGGGAGCTACGCACCATTGTGCATCGTGTGCTGTAAACGATACCGTCGGGGCTTTCGACAGGGTTACCATCTGTGCGCTTGTTTTGGTATCGACACATCCGTTAGCATCGGTTACTTCGAGCGA
>JBGUHW010000156.1:0-38749 GCA_045112395.1 Bacteroidales bacterium
TGCCGAGACCGCTTTCGTCCATTACATCAGTTATGCACTGAATAGTGAGAGCGTCCTTTGCATTGTACTTCGAGTAACCTCCATCGCTCTTAGCAGTCATTGTGATTTCGTCGGCCTTGAAGTCGGTGTGCTTGATAACAACCTTAACGCCATTGCTCAAAGTCCAGGTTTCGTAACCGAACTGCTTGTTTACAGCCTTCTTTGCAACCTTTCCCTTTGGTCCGAGAGCATCAACGATAGGCTTGTCGGCAACCTTGTCAACGTATGGTTCTGTCTTTGCCTGGTTTGCTTCTTCGAATGCCTTTCTAATCTGAGCTTCGGTCGGGAGTTTGAATCCGTCCTTTTGTGGAGCCATAACGAATACCACGCAATTGTCATCGGTAATCATCGTTTTAGCATAATTGTTTACATCATCGAGAGTAATTTCAGGAATGTACTTGTTGTAGAGCTGGTATTCGTATTCTGCGCTCATAAATGCTGAATGAGGCGGCATGAAATGAGCCTTGTATTCGTTTATGAAGCTTTCAGATTTCTGTTTGTCGCGTTCGTTATACTGCTTTTCAATCATCTTGAGCATATCTTTCTTTGCGCGGTCGAGTTCGGTCTGTGTGAAACCATGCTGAATCATTCTCTGGTTTTCGGTAGCAAGAACCTTCACTGCGTTTTCTATTTTGTCGTTCTGAAGCATAGCAAAATTCATGAAAGCATCCTTTCCTCCCAAGAAAGACGAATATGCGCCTGCTCCTTGAATGAAAGGAGGATTTGGAGCTAATGCTATTTCAGAGAAACGAGCCGAAAGCATCTGTGACATAAGCATTGATACCATGTCGCGACGTGCGTCAGCTACGGTAACAGTCTTGGTCTGTGGGTGCTTGTAGAAAATCTCAACTACGGTTGCCGGGCATTCTGGATCGCTCGAAAGCTTTACAACAGTTTCCTTGTGGTCTGGGATGATTTCGGTTGGACGTGGTTTTGGATTTTCTGGTTTTGGTATCTGCGAGAACTGCTTTTTGATGCGGTTTTCCATATCGGCTGGGTCGAAATCACCAACAACGATAACTGCCATAAGGTCTGGACGATACCAAGTCTTGTAGAAATCCTTTATTACACTCAATGGACCGGAATCAACAACACTCATAAGTCCGATTGGCAAACGTTCTGCATACTTCGAACCGTTGAAAATAGCGGTAAGCATGTCGTTCTGCAGACGGGTTTGTGCGCCTTGGCTCAAACGCCATTCTTCGTGGATGACACCTCTTTCTCTGTTGAATTCCTCTTCGTCGAACGAAAGTTCATGAGCCCAGTCGTAGAGAACGAGCAAGCCCTTGTCGATGAATTCGCTGTTGTCGGTCGGTACCTTAATGCCATATACGGTTTCATCGAAGGAAGTGTAAGCATTAACCTCGCTACCGAACTGCATACCTATTGATTCCATGTATTTTACGAGTTCATTCTTTTCGAAGTGCGTACTTCCGTTGAATGCCATGTGCTCGGTAAAGTGAGCCAAACCGCGCTGTTCCTCTGTTTCTAGAACTGAACCTGCATACACTGCAAGCGTGAGTTCTGCACGATTTTCTGGAATTGAGTTTTGTCTAATGTAATAGGTAAGCCCATTGTCGAGTTTGCCTACAATTACCTTTGGGTCGTTTGGCAACTTGTCGGAAAGTGCCATGCCCTGTGAAAATGCTGCTCCGATACTTAAAACGGCAAAGAGTAGCAGAAATGATAATCTTTTCATTTGTATTTAATTTTAATTAATTTTCCTGTCGGCAAAAATAAATGATAACCGATTATGTCAACGTGAAAGATTTCTTAAACTATCGATACCGATGAGTTGCACTTGTTCTATGACTTTTCCTTTTTCGTATACGACTTTTAGAGCTTCTGTTCCATCTTCGAGGTAGAATGTCCAGATGCCTTCGGCGGTGTCGTTTACATATTTTTTGTTGTATTGTACTTGTCCGTTAACATAATAGACTTTGTTTTCACCATTGCGCAATCCGTGAGAATAATCGCCGGTGCTCCAAATTTTTCCGCAGTCGTACCATGCTATCCAGCGACCGTCGCGAAGGTTGTCGCTGTCGAGTGGACCTTCCATGCAGATGTTGCCGTTCTTGTAGTAGCGCTTTTCGTACTTTGCCGTAGTGCTGTCAGCCTTGTCGAAGAATCTTATGCGGCGGGTTTCTCCGCTGTCGAAAGTATCAGTGACAGTGTAATCATACACAGTTGCAAGCGTATCGGCTGTAAGCACTGCTGGAAGTGGTTTTTCGTCTGTTCCACTGCATGAGAATAAGGCGTATGCAGTTACGAATGAGAGAATGATGATTAATTTATTCATTTGTCTTTTTTTTCTTTCGAAACGCGCCATGGCGCGTTTTTACATTGTTTAGTGGCAACGAGGCATTCCCCGTTACCACATATTATCCATTTATTATTCCGTTTTTTCTCCGAATGCCAAATCGCCAGCATCGCCTATTCCGGGGACGATGTACGATTTTACGGTGAGTTCGTCGTCTATGGCGCCAGTCCATACTGTAACCATACTTTCGGGCAATACCTTTTCAATATATTCAAGGCCTTCGCGACTTGCAATCACAGCTGCCACATGTACATGCTTTGGCGTTCCATATTCAAGCAAGCCCTTGAATGCCAGTTCGATACTACTGCCACTTGCAAGCATTGGGTCGCATATTATTACATTCCTGTCCTCTATGGATGGAGAGGTGATGTAGTCGATTTTAACCTCGAACTTGCCGTTTTTCTTGTATTTGCGGTATCCAGCTATGAATGCGCTGTCGGCATGGTCGAAGAAGTTGAGAAAGCCTTTGTACATTGGTAGTCCTGCGCGGAGAATTGTTGCCAATACTGGCTGTTCCTTGAGTGTCGGTACTGTTGCAATGCCTAGAGGTGTGATGACATCCTCGTCGGAAAATGAAAGTCGTTTGCTGATTTCGTATGCCATTACTTCACCTATGCGTGTGAGGTTGTTGCGAAAACGAAGTCTTTCCTGTTGGATTTGTACGTCGCGTATTTCTGACATAAACTGGTCGAGCAGACTGCCCTTGCCACCTAAATTGATAATTTTCATAATTCTATTCCTTTTATAATTTCGGTTGTAAAGATAAGGCTTTGCTTTGTAATGGGAAATACTTTTTTTATTTTTTGCATTGATAATTAAAATGGAAACAAGGTACATGATATTAATGTGTTGATTGTTAGTTGTTTGTGTTTGATGGCCTTTTTTGCTACGATTATTTGTGCTTTAATTCTAAATATTTTTATAATAATTGATTTGTCCTTGTGATTATGTAAAATATATAAATATTATGCATTTGGTATAATCATTTAAAAAAATGCTTGCGGGTATTAGAATATGATATATTTTTGCATCCGAATCAAATGAGCGAAATGCTCGGTTGATTCCTAAAATTGCCCTCATATTATCAAACTTTATTTTAGCCTCCGTTAGAATCCCAAGCTTTCGGAGGTTTTTTATTATTAGCGTTTGACAAATGAGGAAATACAATTCATTTTATAAATCACGATGTTTAAATGTCCATCTTGCCGATTAATGAAATTAATTCCTCAAGACTTACTTGCTGAGGTATTTCAAAGTTGAAACCTTCGTCCTTGATGAACATATTTAGCAGGTTTACATTAATAACACGTTTTTTTAGGTCTGTTTCGATTTTTTCGTACTTGTCGCCGTGAACGATGAAATATCCCTTGAAATATCCGCCAGATGTTTTGCTTGCGCATGTTTTCATCTTGAATTTAGAAACGGCGATATATAAGTTTTTGCCAGCGATATGCTTGACGAAGCCATACGATTCCATCCCGAACCGTTCTACATCGAAGAAAAGCGATTGATATTTGAAATTATTGTTGGCTACCAATTTGACCGAATCAGGAGGAAAGATTATCCTGCGTTCTTCGAGTGAATTTTTTGCTCTGAAGAAATTATAGTAGGAAAGAGGCGATGCGTAAACGTATGCTTCTTTTTCGGTATTGTCGTTGAATGTTATGGTAGCCTTTTCCCACTTTTTTTGCGGGATACACGATAGCAATGTCGTTGTCGACATCAAAATCAGCAATACAATCTTTATTTGGTGTATTATGATATTTTGTTTTTTCAAAAACATTATTTATAACAAATAGTCATTCCGCAAGTCAGAACAATAATGCGATACGGAACGGGGGAGCATAGTATTGTTCGACTGTGCGGAATCTCCTTCACGAAACGAAGTGAGTAATCTCCATTGTGTACTGATTTGAGATTCCGCATAAGCAAACTCACAAGGCTCGTTCCTACGCCTGTTCGTTCTGCTTTGTGGAATGACGTTATAAAACTTCATTTTTTAGGGTAAGCATTTTCAGTGCTGCAGCAGCAGCTTCGGTACCTTTGTTGCCAAGTCGTCCACCTGAGCGGTCGATTGCCTGTTGCTGGTTGTTGGTGGTAAGCAATCCGAATGCGACAGGTGTTGCATATCTGGTGTTCACGTCCATGATGCCTTGTGTAACGCCCGAGCAAACATAGTCGAAGTGCTTGGTGTCGCCCTGAATTACGCAGCCGAGGCATATTACTGCATCGCATTCTTGGTTTTCGATGAGGTATATTGCACCGAGTGGCAGTTCGAAACTTCCAGGAACGCTACGCAAAACGATGTCGGAATCGTTGTATCCGTATTTCTTAAGGGTTTCGATAGCACCTTTAGCGAGGTTGGCTGTAATTTCCTGGTTCCATTCGGAAACGGCAATACCAATTCTATATGGATGTTCTGGATTTTGCTTTGCTATTCCAGTTTCGTTGTAGATTGATAGGTTCTTGAGTTCGCTTGCCATAGTCTAATATTAAAAAAATGGGGGACAAGTCCCCCGACAAAAAATATGAAAGATAATGTGATTTACTTGTTAAGATGCATTTCTGCACGCTTGATGTACTTTTCGATGTTTGTCTTGTCGTTGCGTTCAAGTACATTGTAATATTCTTCCTGTACTCTTGTGTATGTGTCAAGAGCTTTCTGATATTCGCCCATAAGTTCGTAGGTGTTGCCTGCCTTAATGAGGAAGAGAGGAGTAAGGTAGTCGTTGTTTGCTTTGTCGGCAGCCTTTACATAGTTTTTGGCAGCCTTTTCGTTGTCACCTAGTTCCATGTGAGCATCTCCGACAAGAGCAACAGCCATAGGACCAATCATTGGGTCGTCGCTGTCGAAACCTTCAAGGTATGAAATAGCATCTTCGAATTCACCAAGTCTCATGCAGCAAACGCCAGCGTAGTAGCGAGCAGCATTTCCCGATGGAGTTCTGCCATAATCTTCAACGATTGCAGCGAAACCGCTGTATTCGCCATCGATTCCGTTGAGTGCAAGATTGAAGCTGTCCTGTGCAAAAGCAAATTCAGCCTTGTATAATTCGGTCATTGCTTCGCGGTTCTTAGGTTCGCGTACAAACTTCATGTATGCGATGATTCCCAGTGCTATTACAACGATAGCAGCGAAAATTATGATAATGATCTTCTGATTTTTTTCGAACCAGTTTTCTGTGCGGTTCAATGCAGATTCAACATTCTGCATACCTTCTTGCTGTGTAGTTTTCTCGTTTGACATAATCTGTTCTTAAAAATAACGTTACAATTTGAGGGTGCAAATTTAACGCTTTAAATTGAATTGGCGGAAAAAAATCATTTTTTTTTAATTGCGTTGATTTTTGTGTGGTTATGGAAAGGGAAGTTGCGTGTAATGTGCTGGTTTGTAATAGTTTATATGAAATACTGACTTTGTGGCAGCGAGCTAAATGTTGCAAATCCAAAATGACATTTGTGACATCTGCTGCTATTTCTTTTTGTTGAGTGCAAGATAGTAGCCAACACTCGCTCCAAAATAAAACATTGGTTGTTTAAAGTAGCCACTATTGTAAGGAGCATAAAGTTCGAAACTGCCGTAACTATTCATCATTGGCGAATATGTCACAAAGATGCCTGCCTTCACTTTATCGGTGCTTTTGAAAACTTTTTCGTATGCAAGTTCGCCTGTGCATATAAAATAGGCAGCATCGTTTTCCACATCTGCGTCAATGTAATATGAAGATGAGCTTTCGCTTGAACCCCATTCACGCACCCATGGCAACACTACTCCAGCCTTCAGCCCCAAAATAAGATTTCCCTTTGGCGATGTAATTATTCTATTGGTACTGCTTGCCATGATATTGGTGTATAGCGTGACCCAATACAAATATTCGCTATCCTTTATTGTCGTCCTGTTGGGAATGGCTTGCCTATAATAGTAGTTTAAAGGCATAAGTCCCGAAGCTATATCTATCCCGACAAGCCAGCCGGAATTTATCTCGCGCTGATAACCTATAGAAAGTTCCCCACAAGGTGCATTTCGTGATTTCAGTCTGCTTTCATCTTCGAACATGAAATCGTAGAATTTCAGCTTGCTCGACATATATGGTCGTAATTCGAATGAAATGAAATCCTTTGCTCCAGATTCTTGCGCAGAAGCATAAAAAGCGATTGTTAAAATAGCAATTAAAATTAATACCTTTTTCATGGTCTGTTGTAAAAAAAAACAGTACAAAAATAGAACAAATTTTCTATTTGGCAAATAGCGACTACAGCAAATTCTCTAAGTTTCCAGAAAAGAACTCGTCCAACGGCATGTGGTCACCTCCTACAACAAGCGAAAATTTAGGATGATACATGTTTCCAAATGTAGATAGTCCCGAGTTTTGCTGTCTCCTGCCACTCTTTACTTCTATTGCTACAATGCTTTCTCCGCGGGTTATTACAAAGTCAACTTCTTCATTGTTTTCTCGCCAGTAATACACTTGAAATTCGAGTTCTCCTGCTTTGTCGAGCAGGTAGCTACCGACTGCAGATTCTACCCATCGACCCCACATTTCAGGATGCGTGAATGCTTTTTCGTAAGTCATGCCGTCGGTCATTACTGTAAGCAGTGCGTTGTTGTACACTTGCAGTTTTGGTATCGACCTGTATTTGCGCGACTTGTCAACCGAATACTTTTGCAGTCCGGTAATCAGCTTGCTTTCGCCAAGAACTTCCAGATAGTTGACAAGCGTAGTTGCGTTGCCTGCATCCTGTAGTGTGCCGAGCATTTTGTTGTACGACAGCAATTCTCCGGAATAACTGCATCCCAAATGAAACACTTGGTGCATAAGGGCTGGCTTATATATATATGTCGTCAGCAGTACATCCTTTTCGATGGCGGGAGCTACAATCGAATCACGCATATATCTGCGCCAGCGCTTTTCTTCGTTCACATATACCGCACTTCCAGGGTATCCTCCGAAATAAACATACTTGTTGATGTCCCATCCGAAAGCATCGTGCATTTCCTTGTACGACGAGTGTCCCAGCGGTATCATCTCGAATCTTCCTGCTAGCGATTCTGTGTGACCTTTTTTCAAGAGCAATCGCGATGAACCTAGCAATACAACCTTTATGTTAAGGTCGTTGCGAGTATCGGCATCCCATTCTTTCTTTACTTGTTCGCTCCAGTTGCTTATCTTGTGAATTTCATCGAAAACAAGTAGGATCTCCTTGATGCCTGCGTAAGCAATTCTTGCACGTGCTTCGCTCCATCTGTCCGAAATCCATCCTCCGTCATCTGGATTTACAGCATCGGCATTGAAAAAAAGTGACGGTATTGAAATTTCTTGTAGTACTTGCTTTACCATTGTGGTCTTGCCAACTTGCCGAGGTCCAGCGACAACCTGTATTGTATGCCGTGGTTCTTCGATTCTACTAATCAATATGTCACTTTGTTCCCGCCTAATCATAGTCGTTTTTTATTTGCCACAAAGGTAATAAAAATCTCCGATTTGTTTCAAAAAAATCTGCGATTTGTTGTCGAAAAATCTCCGATTCTTGCTAAGAAAATCTCCGATTTTGATTGAAAAATTTTGTGTAATATACTGATTTGTATATAAGTAAGGCTGTGTGCGAATCGTTCTGCTTTATTAAAAATCTTTCCTTCCAATCGCCTTGGGCAGAAATGCTGAAATGTCGCCGTTGTTCTTTGCAATGTCGCGGACAATGCTCGACGAAATGAAGGTATGTTCGGGCAATGTTAGCATAAATACGGTTTCGATGTTCTTGTCGAGCAACTGGTTGGCGTGACCTATTGAGCGCTCGAATTCGAAGTCGGCAGAGGTACGCAGTCCGCGCAGTATGAAACAGATATTGTTTGCCTTGCAAAAATCAACCGTAAGTCCCGAATAGGTTACGACTTCCACTTTTGGCTCGTCGGCGAACACTTTTTTTATCAGTTCTACGCGCTTTTCGCTTGGCAGCATTGCCGATTTCTCGGAATTAACTCCTACGCCGACAATTATCTTGTCGAACATCGGCAGTGCGCGGCGAATAACAGACTCGTGCCCGACGGTTATCGGGTCGAACGAGCCTGGGAAAAGTGCTATTCTACTTCTTGTCATTTTCTGCAATTTTAGCCCACGAGTCCTTCAGTGTGACGGTGCGGTTGAATACAGGCTTTTCGGGAGTCGAGTCCTTGTCGAAGCAGAAGTAGCCCTTGCGCTCGAACTGGAAGCTTGTCTCCTTGGTTTCCTTTATGTATTCCTCGACCTTAGCGGTGACAACCTTCAGCGAATCGGGATTCAAGTAGGTGAGGTAGGTTTCGCCTTCGGCAAGGTCGTCGGGGTTTTCCTTGGTGAACAGACGGTCGTACAGACGCACTTCGGCATCGACGCAGGTGTCGCAGTTTACCCAGTGGATTGTTCCCTTTACCTTGCGGCCGTCGGGCGACTTTCCGCCACGGCTTTCGGGGTCGTAGGTGCAGTGCAGTTCGGTGATGTTGCCGTCGGCATCCTTTATCACTTCGTTGCACTTGATGAAATATGCATATCTCAGGCGAACTTCGCCACCCGGTTTCAGGCGGAAGAACTTGTTAGGAGCATCTTCCATGAAGTCTTCGCGTTCGATGTATATTTCGCGACCGAAGGTGAGCTGGCGTGTTCCTGCGTTCTCGTCTTCGGGATTGTTCTGTGCTTCTAGTTTTTCGGTCTGACCTTCTGGATAGTTGGTAATCACGACCTTCAGCGGGTCGAGAACTGCCAATATTCTGTAGTCGCGCTTGTTGAGGTCTTCGCGGATGCAGTATTCGAGAAGGCTCACATCAATCATATTTTCACGCTTTGCAACGCCAATTTTCTCGGCGAAGGTGCGGATAGATTCTGGAGTGTAGCCACGGCGGCGCAAACCGCTTACGGTAGGCATTCGCGGGTCGTCCCAACCGCTTACGTACTTGTTGTTCACGAGTTCGAGAAGTTTGCGCTTGCTCATTACTGTATATGAAAGGTTCAGTCGTGCAAATTCAATCTGCTGAGGACGCTTGCCGGTCTTGTCAATCTGGTCGAGGAACCAGTCGTATAGCGGACGGTGAACCTCAAATTCCAAGGTACAGATGGAGTGGGTGATGCCCTCGATGTAGTCGCTCTGTCCGTGTGCGTAGTCGTACATCGGGTATATGTTCCACTTGTCGCCTGTGCGGTCGTGCGGACGGCGGATTATGCGGTACATAATCGGGTCGCGCATGTGCATGTTGGGCGAATTCATATCGACTTTTGCACGCAGTACCATCGAGCCTTCCTCGTGCATTCCGGCGTTCATTTCCTCGAGGCGCTTGAGGCTTTCCTCGGCGGGACGGTTGCGGAACGGGCTTTCGATACCGGGAACGGTAGGATTGGTGCGCTGTTCGGCAATCTGGTCGGGGGTCTGCTCATCGACGTATGCCTTGCCTTCGCGGATAAGCATCTTGGCCCATTCGTAAAGCTGGTCGAAATAGTCGGATGTGTAGAGTAGCTTGTCGTACTCGAAGCCGAGCCACTTTATGTCGGCGATTATCGAGTTTACATATTCGACGTCTTCCTTCGACGGGTTTGTGTCGTCGAAACGCAGGTTGCACTTGCCGTGATACTGGTTTTTGATGCCGAAGTTGAGGCAGATGGACTTTGCGTGTCCGATGTGCAGGTATCCGTTTGGTTCGGGAGGAAAACGTGTGTATGTGCTAGTTACTTTTCCTGACGACAAATCGTTCTCGATGATTTGTTCGATAAAATTCAGTGAGTCCTTTTTTTCTTCCATCTTGTTGAATTTTGTTTGTGTTAGAAAACGTGCAAAAATAATGTAAATTACGATTGGGACGGAGAGTTTTCTGATTTTTTTTGATGATATAAAAATTGGCAGGTGCGTAAGCATCTGCCAATTTTCTTTATGCTATATTTTTGTGGATATGCTGAACTATTCGCAAGTTATTTCTTCCTGATAAAAAACAAAACCATCTCCCCTTAAGATCAATTCATATCTTCCTGCTTTTATATTGTCAATTGAACAATTTACACCAATTTGGCATGCACAATTGGTTGTCGTTTCCAATATTTCACGAATATTTACATCAATAGTTTGACTATCAACTTCTGAAAACACACTAAGACTATCCATTCCGCAATCGATATAAAAATTCTCAATTGACAACAGTAAAACACCATTGTCATAGCTAGTTGATACTATATACCCGTCCCTTTGATTTGAATGACATCCAGTATATGACAATTCAGTATTGTGTGTTACTGGCGTAGTTTGAGAAAGGCTGTCAACCGCTGTAATAGTAGGTTTTTCTATTGTGTCTTCCTTTTCGCAACTTACAAATGTTATCATTCCCATTGCTGCAACTAGAAGTGATATGATGAGTGTTTTTTTCATAATTTTCGATGATATTTATGTGATTATTCGCAAGTTATTTCTTCCTGATATTTAATTATATCAGCATGCCTTATTATTAATTCGTATGTTCCTGCTCTTATGTTATCGATTGAATAGTTTACATCAACTGGACATACACAATTAGCAGCATACGAATTTTCTTTGAGATTCAAATCAATTGTTTGATTGTCAACTGTTAACTCAGAAAAAATGCTATCCATAGCGCAGTTAACGCGAAAATTTTCTATAGTTAACGACAGAATACCATTTTCATAATTTGTTGATACTATTGGGTCATAATACCCATCCCTTTGGTTTGAATGGCATCCACTATACGACAATGTCGTATTATGGGTTACTTGCGCAGTTTGTGATGGGTTGCCCGTTGTTTGCGCTGCTGATGTTGTTGTAGGATTTTCAATTGTATCTTCCTTTTCGCAACTTACAAATGCTATCATTCCCATTGCTGCAACTAGAAGTGATATGAAGATTGACCTTTTCATAATTGTTCATATTTGTAGTTCAACAATGCAAATATATATATATTTATGACAACGCATAATGTCTTATATATTTTTTTTTGAAGTTTCTTTTTTAAATCAACTCCTTCAATTCCTTGAGAACCTGTTTCTTTCCTGGTTCGCCACTGCGTTTGGCTGTTTCGGTAAAGTAGTGATGTTCGGTGATAAACTTGTACTGCATCTTGTTCCACTGCTCTATCGAGTCGATTTTGCCTCGCTCGAATAGTTCGCGGAAAAGGTTCTGCGAAATAGGTATGAAATCTGGTCGTCCTAAGTAGTCGAGGTCGGCATCGCACATGATTTCCTCGAGCAGGTTGTGTGGATTCTGCGGTACTTTGGTGGCCATAATCATGCCCTTGATTTTTTCAATCTGTTCGCGCGAGAACTTACGCTTTCCTAATTCCTGCTGAGCCAATCTTGCACCGATTTCCTCGTTGTTGTCGTAGCTTGCCATGAAACCTGTGTCGTGGAATAGGGCAGCGCAACGCAGTAACAGCAAATCCTCTTCCGACACATTTTCTTTTGTTCCGATGTCGGTGACACGATAAATTGCATCCGAAGTGTGCTTGATGTTGTGGTAGTAAAGGTTTTTCGGCAGGTCGTGTTGCATCTGTTCGAAAATGTCTTCCTGAAGGATAGAGAAGTCGAGGCTAAGCTTGCGCACATTGAACAAATGGTTTGGCGTGATTCCATCCCCGTTTTCCGACAGTTCGTCCAGAATGCCGTCAACGAAGTACATTTCCATTTCGCCCTTGTTCTTCACATTCATCATGCCGCGGGTTTCGCACTTGAAGAACTTCTTTACTTGCCTATATGTGGCTTCGGAAATGTTGACCTTGCCGACTTCGCCATGTGATTCCATACGGCTTGCAATGTTTACTGTGTCGCCCCAAATGTCGTATTCTATCTTTTGTGCACCTACGACACCAGCCACTACCGATCCAGTGTGGATACCGACACGCATTTTCATCTTTAGGTCGTGTTTTGCGTTGAGTTCATCGAGGGCTCTCTGCATTTCCAGACCAGCAAGCACAACTTCTACTGGATTTGTCGCATCGCGGTTGGGCATTCCTCCTGCACACATGTATGCGTCGCCTATAGTCTTGATTTTCTCAATGTTGTATTTCGATATGATATTGTCGAACGAAACGAATAGTTCGTTTAGGTACTTGATGAGCTCTTCGGGATTGGTCGCCGCTGCAATTTTTGTGAAGCCCTGTATGTCGGAGAATAGCACAGTAACCATGTCGTATTTCTTCGAAGTAGCGTTTCCTGTTAGCTGAAGTTCGGTAACAGTATTCTGGGGCAAAAGTTTTTTTACCAGCCGTTCTGTTTGCTCCTTTTGCAAAACAAGGTCGTTTGTGCGCTGTTCAACAAGTTTCTCGAGACGGTACTTTTCTTTGGTGTGGATGATGTTTCTCCATGCTACAATCAAGACGGTTATGACAACAAAACAAAGAAAATAAAGAATGTATGCCCAAGCAGATCTGTAGTATGGCGGTGTAACCTCGAAGTTGAATTCGGCAATATTGCTTATTTGTCCGTATCCGTTGCGGGATCGTACCAGAAACTTGTATTTACCTTCAGATAGGCTGATGTATTCCTTGTATGAGTCGGTTGTCCAGTCCGACCAGTCGTCGTCCAGACCATCGAGCATGAACTGGTATTCGGTGTCGCCAAAGGTGTTGTAAGCAAGTCCTGCCACCTCGAACCTGATTTTCCTGTCGAGATACTTTATCTCGTGCATGAATTTTACATCTTCTTGATAATCATGGTCGAATGCATAAATTATGGAGTCGTTTGCCACGGCTACAGTTCTTATCATGCATACGAATGCGCTGTCTTTTTTTATTTGTAAGTTTTTATTTTTGTGGTATTTAATCAAGGCATCGGAGGTGCCGAACCATACTATATCTGCATTTTCGGGATATATGGTTTCCACTACAGACTCCTTCATTTGTCCAAAGGCAGAAGTTTCGCGGACAAAGTTGCCTTCCGTGTCGAAGTTTATTATACCGACTTCGCGTTCGTAGGCATCGGCCAGAGAGCAGTTGTACCATATATTTCCGCACGAATCCTCGCGGATAATGCCAAATATTGATGAGCAGTCGGAGCCTATGCAGAAGCAAGTGGTATCCTTGACAAACTTTTCCTGCATTCTGTTGTAGCGGTAAAGTCCCAGCGATGTCGAAAATACTGGGCCAAGACGGGTTGTAGTGTAAACGTCCACCCAGTCGAAGTTTGGCGGTAGTCCGTCAGAGGCTCCGTAGCTCGAAACCATAGCGTCAAGGTTTAGCGAGTCGCCAGTAGAAAATCTGTACAGTCCGTCACGGTCGGTACCTAGCCATACATTGCCGTCGATGTCGGTGGCAATAGTCCTTACCGTGCGCATCATATTCTTCATGTTACCGATTTTCTCAATTTTACCTTCCGATATTGTGGTAACTACGATTCCTTGATGTCCGCCTAGTAGCACATATTTGTTCTCTCCTATGGTTATTGGCATCATCGATATTAACGAACCATCCATTACTTTTTCGGCATTTCCTTCTTCAATATCGAAGAGTCCGCCCGATGTTACAGCATACAGGTGGTCGTCGTATATGCATAGTTGCCAGCAGTTTTCGTAAACGCCCCTGATGCTTCTGAATCCGTACAGGGTGCCAGCTGGCGTTTCCAATCGGTAATGCTTGAATAGTCCGACAGTAGTTCCTACATATAGTATTCCATTGAAACGTATTACCGATAGCACAGCACCTCTTAATCCGTTGGAAGAATTGAAAATAGACAGTCCGGAATTGGTTTCAAGGAGACCGATACCGTTTTCGGTGGCTACCCAAACCTTGTTTTGGTTGTCAACATAAATGTCGTTTATGGTGTTGTCTTTCAGTCCGTTTGAGGTGTTTACCATAAATCGGGCTTTACCATGCTCGTCAAACGATACAATACCGCCTAACTTTGTGCCTACGACAAATGTATCATCACGAAGGACAGCCATTTTAGAATATTCGTTTTTGTTTATGTATCTGTCGAATTCGGTGCGGAAATAATTAAGGCCTTCGCTTTTGGAGTATGAGAAAAAGCATGTCCTTTGTCCATCGCGTATAATAATGCGGTTGTCCTTGTCCTTTATTAGGTCGGCGACATCGATGGAATCGACTGCAGAACAAAGTTCATCGGTTTCAAGTTTTCCGTGATTCAGATGTTGTAGCGGAGCAAATCTTCGTTGCACGTATGCAGAACCGTCCAGATCTATTAGGCGAAATGGTTTGCTGTCGATAATTGTCTTTATGTTTGAGTTGGCGTACATGAAAAGTTTGTCGCTGGATGCAAAGTATACTGCATCGTTGCATGCCACCACCTTAACAATCTGTCCGAAGGCGCAGTCGAGATTGTTTGAAATTTCATCCAGGTCAAGGTGTCCGTTCTTGTAGATTATTTTGCCGAATGTATTATATCCGCCGTAGTATATTTCGTTATTGTCGTTTACTGCCAGTTTGGGTCTTCCAGGCACTTTGACAATTGGCCAGTGCTCGCCATCGTATTCCATGACACCATTGGTATTTCCGAAGTACATGAGCGAGTTTTTGTCCTGCACCACGCAGAAATTCTGGCTTTCCTGGCGATAGTCGGCAGGACTGAAGTTCTTTATCTGGGGGATACCGTATTCATCCGATTGAGCGAATGCTGTAGCGAATGCCAGCACAAACAAAGCTATTACAAAAATTTTTCTTCTCATATTAGTAACGACTAGGCAGTTCAACATAGAAGCAGGAGCCTTTGCCTACTTCCGATTCAACGCTAATTTTTCCATGTAGTATATCGATGTACGACTTGACTATTGCAAGTCCAAGTCCCGAACCTTTAGTTGCAAGCTCAACATTTTTCGTCTGGTAGAACCTGTCGAAAATATTGTCGATGTCTTCCTTTGCTATTCCAACGCCGTTGTCGCGGACAGTGATGCAAACCTTTTCGTTGTCAACGCTGTAGTCGATTTCCACCTTTCCGTTCTTGGTGAACTTTATGGCGTTGTTCACGAGGTTAATTATTATTTGCCTCAGCTTTACATTGTCGGAAATGATAAGCACTTCTTCGTGTCCCTGAGCAAGGTTTACAATCTGGACATTGTTTTCGGCTATCAGCCTGTCCGATTGCATTGATGCGCAAATGTCGGCGATAATTTTCTTCAGCCCGATAATTTCCGTCTTTGCCTGTACAGTACCTGCTTCGAGTTTCGACATCTCAATAATGTCCGAAAGTACATTGTGCAGTTGGTTCGATGAATCGAGGATTATTTTCAGGTATTCCTGCTTTTGCGGATCCTTTTCGCTTTCGAGAAGCAGGTCGGCAAATCCTATTATTCCGTTCATAGGCGTGCGAAGTTCGTGCGATAGGTTGCTAAGGAATACCGATTGAAGTTTTTCGTTTCCTTCTGCTTTTTTCAGTGCGGCATTAAGTTCCCTGATTGAGCGGTTTCTGTCTGTCACATCGGAAACGACCATAAGAGCATCGTTTTCTATCGGCGAGAATCTCAGTTCGAACTCGTGCTTTATTCCGTTTATTGTAACTTCAACATCCTGGGTTTCGTCGCTGTTCCCTTCGATTATTCGGGTTACGCATTGCCTTATAATCATGTCGTATTCCTTGCGTGACATGTAGCTTATGAACCTTTCGGTAAATTCTTTTTCGCTCTTGGCGTATTCGAAAAACGGGAATTTTTCACCGACAAATACATCCTTTATTTCAGCATTTGCCCCAAATATCACAGTTACGTCCTTCGACATCTTCTTGAAATGCGCCTTTTGCAAATCCATGTCTTGGATTCTCTTGCGGTATCCGAGCATTTGGTTCTCGTATATTTTTCTGGATGTAATGTCAAGTATTACAGCCTGATACATGTCGGATGATATTGCGCTCGAGTACATTTCGACAACTTTTACCGTACCATCACCGCATTTTAGTTCACGCTCGGCGTTTATTATTTCTCCTTCATCCACGTGAGTGTAGTCCAACGGCTTGCTGCTGACGCTACTAGTCGTGAAAAGTGCAACGATGTTCTTGCCAAGTATTTCGCGCGGGGGCATTTTTATCATTTCGCAGAAGCGGTCGCTGACATCGATTATGTTTCCGTGCTTGTCGCCGATAAGCACACCGCATGGCGACTGCTCTACAATGACCTTGTATCGCGACACGGCATCACGCAATAATGGATTTGACTTGCGCACATTCTTCGGTGTGAAGTAGCACAGCGAATTTTCCTTGTCGATGTCGTATATGTGCATTTCAAGGACAGTTCGGCTCTCTTCGGATATTACCTCGTAGTCGAATATCTCCTCCTTGCGGTTTGGTGCGGTTACTACGATGCTACGTTTTTTCCGCTTGGTAACCTTCAGTATGTCGGTTATATGATGACCGCGTATGTCGTTGTTTATTTTTAGCAACGAGTATGCTCTGCTGTTTACCTTTACAATTTCTCCGTTTTGCATCTGGATTATTCCGCACAGCGAATTTTCGAACAATGCCAGATTGTTTCGGTATTCTATGCTAAGGTTGTCCATTATCTGCTGTATCTCGCGTCTGTTTTCCATCACGATGGCTATGTGCTTTACATCGTTTGATGAGGCATAGAATACTTTGGCGGTAAAGGGTATGTCGCCCCAGATGGTATTCTGGGCAATAAACAGGTACTCGCATAGTCCGTCGTTGTTGCACAAATTGCCTATGTTGCGGTCTGTTTCATGCTTGCTGAACTTGCCAAGCGAAAATATTGACTTGCTAAGGTATGCTTTGTAGTTCCATCCCCACATCTTTACGGCGGCATTGTTGATGTCGCAAATGTCGCCTTCGGGAGTTACAAGCAGACATAGTTCCGACAGTGCATCGATTGTTTCACGAAATGGACGCATGACCTTGTGCATCTCTTTCTTTTCGATATTGTCCTTTTCGTTTACTGGAGTTACTATCGCTACGCAAAATTTTTGGTCTTCGAAATCTATTATCGATGAATATGCGGTTACACTGACATATTCTCCGCTCTTTTTCATCAACGAGAAGCCGATTTGCGATGTTTGCATTTCGGTGCGGAAAAGCTTATCAATCGACAGCTTTATTTTTTTGCGGTCTTTAGGATTAATGTAGTTCTCAATGTACAAACTTGGCAGGTCCTCTATGTCGTCAAGTCCGATGATTTGTCGCATGGCTGAATTTTCGTACATCAATATGGTGTTGCGGTCGCATATCATTACTCCCGACTTTATGTTTCCGTATAGCTGGTTCACTGTGTTCCAGAACAAAGCATTGCCTTGCTTTTGCCGGCCATACGAATCGCGGTATTTCATAAGCCCTATATATCTTGTCTGACCTTTTTCTTCAATCCTTATCATTGATTCCATAAGGTTGAGGTAAGATCCGGTTTTTGTGCGCAGACACAGGGGCTTGTCGATAATGTAGTCGGAGTCGGCAAACATTGCCAGCAGGTCGGATTTTAGGATCAAGTATTTGCCAGTATTTATCTCCGACATTATTTCTGCCACAGATGAATAGCCAAGCATTTCGGCGAATTTTATATTGACGCTAATGAACTTTCCGTTCGAATCGAGTTTGTATTCAGGAACAAGCATGTCGGTTCCGAGTTTATTTTCGACAATAAGCCTGTTGCGTTCAATGTTGTGCTTTATAATTTGCCTGTTATGTTCGTCAATCTGTAGCTGAATCGTATCCATACCTGAATATTATGCAGTGGCAAAATTAAGACATTATTCGACACGGCAACCAATGAATACTACAAATAGCACAAAATTAATTCAGCGTTATTTCCACCCATGCTGTTGATAAAAATGAGAATTCGTACATTATTTTGCTGGACGCTACGGAAAAACTTCATTACATTTGCACAAATCAAACTTAAAAGGACATGACACTAATTAAATCAATATCAGGTATCCGTGGAACTATAGGCGGACAAATTTGAGAAAACCTAACCCCAATCGACATAGTAAAGTTTACCACTGCATACGGCATTTGGAACCGTAAGCAAAATCTTGGCAGCAACAAAATTGTCGTTGGTCGCGATGCGCGTCTTTCTGGTCAGATGGTCGAGAACATTGTGGTTTCGACATTGGTTTCGCTCGGTTTCGAGGTTGTAAACATCGGAATGGCAACCACGCCGACTACCGAAATGGCAGTAATCATGGAAAAAGCCGATGGCGGTATAATTATCACAGCCAGCCATAATCCCAAGCAGTGGAATGCCTTGAAGTTGCTCAACAGCAACGGAGAATTCCTTACTGACAAGGAAGGCAAGGATGTGCTTGCAATTGCCGAATCGGAAGATTTTACCTACAACGATATAGATCACATTGGCAAGGAAACAAAGATTGCCAACTACGAGGACAAGCACATCGACATGGTTCTGAAGATGAAAGTTCTCAACCTCGATGCAATTAAGGCTGCAAACTTCAAGGTAGTAATCGACTGCGTGAACTCCGTTGGCGGAATCGTTCTTCCAAAACTCTTGAAAAAACTTGGCGTTAACAACATTGTGGAACTCAACTGCGAAGCAAACGGACATTTTGCCCATACTCCCGAACCAATTCCCGAGAACCTTACGCAGATTGCATCGGAAATGCCAAAGCAGAACGCCAATGTCGGCTTTGTAGTTGACCCAGATGTCGACAGGCTTGCAATCATTTGCGAAGATGGACAGATGTTTGGCGAGGAATACACTTTGGTTTCGGTTGCCGACTACATTTTGTCGAAAACTCCTGGCAATACGGTTTCCAATATGTCATCCACCCGAGCATTGCGTGATGTAACAGAAAAGTACGGCTGTTCGTACAATGCCGCCGCAGTAGGCGAGGTGAATGTCGTAACAAAGATGAAGGAAACCAATGCTGTCATTGGTGGCGAAGGCAACGGCGGAGTAATTTATCCTGAGGTACATTATGGTCGCGATGCTCTTGTAGGAATAGCATTGTTCCTGTCGCTTATGGCTGAAAAGAAAATGAAAGTCAGTGAATTGCGCCGTACTTTCCCCGAATATTCAATCTCTAAGAACAAAATCCAGCTCAACGAAAAAATCAATGTCGACAATATTCTGAAGACAATGACTGCTAAATATGCTGGAAATCCAGTATCAACAATCGATGGAGTAAAGATTGAATTTCCAGAAACCAAGGAATGGGTACATTTGCGCAAGTCGAACACAGAGCCGATAATCCGCATCTACTCCGAAAGCTGCACCATCGACAAAGCCGATGCGCTTGCAAAAAGGATAATGAAGGAAATAGAGGCGATTTACAATTGATAATAGTACGTGCATCGTCTCAAAATGTCTCAAAACAAAAAAAGTTCCGCCACGGCGGAACTTTTTTATTCTATAAAATTGAAATTTACAGTTTTGGACCTGCATCAACCAATTTCTTGCCTGCTGGGTTGCTTGTGAACTTCACGAAGTTCTTAATGAAGCGTCCTGCAAGGTCGCGAGCCTTGACATCCCATTCATCTGCTGTTGCGTAGGTGTCGCGTGGGTCGAGAATCTTCGGATCAACACCTGGCAATGCTGTAGGAACTTCCAAGTCGAAATACGGAATCTTCTTTGTCGGGGCGGTTAGTATTGCGCCATCGAGAATTGCATCAATAATGCCACGGGTATCCTTAATCGAGATACGCTTGCCTGTACCGTTCCAGCCTGTGTTTACAAGATATGCCTTTGCGTTGCTCTTTTCCATGCGCTTTACAAGTTCCTCAGCATATTTTGTTGGGTGCAATTCGAGGAATGCCTGTCCGAAACATGCACTGAAAGTTGGTGTCGGTTCGGTGATGCCACGCTCTGTACCAGCCAACTTTGCTGTAAAACCGCTGAGGAAGTAGTATTTGCACTGTTCTGGAGTAAGGATTGACACTGGAGGAAGAACGCCGAAAGCATCAGCCGAAAGGAAAATAACATTCTCTGCTGCCGGAGCTGCGCTTATTGGGCGAACAATCTTCTCGATGTGGTCAATCGGGTAGCTTACGCGGGTATTTTCGGTAACGCTCTTGTCTGCGAAATCGATCTTGCCGTTTTCATCAACAGTAACATTCTCCAAAAGTGCATCACGGCGGATAGCATTATAAATGTCGGGTTCACTGTCCTTGTCGAGGTTGATAACCTTTGCGTAGCAACCGCCTTCGAAGTTGAAAACGCCATCATCATCCCAGCCGTGTTCATCGTCACCGATGAGCAGGCGCTTCGGGTCGGTCGAAAGGGTGGTCTTGCCTGTTCCGCTTAATCCGAAGAAAATAGCGGTATGCTTGCCCTGCATGTCGGTGTTTGCCGAGCAGTGCATTGCTGCAATGCCTTGCAATGGCAGGTAGTAGTTCATCATCGAGAACATACCCTTCTTCATTTCACCGCCGTACCATGTGTTGAGGATAACCTGTTCGCGGCTTGTAATGTTGAATACAACTGCGGTTTCGCTGTTGAGACCGAGTTCCTTGTAGTTCTCAACTTTTGCCTTAGATGCAGTGTAAACTGTGAAGTTTGGTTCGAAAGTCTTGAGTTCTTCCTCGGTCGGCTTGATGAACATGTTGCGTACAAAGTGAGCCTGCCATGCAACTTCCATGATGAAGCGGACATTCATGCGGGTGTCCTTGTTAGCACCGCAGAAAGCGTCAACAACGAACAATTCCTTGTTGCACAACTGCTTCTTTGCGAGGTCTTTCACAACATTCCAAGTCTCCTGCGAGCAAACATGATTGTCGTTCTTGTACTCATCGGTTGTCCACCATACTGTGTCCTTTGAGTTTTCGTCCATAACGATGAACTTGTCCTTGGGCGAACGACCAGTATATATACCAGTCATTACATTTACAGCATTCAGTTCGGTTAGCTGTCCTTTGTCGAAGCCTTCGAGAGACGGATCCATCTCAAATTTGAACAATTCCTCGTTTGAGGGATTATAATGAATTTCTTTTACACCTGTTATGCCTATTTTGGCAAGGTCTTTCAATATCTTTTCGTTCATGTGAAAATGTTTTATTTATTGTTTATAAATGTAATTCGAATAATATTTTTACTCAACCACAGTCAAATCATTGTACTTCAAGTCGAACGAACCATCAGTAATTGATTGTACTTCGCCGTTGTTGTCTCTGTAGTTAAAGAAGAAGGTTCCCTTAATCACTTTATTTTGGCTGTTTATTTCGGTAATTGTTATTGCACCTGCTGTTGCTGGCAAGTCGTAAAATCCCGACTGGAATATTCCCGACACATCGGCTCCAAAATAATGCACGCCTTCAGATACGTTGTTTGGCATTTGCAAGGTTATGCTCTGCCATGCTTCTGAGCGGTCGCAGGCTCCTGTCACTACGATTGCAGTATCGCTTTTAACTCCTGATATCTCTTTGGCATTCCAGATTCTGCCACCTTGCGTAAAGACAAATGAATTGTTGTATGTATCATCATCGAAATTATAGTATGTATATGGGACATTTGTGAACTTACCTTCGGATACCGACTTGTAAGAGCCGTCTTCGCGGTATGCCTTGAAGTAGAATTCACCGCCAATAGTGTTTGTTTCCTCGTTCAGCGACGACAATCTTACGAATCCGCTTCCTTCGCCAGTTTGCGTCGAGTATCGTTCTGTCCCCGATGCCATGTTCGGAATGAATTCGGCATAATGTCCGTTGGTCTTGGAAAATGTATATTCGCCAAGTTCTTTTGTATTAAGAGTTATTATTATTGTTTGTCCGTTGGCGGATGTTCCGTTAACCTTTATCTTGTGTTCACTGACGATTGCAGTGGGATCGGCACCTCGCCAGTTGGAACCGTTCACCAGTCCATACATGGCAACTAGGTTTGCCTTGCCAGAGCTTGTTCCTCCGCACGAATACAGCATTGGCAATGATGCGAGCAGTAGCAGGACTAAAAACATGGATAAATAACGATTCATAACTGTATGTCTTTTTTTTGTAAACTGCAAAAATAATCAATTTTAGTTCATAGCGAAGGATTTTGAAAAAAATCTACCAATAAAGAATTGTGAAAAATATTTTCATAAATATTTTTTGCATTACAATTATTATGTGTATCTTTGCGCTCGCTTTTTCTGATTTCAGGAAAGCTCAAGATTTAGCACGGAGAGGTGGGTGAGTGGCTGAAACCACCAGTTTGCTAAACTGACGTACTGGGTTACCGGTACCGGGGGTTCGAATCCCCCTCTCTCCGCAAAAAAGAGCGAAGTTTGTGCTTCGCTCTTTTTGTTTTTCGGCAAATCCGTGAAAGCTTGCTTTCTAAAGGATTTGCCGAAAAACAAAAGTGAAAACGCAGTGGAACAAGTTTTCTCTTTTTTGCAAGGTCGCCCGCGGCAGCGCATGGGATCTATAATCCCCCTTGCATTTCTCTAAAGGATTTGCCGGAAAACAAAATTGAAAACGCAGTGAAACAAGTTTTCTCTTTTTTGCAAGGCCGCCCACGGCAGTGCAGGGGATCTTTAATCCCCCTCATACTTCATTAAAGGATTTGCTGGAAAACAAAATTGAAAACGCAGTGCAACAAGTTTTCTCTTTTTTGCAAGGCCGCCCACGGCAGTGCAGGGGATCTACAATCCCCTCATACTTCACTAAAGGATCTGCCGGAAAACAAAATTGAAAACGCAGTGAAACAAGTTTTCTCTTTTTTTGCAAAGCCGCCCGCGGCAGCGCAGGGGCTCTTCAATCCCCCTCAAAACAAAAAAAACGCTGCGACACACAGCGTTTTTTCATTTTAATATTTCCTAAGCTAATCGTCTAAAAAAGCGCCAGGGGTTGCCATAACAATAAGTTCTCCATCATAAATAATATACCTGGTGTGTTTGCCCTCGCCAAACAGCCTAGGGAACATCTCCGTGCTAAGGTCTTCGGTACTATAAATGGTATCTCTTTTTATAAGTCCGTCTTCTACCAATATAAAGCGCGGATTGTCTTGTCCGGCATCAGTCTTTGCTATGCCTTCGGTGTCGAACACAACCTTGTTGATGCAGTCGAGACCGTTTTTCTTGACATACGAAGCGGCAGCTTCTTCATTTTCGGCAGATATCACAAGATATATAGGTGCCAGGTTGACAATTTCCTTTTCGCCAATCAGCGAGTCGATAAGCATCTTGTCGCCATCCGATATTTCATCCTTGCAATACAAGGTTAGCACTTTATATACTCTGTCAGCCTCAGGATTTACCAAACCAATGAGCGGATTGTTTTCCGGAGAATTCTTTTCCTTGTATTCTTCCCAATCCTTATGCTTTTTCTCAAGGTCGGCACGGCACGAATCAATATACTCCTTGTAGTCGCGGTCGGTCTTAGTAAGTTTCAAAAAGTTAACCTTTACAACCGAATTGTCTTTTAGATGTTCAATATCGACAAGTATTCTGCCGTTCCAGAACCAAGGCCAAACCTTATTGTCGTAGATTGTTCCCAAATAGTTGAAATCCTTATCGATAATGATAAGTTCGTGAACATTTTTACCATAATATTCAGTATCGTAGGACTTTTCTGCCCAGTAAACATTGTTAGTTTCGTCATAATCAAGCCTTACACCCAGCTGCTTGCTGTCGCCTGCCAACAACGGAACATCAACGTCAATCACAGTATCAAAAGATGTTGGTTCCTTAGGTTCAACATTATTTACACCGCTCATCTTCTTGCCAGTTTCCAAGTTGTAGTACGACATGGTTCCATCCTTGGAGTAAAACACAAGAGCGTCCTTGCCGTCAATGTCGACAAGCCCTCCCGGAAGTGTTATTTCACTTTCCAAATCACGGTCTTCCATTTCCAACAAAACTTCCTGCGTCTTATATACTTCCAGTTCGTAAACTGCAGGTCCTGACTTCGTGTCACGGTTGCACGAAGCAAATGTTGCTACTATAGCAACTGCTAAAATTAACCCAAATGAATACCTCATAATAAATACATTTTTTTGTTAAACAAATAAACACAACTTGTCTGCTTTTCCTTTTTTCTCCAAAGCACAGAACTTTCTCCGGAATGATTTTACATATATTTCTATCAAATTATCGCTGACAAAGATAAACAATATTTTTTACAGATAACAAATTTGAAAAATATTATTTCAATGACATTTACTAATATAACGCACATGTGTCGGTTTTATTGTGGATACATTACACCTATCTTTTATAAATAAAAAAACGCTGCATTTGCAGCGTTCCCTGTTTATTAGTATCAAGAACTTTTAATTAATTATAGACAACATTATAATCAGCTACACAAATCAAATCTCCATCGCAAACACGATAACGCAAAATCTATTATGTCGTTTTTCACATTAATGAAGCACAGATTGCTCGGTTCTACATCTGTTCGAGTGTCAGAAGTAACATAGTCCTGATGCTTTTTTTCAACAACTGTACGGCATGAATCAACGTATTGCTTGTAGTCACGATCTGTTTTCTTTAATTTCATAAAATTTACTATCATCTTGGTCTTTTCGACTGGCAGAATGTCAATAAGTATCCTTCCATTAGAAAACCATGGACTTTTTTCATCATTGAAAATTAATCCTAAATAGTCAAAATTCTTATCAAAGATCAGAAGCTCACGAATACATCCACCAGATATATTGCATTCTAAAGGTTTTATTGTCCAATATATATCGTTGGTATTGTCATATTTAAGAGAAACTTCAAGTTCTTTGCTGTCGCCGCTTACTAGCGGAACATCAATTGTAATTACAGTATCTAAAAGCTTGTTTTCCTCAAGCTCTACATTATTAATCCCACTCAACTTTTTGCCTGTTTCCAAATCATAAAACGACTGTGTCTTATCGGCAGACACAAAAACAAGCACATCTTTTCCGTTGATATCCAGGAGTTGTTCTGGAACCGCAAATATATAAGTGCTATCTATATCAGTATCATCCACCACAATTTCCTGAGTCTTGTAAACTTCAAACTCATAAACTGCAGGTTCAGTTTTAGTATTGCGGTTGCACGATACTAAAACTGTCATCATAGCGGAAAATACTATTAGCCAATATATGGTTCTCATAAAATTTTAATTGACGAATATAAATCAAACTTTTCTGTCTTTTCTTTTTCCTATGTAGGGTAGGACTTCTACAGAATCAATCTGCATTTATTTCCTCGTCTTATCGCCGGCAAAGATAAACAATATTTTATTTTACAAATAGTAAATTAGAAAAATATTATTCAATGTTCAACTTACTAATAGTAGTGCACTTTTGCGCTGATTTATTGTGTATTGCTAAATTTTATTTTGCATATAGCTGGATAATATTGTAACTTTGCATTATGGAAGTCGTATTTTTGGGAACGGGTGCCTCGCAGGGAACGCCAATTTTAGGGTGCGATTGTGAAGTATGCAGGTCAGTTAATCCGAAGGACAAGCGTTTGCGTTCGTCGGTGCTGATACATCATTTCGGAACAGATTTACTAGTCGATTGTGGTCCTGATTTTCGCTACCAGATGATTCGTGAGGGAGCAAACAATGTTGATGCAATATTGTTTACTCACGGACATGTCGACCACACCGGTGGACTTGACGACATACGCCCGCTCAATTATCTTACCAAGAAGCCAATGGAGATATATGCCGAGCAGCGAGTGATTGATGCGCTTCACAAACAGTTTTTCTATATCTTCGACAATAGTACATATCCTGGTGTGCCCAAAGTGAACATACATACTATTACTTCCGATGCCGAATTCAAAATAGGAGACATAGCAGTTACTCCGATTCGTGCCTATCATGGACAACTGCCAATCTTAGGATTTAGAATTGACGATTTTGCCTATATAACTGATGCTAAGGTTGTTCCGGAAACGGAAATGGAAAAACTAAAGAATGTCAAGACTTTGGTTGTAAATGCGTTACAGTACGATACTCACCCGATGCATTTTTCACTCGATGAGGCTGTTGATTTTGCAAAAAGGGTAGGGGCTGAGCATACTTATTTCACGCATATAGGGCATCGTATTTCGCACGATTCTGTTTTGTCAAAGTTGCCTGCAAATGTTCAGCTTGCCTACGACGGGCTGCATCTTAATATTTAATAAGTATGTTTCGATTGATACAATAAAAAAATGGCTACCGTTTGGTAGCCATTTTTGTGATATGAATGCTAATAATTACTTTACAATTGACTTGAAAGTATCGTTTTCGAAGAGGTTGATGAATTCAACATCCTTAGCTGCGAAATCTTTCAACTTCGAATCCTTCTGGCAAGCTGTTCTCAAGTTGTTGAAAACGCCTTCGTTGTCGGTCTTACGAGCGCAAACAACAGCCTTCAGGTAGTAGTTCATTGCATCGTCCTTTTCTTCTCCACAGTCGAGAGCCTTCATAGCTGCATCGTTTTCCTTGTTGAGAACCTTAGCAAGACCAGCATTGAATGAGCAGTCGTCACCATAGAAATTAGATGCGTTAGCATACTGAGCTTTCTTTATTGCGATTACGCCCTGACCTGCGCTAGCTTCGTTTACGCCAGTTGCTGATGAGTAGTTAGCTTCTGCTTCAGCGATATTGCCTTCTGAGAGAGCGATGTTACCCATGTTGTTGAGAACTGTTGCATTTCCGTTGCTCTTGCTTTTTGCCTTTTCGAGAGCAACCTTTGCTGCTTGGTAATCCTTAGTTTCGTAGAGAGCTGCACCGAGGTTGTTGTATGCTGACCATTCTTCTGGGAAGAGTTCAGTTGCCTTTGTGTAGATTTCTACTCTCTTGTGAGCGTCTTCGGTGATTTCACCATAGTGCATGATTTCTGTGAAAGAGAGTTTGCTTGGGTCTTCTTTGTAAACCTTTGCAATTTCATCATCGGTCTTACCAATGTTAGTTACATTGATAACGATTTCAGAACGACGCAAGCTTGGGAGAACTTCCTTTTCGAGTTCATCGAATGTGCTCTTCATGTTTCTGATTTCTTCTTCTCTCTTGTCTGGGTCAGAATTCATATTGATAACGCGGATAATCATATCCTTGTCAGCAAGGTTTGAATTTTGTACTGCGGTCTTGAAACCTTCCCAGTCTTCTTCTGTTACCAAGCTCTTGAAGAAGTTGCTTCCGTCAGCACCATTTACGCCCTTGAATTCGTTCTTTGCGAACTTTGATGCGCTATTTGAACGGTCGTTTGAAACCTTCTTGTTGATTTCCTGTGTACCTTCTGGAGAAGCGTATGACTTAAGTTCAACACCGTCGAATCTTACGCGGTCGTTGTCCTTAGATTCCTTAATGTACTTCTGCATTTCAGCGATTTCGCTCTTCTTTGTTTCAGATGACTTGATGTCAGCTTTGTTCTTGTCGTAGTTGATAGCTGCAATTTTTGAAGCTGCATTGTCCTTCTTGAAGTTGCTTGCTGCCTTCGATGACTTTCCACCTGTCAACTTTACAAGTTCAGGAGTTGCTACGATACCTTCTGCAATGTCTTCAGGATCGAATTCTGCTTCCTTAGTACCCTTAACTGCTGTAATCTTCAAAACGAGTTTCGATCTACGCATTTCTGGAGAATAGTCGAACTTGTCATTGTACGAGAAAGAACCACCTGGTTTGTACTTTATAACTTGTCCGTTACCAGAAATCTTTTCGCCTTGTACATAGATAGGGGTGAGAGCTTTTTCTCCACCGTCCCATACCAAGGTCGGAGTTAATGTTGCAGATACTTTCTTTCTGAAGTACTTTTCTGGGAAATTTCCAGTAATATTAACAGCTACTTGTCCGTTGTGTACTTCCAGTACCTTAGGATTTACTGAGTAGTTGATGTCATCGGCATTAGCTGCCATCTTTTTAAGATCGTTGCAAGAGCCCATTATAAGTCCTAGTGCAACCACCGAAGTCACAAATAAAAACCTCTTCATAATTTATTACTTATTATTCTTTTAATTTTTAATACTTTAAACTTAGCTTTGACTTTTCCATGGGAAAAATCTGTGCAAAGATAATATCTTGTTTTTGAATTGTAAAGAAAAATTATCAAAAAGATTAAAAAAAATATCTAGAGGATTAATCTGGTAATCCCAGTTGGAAATTCGTTGTCGAAAATGGTTTTTTCTATTTTCTCAAAATCTTTGCTATTGTTCACAAAATCAATATTGTTGGTGTCGATAATGACTATTTTTATTTGATTCTGTTGCTTGAAGAAATTGAAGTATCCTGTTTCGATTCCTTTCAGATATTCTGCCGTGATGTTTTTTTCGTATTCTCGCCCTCGTTTTGCAATGTTCTTCAGCAGAAGGTCTGTATTTTTGTGCAGATATATGTATAAGTCAGGTTTTGGCAAGGTGCTGTAAATGATGTCGAATATTTGTCGGTATAGCTTGTATTCGTCTTCCTGGAGTGTGTGGGCTGAAAAAATAAGTGATTTCATAAAAAAATAGTCAGATACAATCAACTCATTGAACAGGTCGAATGACGAAATGCTGCTTTTAAGCTGATTGTATCTGTCTGCTAGGAAAGAAAGTTCCAGAGGGAACGAATATCTTTCCGGATTTTCGTAGAATTTGGGCAGGAAGGGGTTTTCGGCATATTGTTCTAGGAAGAGTTTTGCCTTGCGCTTCTGGGCAATCAGGTGGCATAAGCTTGTCTTGCCTGTCCCGATGTTCCCTTCGATGACCAAATACCGCAAGTCCATTACACGATGAAGTTTTTGCTTATTGACTTGTGGTGATATACGTTGTTGATTACTTCTCCAAACAAATCTCCGATTGAGATTACCTTAATCTTGTTCGACATTCCTTCCTTGATAGGAATAGAGTTTGTGGTAATAACTTCGATGAGAGCCGACTTGTTGATTCTTTCGTATGCTGGTCCCGAAAGTACGGGGTGGGTTGCTACGGCGCGGACGCTCTTTGCTCCCTTTTCCATAATAATATCGGCTGCCATTGTTATGGTGCCAGCAGTGTCAATCATATCGTCAACAATAATGACATTCTTGTCCTTTACGTCGCCAATTACCATCATTTCGCTTACCATGTTGGCCTTTGATCTTGACTTGTGCGAGATAACCATTTCAGCATCAAGGAAATGTGAGTATGCTTTTGCTCTCTTTGCTCCGCCCATGTCTGGAGATGCTATTACAAGATTGTCGAGGTTTAGGCTCTTTATGTATGGAACGAACAATGTTGATGCATAAATGTGATCAACTGGCACATTGAAGAAACCTTGGATTTGGTCTGCGTGCAGGTCCATTGTCATAACTCTGTTTACACCAGATGCCATTAGCAAGTCAGCTACTAGTTTTGCTCCTATTGCCACTCTTGGTTTGTCTTTCCTGTCCTGTCTAGCAAAGCCGAAGTAAGGAATAACGGCAACAACCTGTTCAGCCGAAGCTCTCTTTGCTGCATCGACCATTAGCATAAGCTCGAAAAGGTTTTCTACTGGCGGAAATGTTGATTGGATTAGGAATACTGTGCAACCTCTTACCGTTTCGTCGATGCTTGTTACGAATTCGCCATCGCTGAATTTAAGAAGAGTGCTTTCTCCTAATTTCATTTCTGGGTTATAGCCTTTTACGATTTCTTCGGCTACATATCTGCTTGCCGAGCCTGCAAAGAATTTGATAGGTGTCGCTATCTCGTTGTTTGTTGTCATGGTAATAATTTGTTTTTATGTTTCGGACTGCAAAAATATTTCTTTTTGATATGGCTTTAAAGCAAAATGTTCTTTTTTTATTAACCCCTGTTTATATGTTGGTAATCACTATGAAAATTTAAATATTCAATAATTTAAAGGTTTAATGTTTCAACGTCTGTTGTATGTAATACCTGAATCGTGTAAATAAGAAAAGGCTGCCATCGGCAGCCTTTTCTTATTTTTGGAATAATCAACTTCGTTAGTATTCCCACATGTCGTGTTCAACCTTGAACATTTCGTCCTGGATTCTTTCTCCTTCTCTTATTGCTTCAATACCAACAAGGTAATCGGAGATAAGACGGTTGTCGTAGTTGTTTGTTTCAGCAACTATGAAACTTGAGAATCTTCTCTGTAGGAAAACATCGTCGAATGTCCTATGTTCAGCTTCGTTGTGTGTGTTGAATGTTTCGTGCGTGGTGAACAGCGGACGATAGTCGTTGTAGGCAATCCAGAACGGCCATACACGACCTTCTGAAGTATATCCGTCGAATGACATAGCCATTATGCGGACATCCATTACTGATCTCTGCTTGTCGAAGAACCATTCTTCCCAAACCCATAGTTCGTCCATTACACCACGGTCACTTTCTTCGAGTTCCATCTTTTGTGCAACTTCGATGTAATCTGGATTGTCTGGATCGTCTGAATATGGGTCAGCAATCTTTATTGTACCTTCGTAAGATAGCAACGAGTCTCTTGATGGATCGTCCTTTTCAATTGGAGTTCTCCACCAGTTGGTAATGTCACCTGCATCAAGTTTGAAAACAGGATACCTGTTGTCGGTACTTTCATTGTCTTCAATTTCTTGTCCGGTTGCCTTATAGAAAGTTTTTCCTTTGATTCCGATATCGTACACAAGATACAGAAGGTTAACCCTGCTTCTTTGTGGTTGCAGTTCACCTGGATAAGTCATCCTTGTCTGCGGGTAGTACAGGGGCAAGTTCTGTTTTTCTTTGAGTTCCAATATTCTCAAAATCTTTTTTGAATACATAGCGTCTGCCTCCCTGATGTATGGCAGAGGAACTACATTTCTCTTCACTGTTGTCTCTCTGGCGAATGCACCGTCAAGTACTTGACTGAACGATGTGTTAGCCAATGTAAGCATGAGAGCCAATAATACGGAAAAACTAACTAATCTTTTCATGACTAATAATTTTAATTATTTCAATCTAGCTGCAAAACCTGGAGCATTTCTCGGTCCTGAAGGTGATGAAACCTTGATTCCGATGAACGAAATCGAAGATCCCGAAGCCTTCTTTGATATATCTGACAAGATGTCGCCAGGTATAGTATTGCCGCTTACAACTTGTGATGATGTTACACCCCTGACTTCCTTCATGTATGTGAAAGATGTAACGGTATATTTAACATCCTTGAATGGGAAGAATCCACCTTCAAGTACTGCATCAAGTCTTGGTGAACCTTTTATAGCAGCCTTTGGAACATCGTCACCACTCTTATAACCACCTATTGTGATGATAGGAGAAGGAACATTCATAACCTTGAATGTCTGATGTCCAACTGATTTTCCATCTGCGCTAACATTGATTGTAACTTCCTTGGTCTGGCTTCCTGCTGGAACTGTTACGATATATTCGCCTTCGTATCCTGCAACTTTACCCTTGGTGATTGTAGCACCGCCTGTAGCCGACACATTGATGTTTGTGTAGCCAGATGCTGCAACTGACAATGGGTTCTGAAGACCTTTGTAGAAGATGTTACAAGCTGTAGCCGAAATTGTTGTTGAAGATGTTGCAACTGCATATGACGATTTGTATGGGATCCACTGGTCACCAACGTTTGACTTATAGAAAATCAAACCGCCGTATCCGTGTTCACCAACGCCACCTACTGTCTTGAATGTACCACGACCTTGTTCATCCAATGGAAGAGTGTCGTATGTAGCATTTGCAAGTTGCTTGTATTCGATTTCGCCGTTTGGCTTAACAACTGAATCGTAGTAAGGAGCTGTCTGGGTAATGTAGATGGTAGGTCTCATTGTGGTATCACGAGCACCGATAAATATCTGTGCTTCGTATTCGCTACCACTCATTACTACACTCTTAGATGTACTTACCAAACCGGTAAGTGATGAGATACGAATATCCATACCTTCGAGGTCGGCAACCATCTGCTGCAATACTTCTGCTTCAACGTTTCTGATATCAGACTGCAATTTTGAGAGCAATGCCAATGTACCAACGAGAGGCATGTGTCTTACAAGACCGAGTTCCCATGGAATTGTTGCACCGTCATCAATCTTATCTGGAGTAGCAAGCGCAGCTGCAGTTCTATGGTAGAATGAGCTAGTAGTATCAACCGGGCTGTTAGGATCCTTCTTGTCGGTTCTGAAGACTGACATCTTGAGTACCATATCTCTGAAGTTATCCATCCACATTCTTAAGCTATCGCCCATTACACCGCCTGCTTCCTTGTCCATTATGGCAGGAGCTGCGTTGATGTCGTCCATCTTCTTAATAACAGCGGTATCCATTTCAATGTTTGTAGGATCAATGGTTTCATCACTCTTATTTAAACACTGAACTTTAATTCTTCTGATACCATTGAAGATTTTATTACATTCTGCTTCAAATTCATGAGCTTCCTTTTGCAGTGCAGCATATTTGCCTGGCTGCTCGGCGGCTTTGCCGTCAATTCTTCCGTATAGTTCTCCGGTCTTAATCGAGAAGTTTTCAGTGGTCTGCTGAATACCTGCGTTTACCGCCACGAACGCGTTCAAAACTTCGTTTGATACGTTCAATGCCATAAGTGCGGTGTAGAACAGGTACATCATACCGATCATTTTCTGTCTCGGGGTCTCCGGACAATTTCCACCTGACATATAACTTTACTTTTTAATGTTAAACATTCAGTTAAAATTCACTATGCGGATATTAATTCTGCTTGAAATTCATTGCAGCCAACATATTTCCATAAATAGTGTTCATTGCTGCCAAGTTCGAACTCAATCTTCCTATTTCGTCTCTGTAGCGCTTGGTGTCTTCTGCAGACTGCTTCATGTTTGCCATGATTTCGTCCAGACCGCTCGACAACTTCTTTGCTGCTTCGAACTGCTTGTTTGTTCCTTCGAGCTGCATTTCGTAAACTGAGTTGAGTGCCATGAGGTTCTTGTTCATGATGTTCAACTGTTCGTTGTACGACTTGCCGCTGCCTGCTGAATTTTCGAGTTCCTTGTTCATCGAAGCAATGAGCTTGGTGTAGGTTGCAGAAAGTTCGTCACCTGAGTTGCCTACTGACATAGCTGATCTTTCGTATGCGCTTGCCAACTTTTCTGCCTGAACATTGAGCTTCTGAGCTGATGCTCCGTATGCTTCTGCAAATGAGTTAACCTTTTCTGATGCCATCTCGAAGTTAGCTACATAATTATTAGTAGCAGCAGTTGCATCTGATACGTCTTTCAACTTTTCTGTTGTCGTGTTCAAGTTCTTCAAACCATGACCCAACTTTTCGAAGAGTTCTGGAGTAATTTCTGCGCTCTCTATCATGGCGTCGAATTTTTCAAGAGCAGATTTCTTTGACTTTACTGCTGCCTTCTTGTCTTCGACATTGATGTTATCCATTTCCTTGTCGATACCTGCAAGTTCGGGATATACCAAACTCCAGTCAACTTGTTCGTGAGGTGGTTCGAATGCTGAAAGGAAGAAAATTACAGCTTCCGTCATAAGACCTACGATAAGCATGACACTAGCACCAGGATAGTGCTGGATTTTGAACAATGCACCAACCATAACGACGGTTGCACCCCAACCGTATACGTAACCCATAAATACTTTGTACCCTTTGGTTTGGGTCAATTCACCTAAACTCATACTTTTAGTTTTTTAGTTTTTAATAATACTTAACTTAAATAAACAATATAATTCCAATTAATTTTAACTTTTAGTAAACTTGTGAATAAGATGTTCCATCGCCTCTATGACGACCAAGATATTCACGAACGCATCTGAATCCGATGTAGCTCTTTGCTGAATCCTGATATTCGTATGTACGAGTACCATTCTGCATATAGTAAGATACATCTTTCCATGAACCGCCTCTGATAACTTTTCTCTTCAATGCTGGAGAATCGTCTGGATGAGCATAATATTCATAGTCTGGATTCAAATCGTGTGTGTAGTTGTATGCTGCTTCGTCGAATGCGTTGCTTGTCCATTCTGCAACGTTTCCGCCCATATCGTATAGACCGAATTCGTTGGGGTCGAAAGTAGCAACCATAAGGGTCTGAACACCACCATCATCGTAGTAGTTTCCTCTCATAGGCTTGAAGTTTGCAACATGGCAACCACTGTAGTTACGAGTGTACAAACCACCCCATGGATACATCATAAGATCGAGACCACCACGTGCTGCATATTCCCATTCCGATTCGGTTGGAAGTCTGTAGTCCTGCAGGGCAGCTTCGCCTGCTGAAGCCTGTGATGCGTTTTTCATCATAGTTCTCCATACGCAGAATGCTGAAGCCTGTTTCCAGGTCACACCAACTACTGGATAGTAGTCGTATGCTGGATGCCAGAAATAAGCCTTTGCCAATGGTTCGTTGTACGAATAAGTGAAGTCGCTTATCCAGCAGAGTGTATCAGGATAGATATGTACCTTTTCGTGCATCCAGTAGCTATATCTACCACCATGTCTTCCTGCATCAGACTTGCCATCGTAGTTCTTTACTTCTCTATCAGCAAAGTCTTCCCATTCAGCATCTTCTTTCATTTTCTCGCGATCCTTGATAGAACCTTCGTACTGGCCAGTTTCGGGGTTGAAGTGTCTTCCGATTCTAAGACCATGGTCGGCTTCACGTTCGAAGCTACGAGCAAGATTCGCATCTTGGATAACGCCATCGTCACCTGGCTTGAATACATGCTTCTGTGCAGCCTGTCTGAGGTCTTGCCAGAAATATTCATAATACAAAGCATCTGTATTCATGTCGATTTTGCGGTTGAACCTGTAGAGTTCTGCTGGCGGAAGAAGGAACAATGTCTGGTTGAAATTGTTAGGAATTTCATTCTTAATCAGTATGCCCTTCAATTCCAAGTCTCTATAGTCCAGCGGACCATTCCAATCAAGGAAATTGTTATTGTCGTAGTCGTCGAAATCGAATTCACCATTTTCGTACATGTTTGTCATGAAGTTAACTTCTTCTTCCGAAACTTCTGCATCATCAATGATGAAGTCGGTTGGCTGATACGACCTTTTTGTACTGATATCACCAAAGTCGACAGAATTTTTTGTCTCCTTTCCAAGTGTTGTCAGAGCTAGAGAGTCTCTTACCCAATAAACAAACTGCCTATATTCGGAATTTGTTATTTCCGTTTCATCCATCCAGAATCCCTGAATTGTAACGGTTTTTGATTGAGCTGTCATTGCATAGGGGACATCCTGATCACTAGGACCCATCTGATATGATCCCGGGGGAATGAATAACATTCCGTAGGGTTGAGGAGTATACCACGTCTTACGCTCAACTCCTGTCAGTTCACCATTGCCCGAGTAGCTGCATCCGCTTACAAAGGCGATGATGAATACGGCTAAAATGACAAGTAACTTTCTCATAATATATAATATTTAGTAAGTTTCTATTTTTTGTTTCTAAGTATACCTATTATAATTATTATAATCTTCTAACGCTTCTGTATCTACCCATATTGTTGTTTCTCGATACGTTGAAGCAGTATCTAACCATAATTTCGTGAGAACCTGTGTTGTATCTGTATGAGTTACCTCCCAGAGGTATGTCGTAGCTATATCCAATACTCATGCCAAACGATAAGTGTATACCAAGCATTGGAACAATAGCATCGCTGAACCTGTATGACAAACCAGCCCAGAACTTCTTCTCGTACAAATATTTAGCATTAATCTGGAATTCGAATGTTTTTGCGTAAACTGCCATTGCGGAAAAGAGCAAGTCGCTTGATGGATTTGGCATTGTCCAGTTGTATCCACCTGCAATATAGTAATGTTGTGCAAGGTATGTGGACGTTGTTCCGCTGAATTTCAGTGTTGGCCTTGTGATATGGCTGACAGATAATCCTGCCCAGAAGTCTTTTCCGTACAGAGTTGCACCAGCATGCATATCGAATACGGCCTTGCTGTCTTTGTGAGGTATAGTTGGGTCTCCGTATACAGGATCGCCTCCCAAGGATTCTGGAGTTTTCCATTCTCCGTCGATATTTCTATTAAGCATGCCAAGACTTACACCAACACCAAGTATTCCAAATGAAAATTCATGTCTATATGCACCATTTACCATGAAACTTACATCGTTTTGAAAACCAACGGTTTCGTGCATTACTGATGCTCCCAAACCAAGGAAATCCTTAATAGGCATATCAAATGTGAATAAGGTTGTCTGAGGGCGACCTTCTTTCCAACCAACCCATTGTTGACGATGCATACTTGTGACGCATATTGCATTATTTGCTCCCGCGGCTCCTGGATTATATAGGTTCTGCGAATATTCAAACAAACTGTAGTGCGAGTCATTCTGTGCAAACGACCAACATGCAGAAAGCAATATCAACAGACCCGATAGTATTAACCCTTTTCTCATACTGTTTCCGTTATTTTCGTTTTACAATAGTGTCTAACATATCAGTTTATAACCGTATACTATATCTCTAAATTTCAAGTTGGTAAATTAAATGCTTTTTTTTTATGCGACCAAATTTTATGAACTTTTTTTTGTTTAAACTGTTAATTTTGCGTAACTAATTATACATCAATAAAATATGCTTGAGAAAAAATCTTTTTTTTATGCTTAAAATTTGGAGGTGCTGCATTTTTTTTTGAGTGGCACCTCCAAATCAAGTCATGTTTTTAACAAAATACTAACCAGATAGTAAATTTTCGTTTACTTTTTCTTCTTCTCCTGAGAAGCTTCAATTATGCCTTTGCATTGTTCGAGTGTGATTTCTTCTGGCAATATGTTTTTAGGTATTTTGTAGTTCTTTTTCTTGTACGATATGTATGGTCCGAACCGGCCTTTCAGTATCTGCATGTCGGGTTCCTCGTCGAATGTTCGGCAAAGAGCGTTTTTCATTTTCTCCTTCTTGTCCTCAATTAGCTCGATTGCTCTTTCGAGTGTGATTGAGTATGGATCGTCGGCCTTTGCTAGCGAGTAGAATTTGCCGTTGTTTCTAACGTATGGTCCGAACTTGCCGAGTGCAACAGTTACGGAGTCGCCTTCGTATTCACCAAGTTCACGTGGCAGTTTGAATAGGTCGAGAACATCTTCGAGTGTTACGTTTTCGATATTCTGGTTTTTGCGTAGACTTGCATACATTGGCTTGTCACCATTTTCTATCGAGGCGTATGGTCCGTATTTGCCTATCTTTATTATAATAGGTGCACCAGTCTTTGGGTCGTTGCCAATGTGGCGTTCCCATTTTGTGGCTTCTTTTTCCTTCAGAGATGTTTCGACTTCCTTGTCGAATGACTTATAGAACGACTTCAGCATGTCGTTCCATTTGAGCTTGCCCATAGCGATGTCATCGAACTTCTCTTCTATCTGTGCTGTGAAGTTGTAGTCAAGTACATCGTCGAAATGTGCTGTAAGGTAGTCGGTTACAACTATACCAATTGATGTCGGGAACAATTTGTTGCTTTCTGCACCGTAGTTCTCGGTGGTCGTGCTTTCCTTGATTTTGCCCTTTGACAAAGAAATAACCTTAATTGTTCTTTTCTTTGCTGGCTTGCTTTCCTTTACAACATATTCGCGTTGCTGTATTGTCGATATTGTCGGAGCGTAAGTAGAAGGACGACCAATGCCGAGTTCCTCCATCTTCTTTACTAGGCTGGCTTCCGTGTATCTTGAAGGTGGCTGGTCAAATTTTTCGATAGCCTCGATTTTTGATGTTTCAGCCTTTGCACCTATAATTATATTAGGGAGTATGTCGGTTGTCTCTTCTGCATTGTCATCATCGCTTGATTCGATGTATAGCTTTAGGAAACCGTCGAAGATTATTGTTTCGCCAGTTGCAATGAACGAGTATTTGTCCTTTTCATCGCTAATTGTTACTATGGTCTTTTCTGTTTTTGCATCGGCCATCTGCGATGCGATTGCTCTCTTGCGGATAAGGTCGTAAAGTCTTTGTTCCTGCTTGGTTGCTTCGATTGTTTCGTTATCGACGAAAGTAGGCCTTATTGCCTCGTGAGCTTCCTGTGCACCCTTAACTTTGGTCTGGTATTTACGAACATGAAGATATTCTTCTCCGTAGTTCTTGATAATGTTGGACTTAATTGTTCCGATTGCAAGAGTTGACAAGTTAAGGGAGTCGGTTCTCATGTATGTTATGAAACCGTTTTCGTACAGGTTCTGTGCGTACCTCATTGTTTGTGAAACCGAATATCCAAGTTTACGACCGGCTTCCTGCTGTAGTGTAGATGTTGTGAATGGCGGAGCAGGCGACTTTTTGCCTGGTTTCTTAGTTACATCCTTGACGCTGAAATTCTTGCCGTTGCATGATTCAACAAATGACTTGGCTTCTTCATAGGTTTTGAATTTCTTGCTAAGTTCGGCTTTTACAGAATTACCATCAATATTGAAAACACCGATAACCTTATATTCGGATTTGGAGTTAAACTCGGTAACTTCTCTTTCACGTTCAACAATTAGTTTTACAGCAACCGACTGAACTCGACCTGCAGAAAGAGCGGGTTTGATTTTTTTCCATAGAAGAGGAGAAAGTTTAAAACCTACAAGTCTGTCGAGTACCCTTCTCGCTTGTTGTGCGTTTACTAGGTTTTGATCAATGTCGCGTGGATTGGCGATAGCATTTTTTATTGCTTCTTTTGTAATCTCGTGGAAAACAATGCGTTTTGTTCTTTCTTTCTTTAGTTTCAAGACTTCGCTCAAGTGCCA
>JBGUHW010000157.1:0-6878 GCA_045112395.1 Bacteroidales bacterium
AATTGGCGGCGCGTATTGGCGCAGAGGTTGATGTTTGCTTCGCATAGCCGTCTTGCGTCCTCGGAATGCTTCTTGAACCACATTGTAATTGATGCCGAAGAAACGCCAAGAGTTTCGGCAATGTTAACAGCAGTCGGCTTCTGTCCGCTTTCAACGGTTGCATTGTAGGCATCTTCGAGGCGTTCTAGGTATGCGATGTTTTTTGAATGCCGTTTTTCGAGTATGCTTTCCTGCTTTGCAACTGTTGTTTCGCTTGGCGCATCGTGCTTTACTAAAATGTCGGTATCATCAATTTCAATCTGCGAGTTGTCGTATACTTCGGCCTTAAAGCTTGCTGCACGGTCGATTGCATTGAGCAATGGTTCCATATTGTCGCCTGCATATTCGCTTACAACTGCTTCTGCATCTTTGGTTAGCGAAAAATCCTTTCCAAACTGTTTTCCAAGGGCGACAAGCTTTTCCTTGACAATCTTCATTGTCTTGTCGGCGGGAATTTCCATTTCTCGTTTCATTGCGGAAATTGTTCTGTCCTTGTGCTTGATGTATTCGATTAGCATCTGCATCTTGGATTCGCTTTGCTTTAATATGTCCATCAGCGATTTTGTGACCGAATAGCAAAGTGCCGCTATTATTTCCTTGTCCTGCACCGACATTTTTGTCTCGTAGCCACCGCTTACCATGATGTTTAGACTTCCGAGAGTCGGCCTGACGGTTACAAAATACAGGTCGTCAAGGTTGTCGATAGGGGACTGGTGCCTAATGCAAAGCGTCAGGTTCTGGTCTTCAAAGAGAATGCTGTCGCGGTTTTCCGTAGTTTCCCACGAGGTGCGTTTGTTTTTTGTCTGCTTGCGCTTTTCAATGTCGATGGTCGATATTATTCCGTCATCGTGTGGAAGAAGGTTCTCATCGAGCCACGATTTCCGTATTCCGTTGTTTGTCTGGTGAACGCACGAAACAGTATGCACCGACAATGTCTTCGCTAGAAGTAGCATTATCTCGTTGCTGTAGCTTGTGCGTTTTAAGTCCATTAGATTTTAAGTTTTTTAAGCGGACGCAAATTTAATAAATTTAAATTTAATTAAACAAAGCAATTTAAAAATATTTAAGTAGAAATTTGCTTAAACTTAATTAAGTATTGTTTAAATTATTGAATTATAATTTATTATGAGTGTATTTTTGCGTCGTTTTAAATCGTTTATGCTTGACGGTTAAATGATGATTGGATAGAAAAATTAAATAAAATTAAGTTAAAATTTAAAAATATAAGGTATGAAAAACGAAGCTTTTGTATTGGTGTCGGAGAATAAGGTAGAGTTCTTTTCAGAAAATGAAAAATCTTTGAGAATGGTTTTTTGCAGTGACGACTATAGTAATTTCAACGAATATGTATCTGCTGTGATTAGCAGTTTTGCAAAGGAGAGCAGCAATAGTATTTCAACGGTAAAGTTGGTTTTGCCGAGTGCCTATTACCATTTTGGCGAGCAGGTGATGCCTGGTGTACGCTCAAAGAAGGATGAGAAGTACAAGATTCGCAATTTTTCAACACCGCTTTCTCCTGTAGGTGATACCGATGCTACAAACTATATCGATGTTCATACCGACTATGAGTGCGAGGGCAAGACTAGCAAGAAATTGGAGGATATTCCGCTTTTGTGCAAGTATCTGAAACGCAAGACTTTCCTATATTGGGACTCTCGCCGCTTGTCCGCTCTTGTTTCTAATCTTTCAAAGCTCGGAATTAATGTTTCTTCTGTTGTGCCTGACATTTGTTTGTACAATGGCACTGCAAAAGATTATCGTGGATATAATGCTGTGGTTTCTGTATTTGACAGATTTTCAGACATTAGCATCTTTTCTGGAGGTAATGTGAAGCGAACGATAAGGTTTCAGTTTGGGCTTAATGATGTCGTTCGCAGATTGAGCGATGCTTTTGGACTTTCGTATCGCAACTGTAGGAAACTCATGGAGTTGTATGGTTTCGTGACCGTTCCGCAGCAGTATGTGCATTACGAAATTTCAGTGCCGGTGTTCGATGATGTGAAGAAGAATGTAAAACTGACCGATTTGTCGTATGAAATCAGGGAAATGCTTAGGCATGAGTTTTCCATGCTTTACGATGAAATCAGGGATTGTGGGGTAGAAGAGGTGGTATTCAGAGGCTTGCCAGTAGTTGGCTCCAATGTTTTGTTCCAAATGATGACAAACTTCGAGTGCAATTGCTTCGATTCGGTTTCATACGAAAAACTTGCTTTGCTTTTCGATGTGATGGATGCCAATTCGTATTCGGAAACTATTGCCGCTGAGCCAGTTGCTGAAGTAAAAGCGGAGCCTGCAAACGAAGTTTCGATAGATGAGCCAGCAAAGTCTGCACGGTCAACAGCGCGCGACATTGCTAAAACCATGAAGCCTGCATGGTTCGACAGTCTCATGTACAAGATAAACCAGTCTAAGGAAAAAATAAATGCGCTAATGGTGGAATAGGGCTTTGATGCTCAATGTAAGAAAAAGTATTACTGGGGATATATCATGCAAAAGGGACAGATTTAATCTGCCCCTTTTTAGTAGTCTGTTTGTCTCAGATTCTGAAACAAGTTCAGAATGATAATTGAGGATGTGTTGAAGTCTAAAGGTTTATACTCTCAGGCAGTTTGCCTGTTAGACTTTTAGCCTTTGCGCCTTTTGGCCTTCAAGCCTGTTAGCCTGCTAGTCTGCGTGTCTTTTGGTCTTTTAGCCTTCAAGCCTTTTAGCCTGTTAGCCTTTTTTACTCCTTCACAACCAAAATAAATCCGCTACCGTGAATGTTGTCAATCTGTACTGAATCATCGTTCTTGAAGTATTTTCTCAACTTTGTGATGTAAACATCCATGCTTCTGGCATTGAAGTAGTTGTCATCGCCCCAGATTTTCTTCAGAGCTTCGTTGCGGTCAAGGACATTGTTCTTGTTGATGTACAATGCCTTAAGCAAGTCGGCTTCGCGTGGGGTGAGGCGGTGTTCCTCATCTGTGCTTGTTAGTGAGCGAATCTTGGTGTTGAACTTGTACTTGCCAATTGTCACCACGTCGCTGATGCCTGGCTTAATGTCGAAGTTACGACGCAGTATTGCTCTGATTTTCATTAACAATACATCCGATTCAAACGGTTTCGTGAGGTAGTCATCAGCACCAATGCGGAAACCTTCCATAATGTCTTCCTTAAGCGATCTTGCTGTCAGGAATATAACCGGACAACTCGGGCTTATTCTCTTGATTTCCTTTGCGATAGTGAAGCCATCAACATTTGGTAGCATCACATCGAGTATGCAGAGGTTGTATTCGCGCGACAGGAAGGCGTTTACTGCGTCTTTGCCATCTGTTATGAGGGTAACATAGAAGTCGTTCATTTCCAAGTACGATTTTAGCACGAAGCCAAAATTTACATCGTCCTCAACCAATAATAATTTTTCCTTACTCATAATTTATGTCTTTTAGTGTTAATGGTAAACTTACTGTGAATGTGCTTCCCTTGCCTTCGGTGCTGTTCACCGTTATGAGGCCGTGATGTGCAAGCACAATTTCCTTGGCGTAGTTCAGTCCTAGTCCGAATCCCTTGACATTGTGGGTGTTGCCAGTGTGTGCACGGTAGAATCTGTCGAATACTTTCGTCTGAGCATCCTTTGACATTCCTATGCCGTTGTCCTTCACTGCGAAGAAGAACCTGTCGCCTTTGGTGTAGGTGCTTACATGTATTTCAGGAGCATCTTTTGTGTATTTTATTGCATTGTCAATCAAGTTTATAAGGACTGTGGTCATTAGCACGGTATCCATTTGTATGTGGACTTCGCCGTCACAGGTCTCTATTTGGAGAGACCCGCCTTTTTGCGTGACTTGTAGCGACATTGTTCCAGCAACATCCCTTACGAATGCGTTTGCATCTTCATCGGTAAGGTTTAGCTTCAGTCCGTTGCGGTCGAGGGTGGCAATTTGCAGAACCTGTTCCACATGCTGAGTCATCCTTGAAGTCTCCTGAAGTATTACTTCTGCCATTCCCGAAATTGTCTCTTTGTTTTCAATCACTTGCGGACTTTTTATTGCTGTCGCGGCAAGCTTTATTGTTGCGATTGGCGTCTTGAACTCGTGGGTCATGTTGTTCACGAAATCGGTCTTAATGGCATTGAGTTTCTTTTGCTTCAGTATTGTGAATATTGCAACGCTGAAAGTAGCTATGAATAGTATCGAGATCAGCAGCGAAACTATTACCTGCGAGTATATTGATGCAAAGATTGCGTTTTTCTTGGTCGGGAAGTCAACAACGAAAAGGTTGGGGTTTTCCATGACATTTCCTGGCGTCATGTTATACTTGTAGCATTTGTCCAACCTGCTGATGTCGAAGTTCTTGGATGCCAGCTTAGTTTCCATGCTGATGTCATCGATTATGGCGAACTCGAAATTCATGTCGATGCCGAATGATGTAAGTGTTCGTCTTAGAACGCGTTCGATAGTTTCTGCATCAAACCTTTTTTCAATAGGTAGCTGTCTGCACGTGAACTCTGCTTCGAGTTGTATCGCAAGTTTGTTGAATTGTGAACTTGGATCGGAAAGTTGTCCAAGATAGTATGCCTCAATTGCATCAACATCTTCGTTTTTAATGGAGTAGGAGTGTTTGTCTGAAGTCTTGATTACGTTTGTCGGAATATTCTCTTCATCGAAATACGAGGTCATTGTTGAGTTGATGTGAACCTTGTCAGGTCTTGTGTCGGTTTTTCCTCCGTCTTGAACCTTGAACTTGTCGTACACGAAAATTGCGACTTCCTGCTTTTGCAATGTAATGATTGTCTGGTTAATGGCTTCATTTATAGCTCTTTCGGTTATTTCCGCCGACTTTTTGTACGATGAAGTTATATGGCTGACCTGAAGCATGATAAGCACTATCATCGAAACCGACAACATTACTATGCTCCACGATACAACTTTCTTCTTTTTCATGTCTGCAAATTTAAAAATACTTTCCTTTTTTCAATTATCCTTAACAAATATTTAACTTAAAATGACTTTTTTGTGATATTTCGACCTTTTATAACACGATGTTGTTAAAAAAATGCTTTTCTCTGCTTTAGTCGGTTTGTGGCAATGGACTATATTCGCAATATGAAAAATAAAGTAGGCATATTGTTGCTTGGAATGCTGGTATTGTCGATGTCGGCAATGGCGCAGATAGAGTCGTCGATACCATCCGACAAGCCAAAACTCGTGATTGGAATAGTGGTAGAACAGATGCGTCAGGACTATATTGACCGTTTCTGGGAGAATTTTGGAAACAAGGGATTCAAGAAACTTGCCGTGAACGGAAGCTACTGCGTGAATGCCAACCTCAACTATTCGCTTACGCAGACTGCTCCTGGATATGCGACAATCGTAACTGGCGCTGAACCATGCAGTCACGGCATTGTGTCAAACTATTGGTTTAACAAACTTACTGGCGAAAAAATTGATTGCATATATTCCGAAAAGAAGGAAACTGCCGTTGGTGGTTCCAAGGATGCCGATGGTCGCGTATCGCCAATGAATATGCTTTCGACAACTTTCAGCGACGAGGCTAAGTTGTTCAACCGTGGCAAATCGAAGGTTATAAGCATGTCGCTGTCGAAATATGCGGCTGTGCTTTCTGGTGGTTATGCTGCAGATGCTGCCTACTGGTTCGACCAAGTGTCGGGCGAATGGATGACATCTACCTATTACACAAACACATTGCCCAAGTGGGTTGTGGATGTTAACAGCAAGAAAATGCCAGACACTTACCTTGAGAGGTCATGGGAGCCGATGCTTCCGCTTGAGAAATACAACGAGGTGCTTTCTGACTCAAGCAAGTATGAGTTTGGAATTGATGGCATGTACAAGACCTTTCCATACAACTACCAGAACATCACAAAGACAGTCAGAAACTATAAGTTGCTGACAATGATACCTGAAGGTAATACTTTGCTGAACGATCTTGCTGTGGCAGCCCTGTATGGTGAAGACCTGGGCAAGGATGAGTTTACCGATTTTTTGTTCATCAACTATTCTGTGCCAGAGGAAGTTGGCAAGTTGTACGGACCGCAGTCTATTGAGGTGCAGGACTTGTTCTTGCGTCTCGACAAGGATCTGGAGCATCTTATTGATGTAGTCGAGGATTTGGTTGGCAAGAATAATTGCCTTATTTACCTTACATCAAATCATGGAGTTTCGGAAATGCCTCAGTACTTGCAAGACCAGAAAATGCCTGCAGGAAACTTTAAGCAATACTATATGTTAGCGCTTGTAAAGTCTTACTTGAAAGCATTGTACGGCGACGGAGACTGGATTATTGACTTCAACAATTCGCAGATATATCTGAACAGGTCGCTGATAGAGGATTCGCAGATTTCGCTAAATGAAATTCGCGAAAAGATAATCGACTTTATAATGAACTCGGCTGGTATTGCCAACGCCATTGGCGCCAACCAGTTCCAGAACATTGTGTTTGCAGAGGGCATGCCTGTAAAGATGCAGAATTCGTACAACCAGAAGCGTTCAGGCGACATTATGATTGCGCTAAAGCCTGGCTGGATAGAGGACATTCCATATTGCACCGACCACAATTCCGGCTATTCCTGCAACATCCATGTTCCGCTGATATGGTATGGCTGGAAGGTGAAGAAGCAGAAGGTATTCAGTCAGATAAACATAACCGACATAGCGCCAACAGTTTCAACCGCGCTCGGTACACCTCCGCCGCCAATCGTAAGCGGCAAGGTGCTTGAGAATATATTCCTGAACAAATAAGCTGGTTTGCAGACATGATATTGTGCAAATAATGAAAATGTTTGCCAAAAACTTTAACTTTTCTTTTGAAACATTGATAGATACAATGCGTTATTTTCG
>JBGUHW010000158.1:0-18674 GCA_045112395.1 Bacteroidales bacterium
TGGCAATTGTTGCTTACGAATTTGTAATGGAATCGGTTGACAAACTGCGCAATCCCGACAACAAGGCTATTTTCGGAACTCTGGCAATTGTGGTGACGGCTGTTTCTATCGTTGTGAAGGAATTGATGGCGCAGTTTTCATTTTATGTGGCTCGCAAGACAGGCAGTACATCAGTGAAAGCCGATGGGTGGCATCATAGGAGCGATGCGTTGTCGTCAATTGTGGTGCTTGCGGGAATTTTCCTGCAGGATTATTTCTGGTGGATAGATGCTGTGCTTGGCATTTGCGTGTCGATAATTCTTATGGTCGCTGTGTATCATATTATCCGTGAGGCAGTTGATAAGCTTATGGGACAGAATGTCCCCGAGGAAACTATTGAGAAAGTCAATGCAATAATTTCCGAAACTGTTGGCTACGACATAAAAGCGCATCATTTTCATATTCATAATTACGGGACGCACAGCGAATTAACTTTCCACATTAAGTTGCCGCCAGAAATGTCAATCCTTGAAGGTCATGGCATTGCCGACAAAATAGAAAAGCAACTGCGCGAAAGAATGTGCGTAGAATCCACAATACATATTGAGCCAATGGATTGATAGGTGATTTGTAGCGATACAATGTATTGCTATTTTATTGTTGCTATGTTATTTGTAAACAATGTATTACGATTGTAATGTCTTTGTTTTTATATTTCAAACTATAAAAATATTTATTTTTTTTAAGTTTAAACTATAAATTTTATGAAAAATTTGCAGTTCAAAATATAAATAGTATCTTTGCGGAAATGTTGATTTAAAATATTGGGTTATGGAACTAGCAGATATTCAGCAGTTATTTGACAATTACCATAGGCGGTTGGCGAAAGTGGATTTGCGTTTTAAGCGGTATCTTTATTCCAAAATAAACTGGAATGCTAGGCTAATAGGTCTAAAAGGTGCGAGGGGCGTAGGGAAAACCACTATGATGCTGCAACACATTCTTGAGAACTACAAGGATGTTGACCAGGCCCTATATGTCTCGTTGGACGACTTGTGGTTTTCTTCATATACCTTGATAGACTTGGTGGATTGGGCATACCAGCATGGCATTATGCGGTTGTATTTGGACGAAGTCCATCGTTATGAAAATTGGGCTCTGAACTTGAAGAACATATACGACAACTATCCAGAAATGAGTATCGTGTATACAAGCAGTTCTTTGTTGATTATGGACAATGCCAAGGTAGACTTGTCGCGTCGTCAGACAACATACACGCTTGCTGGCTTGTCGTTCAGGGAGTTCCTTGTCTTGGAACAGGCGATTGACCTTGAGCCGATCCCGTTTGCTGAGCTGCTAAAAAAACATGTCAGTCATGCTATGCAGATAGTTAAGAAGATCAAAGTTGCACCACTTTTCGAGGCGTATCTGGAGCATGGTTACTATCCATTTTATCGCGAATCGGTTGAAGATTTTGCAACTCGCTTGCGTGAAGTTGTTACTTTGGTTATTGACACCGATTTGCCGTCGGTTGAGAATGTTACGTTCGAGACCGTGCATAAAGTGAAGCGAATGCTTATGATTATTAGCGAGCGTGTGCCTTTTGTTCCGAATATGTCTGAGTTGTGGAAGCAACTTGCTACCAATAACGAACTTGGGTTGCGTATGCTGTATGCACTCGACAAGGCGCAGATACTTGCATTGATGACATCTAAAGTGAAGAATTACAAGTATTTGTTCAAGCCAGATAAGATTTTCTTGGGAAATCCTAACTTGATGCATGTGCTTTGTTCGAAAGTAGATACTGGCAACGAACGCGAAACTTTCTTTTTAAGTCAGTTGTGTGTTGTAAGTGATGTGAAATATCCAAAGCAGGGCGACTTCCTGATAAATGACAAATATCTGTTTGAGATTGGTGGAAAGCATAAGAATTTCGAGCAGATTGCCGATGTGCCAAATAGTTTTCTTGCTGTTGACGATACGGAAGTCGGGGTTGGAAATCGTATTCCGCTGTGGATGTTTGGTCTTTTGTATTGACCAAAATTAATTATGACATATCATTTGCTATTCCTGTTTGGGTGTCTCTCTCTTTGATCGATTCTAGTCTCTCTGAGCTAAAGTTTTAATTAGACACGTATTGTTATATTCGGAAATGTCGATTTGTTGTTTCGTTTGATAACTTGTTTATAAATTAACCTTTCATTAACCGATATAGTGCATGGCATGGTTTAACTTTGCCATTTAATTTTTTAATCATTGTATTTTGAAAACTATAAGGATTAGAAAAGGCTTGGACATCAAGATGCAGGGTGGGGCGGAAGAGCTGATCTCCAATAAGTTGACTCCGCAGAAATACTGTATCAGACCAACAGATTTTCATGGTATAACCCCCAAGATGGACTGCAAGGAAGGAGACCGTCTGAAACGCGGAACAATAGTGTTCCACGACAAGGACGTGCCAGAAATCTGCTTTGCATCACCATGTTCTGGAGTTCTAAAAAGCATTGTGCGTGGCGAAAAACGCAAGATTCTACGAGTCGAAATTGAAGCCGACGGCAGCGACGATGCTGTAAGCTTCGACACCAACGAAGACCTTAAGTCGCTTTTTTCAAAGGCTGGCATTTATCCGCTTATAAATCAGCGTCCTTACGGAATTGTGGCGAATCCAAATGTAACTCCACGCGACATTTTCATCTCATTCATCGACACAGCTCCGCTTGCTTGCAATGTGGAGTACGCACTGAAGGATGATGTTGAGTATCTGAAACTTGCAATACGTGCGCTATACCATTTCACAAGCGGAAACATCTATCTGTCGTTCGGAAAAGATTCGCGCCTTGCAATGCTGATGCCCGATGACCCTGAAATCATTAAGACAGAGTTCGTTGGCAAACATCCTGCAGGACTTGTCGGAACGCAGATAAACAAACTGAAGCCGATAAACAAGGGAGAAGCGGTGTGGACGATTAATGCCTTGAATCTGCCAATTATTGGTCGCTTGCTGAAACATGGTGAATATCAGCCTGAAAAGACTGTTGCTGTGTGTGGAGCAGAAGTTGTTGCTCCGCAGTATTACAAGCTAAAAATTGGTGCCGACCTGTCGCAGTTGCGTGATGGCATGTTGTTGTCTGAAAACGTTCGCATAATATCTGGCAATGTGCTTACTGGAATAAATGTTACTGATAATCCGTATCTTGGCTTCAACGAAATGCAGGTTTCGGTAATCCCTGAAGGCGACGACTACGAAATGTTCGGCTGGCTGTTGCCCGGAGCAAAGAAGTTCAGCAACTCAAGGACTTTCCTCTCGATGCTCACACCATGGAAGCGCTTCAATCTTGATACCAATATGCATGGTGAAGAACGCGCGTATGTCGTTACAGGTCAGTACGAAAAGGTTTGTCCGCTCGACATTTATCCGCAACTGCTGGTAAAGGCTGCAATGACCGACGATATTGACAAGATGGAAGAACTTGGTATTTACGAGGTTATAGAAGAGGATCTGGCTTTGTGCGAATTTGTATGCACCTCGAAAGTGAATGTGCAGCAGGTGATTCGTCACGGCTTGGATTTGGTACGTAAAGAAATGGAATAGTTGATTATGAATCCGATACGAAAACATATTGACAAAATAAAACCCAAGGTGCTGGGGAAGTTTCCGTTTATGACCTCGACTTTCGAGGCGTTCGAGACTTTCCTTTTTGTGCCTAAGGATGTTACCGAAAACGGTTCGCATATCCGCGATGCAATAGACATGAAGCGAACGATGATTATTGTCGTGTTTGCTTTAATTCCTTGTTTATTGTTCGGTATGTACAATGTGGGATATCAGCATTTTAACGCGATTGGAGAACTTGCAGAAACTGGCTTCTGGACAGTGTTATGGTATGGCTTCCTTAAGGTGTTCTGGCTGTTGCTGGTATCGTACCTTGTCGGTCTTACAATCGAATTTGCCTTCGCTCAGGTGCGCAAGCACAAGGTCAACGAAGGTTTTCTCGTTACGGGAATGTTGATTCCGTTGATAATGCCAGTTGATACTCCATTGTGGATGGTTGGTCTGGCAACGGCTTTTGCTGTATTGGTGGGAAAGGAGTTGTTTGGTGGTACGGGAATGAACATTGTGAATCCCGCTTTGTTGGCACGCGCTTTCCTCTTTTTCTCGTATCCATCAAAGATGTCTGGCGACCAGGTTTGGATTGCTGAACTTTCCGATGGAAACGCTTTGGATGGTTTCTCTGGAGCAACGCCGCTAGCTCAGATAGGTGAGGGTAGTGATGTGATAACAAATGGATTTGGTGAGCCTACTTCAATTATGGATTTAACTATCGGACTAATCCCTGGTTCAATTGGCGAAACATCGATAATCGCAATCGCCTTGGGCGCATTCATACTATTATTTACTGGCATTGCAAGCTGGAAGATAATGTTTTCGGTATTTGCCGGCGGTGCGGCAATGGCGTTTGCTCTGCATTCGTACACGCCGATTGACTGGTACTGGCACTTGTGCCTTGGTGGTTTTGCATTTGGCGCTGTATTTATGGCTACCGACCCTGTAACTGCCGCCCAGACTGAAAAGGGAAAATACATCTACGGTTTCCTTATCGGCGTGATGGCCATGCTGATACGAATTCTGAACCCAGCTTTCCCCGAAGGCATGATGCTGGCGATACTGCTGATGAACATTTTTGCACCGCTTATCGACTATTGCGTCGTAAGGGCTAACATTAACAAGAGGTTAAGACGCGTGAAGGTAAGACGTGTCAGACGTAGAAAAAACAGATAGGCTATGGACAGGAACAAGAATTCATACATATTTATATACTCGATAATTTTGGTCGTCGTAGTGGCTGGTGCTCTGAGCCTTGTTGCCGTATTGCTTCAGCCAAAGCAAGCCAAAAACTACGAGATAGAGCAGAAAAGGAACATTCTGTCTGCTCTTAAGATAAACGTCGAGACTAAGGAGGTTGAATCGACCTACGCCAAAATCGTGACCGAAATCGCAGTTGACGAGTCAGGCAACGAGGTTGAAAAAGAAGATGCTCTGGTTTTGTATAAGGCTCAGACTGACAAAGGTTTGAAATATGTTTTCCCGCTTTCTGGAAAAGGTCTTTGGGGTCCAATCTGGGGCTATATTTCACTGGACGAAGATCTTAACACTGTTTATGGCGCATACTTCGACCATAAGTCGGAAACATCGGGACTTGGTGCCGAAATTGCTACCGAACATTTTCAGTCGCAGTTTTCTGGAAAGAAGATTTTCAATTCCGAAAATCAGTTTGTCGCAGTAAAGACCAATAAGCGTGGCGCACAGAACGAAAACGAAGTCGATGCAATTTCTGGAGCAACAATAACTTCTACATCGGTAAGCGAAATGTTAGAGTCTTGCTTGAATAAATACTTGCCATACATCGAAAAATCAAGGAAATAAATGTTATGGAAAAGAATAGGAAAGAAAGAATATTTTTAGATCCGTTAGTCAGGAACAACCCGATTACGGTACAGATATTAGGTATATGCTCGGCGCTGGCAGTGACCGTCAAGTTGCAGTCCGCTGTGGTTATGGCGTTGAGCCTAACGTTTGTAGTGGCATTGTCGAATGTGATTGTGTCGCTGCTGCGAAAGACTATCCCCAACAGAATCAGGATAATAGTTCAGCTTGTCGTTGTGGCTTTCCTTGTGATTGTCGTTGACCAGTTCCTAAAGGCATACGTGTTCGACATCAGCAAGCAACTTTCTGTATTCGTGGGACTTATAATTACAAACTGCATTGTAATGGGACGCTTGGAAGCCTTTGCAATGTCGAACAGTCCGCGTCGCAGTTTCATTGACGGACTTGCCAACGGACTGGGCTACGGCTTCATATTGATAGTGGTTGCATTTTTCCGCGAATTGCTCGGCAGCGGTACAATCTGGAACTATCAGGTTGTGCCACAGGCATTCTACGATGCCGGCTACATGAACAACGGACTTATGATTATGCCGCCAATGGCGTTGATAGCGGTAGGATTGATAGTGTGGATACAGCGCGCACGCCAGCAGAAAAAGGAGGAGGGTAAATAATGGAAAACATTGCTAACATATTCGTCAAGTCGATTTTTATCGACAATATGATTTTCGCATATTTCCTTGGAATGTGCTCGTACCTTGCTGTGTCGAAGACTGTTAAGACTTCGTTCGGATTGGGCGTTGCAGTGGCGTTTATGCTTACTATTACTGTTCCGATCAACTACCTTATCGAAAAGTATTTGCTTTGCAAGGGCGCAATGACATGGATTTCACCGTCGTTTGCCGATGTTGACCTGTCGTTCCTTACGTTTATAGTGTTTATTGCAGTTGTGGCTTCGATGACTCAGCTTGTCGAGATGGTAATCGAGAAATTCTCGCCGTCGCTGTACAATTCGCTGGGAATCTTCCTGCCACTGATTGCTGTAAACTGTGCAATATTAGGCGGTTCGCTTTTTATGGCAGAACGTTCGTATGCCAATGTCGGCGAAGCTGCCGTTTTCGGTTTCGGTTCGGGAATTGGCTGGTTGCTTGCTATTGTCAGCCTTGCCGCCATCCGCGAAAAGATTAAATACTCGAAGATACCTAAAGCCCTTGACGGATTGGGCATTGCGTTCATAATTGTCGGTCTTATGGGACTCGCATTCATGGGATTTATGGGAATAAAATTGTAGGATTATGCTGTTGTTTCAATCTATAGTTCTTATCAGTGCCATTGCGGTTTTCCTTGTCGTGATGGTTGCCTTGGTTGCAATTTTGCTTTTTGCCAAGAAAAAACTTACGCCTCAGTCGAAGGTGAAAATTACGATTAACGACAAAGATACTCTCGAAGTCGATACTGGCAACTCGTTGATGCTAACCTTGAAGGAGCACAACATCCATCTTCCTTCGGCATGCGGTGGCGGTGGAAGCTGCGGTATGTGCAAGTGCCGTGTGGTGCAGGGTGGAAACGGAATCCTGCCGACCGAAACAGGCTTCTTCACACGCAAGGAACAGCAGAACTTCTGGCGACTGGCTTGCCAGGTAAAGGTTCGCAACGACATGAAACTTGTTATTCCCGAGGATATTATGGGAATTAAGAAGATGGAATGCGAAGTTGTGTCGAACCGCAATGTGGCTACATTTATAAAGGAATTTGTTGTCAAGTTGCCCGAAGGTGAGACTCTTAACTTCAAGTCGGGTTCGTATATACAGATTGATGTTCCGCAGGTTACTGTCGATTATTCGAAGGACATCGAGGTCGAGGGTGAATTCAAGGAAGACTGGGACAAGCTTGGCATCTGGAACTTGAAGATGACGAATCCCGAACCGACTTTCCGTGCTTACTCGATGGCAAATCATCCGGCCGAGAGCAATATGGTTATGCTGAACATCCGTATTGCAACGCCGCCGTGGGACAGGAGCGCAGGTACTTTTATGAACGTAAATCCCGGCGTATGCTCGTCGTTCATTTTCTCGCGCAAGCCTGGCGACAAGGTTATGATTTCGGGACCTTACGGCGAATTCCACCTCAAGGATACCGACCGCGAGATTATGTTTATCGGTGGTGGCGCGGGTATGGCACCAATGCGTTCGCATATCTTCCACTTGTTCAAGACTTTGAAGACCACGCACAAGGTTTCGTTCTGGTACGGTGCAAGGTCGCGCCGCGAGATTTTCTACGAAAACGACTTCAAGCAGATTGAAGCCGAGTTCCCGAATTTCTCGTTCAACATTGCCTTGTCGGAGCCTAAGCCCGAGGACAACTGGGATGGCTATGTAGGTTTTATTCACAAGGTTATCGAGGACAATTATCTGAAGAACCATCAGGAGCCAGAAGAAATCGAATATTATCTTTGCGGTCCGCCAATGATGACGGCTGCCGTCACCAAGATGTTGGATGACTACGGAGTTCCACCCGAAATGATTGCATTCGATGATTTTGGTGGATAGGGAATTTTGTTGCACTTACGAAAAATACATTATCTTTGTCCGAATAAACGTATAAAATGATGTAAAAACTGAAATATAAAATATAACTGAGCTTTGCTCTTATTCTTGGCTCTGCAAATCGCCAATTTAAAGTACTCAAGAATTTGTTGCAAATGTTCACGCTACGGCGTGGATTATTTTGTGCTTATTAGAGTACGAGGTTTTGGCGAACCGGCAGAGTGTAATAGGCGTACAAGCAAAACGATTCACGCTTTTTTATGGTCGATGACGAAATATATATAGGCAGGATAATTCAAGCGAAACTGAAAGAACAAGGACGCTCGGTGGTGTGGCTTGCCAAGCAAATTCCATGTACTCGCGAACATCTGTATAAGATTTTCGCCAAGCCCGACATAAATACAGCAATGCTGCAGCGCATCTCAAAAATCCTGGATTACAATTTTTTTAAGCTGTATGAGTAATGTAATCATTTTGATTACAATTATGTTGTGTTTTTGAATACGACAAGGAATAATATAGTAGTTGTAAGCAATGTAATTTTGCCAAATTGTTAAATTTAATCTATATCTAAAACCGACGGGCCGATGGGATATAACTGGCTGAAGAAAAATGAGAACAATAAAGATTATTGCTTTTTGCATTGTGGCAATGTTCTTTTTCAATGGACTTTATGCACAGGAAGAAAAACCTGTTATTGATTGCAATTATGAAATGCCTGCGTTCAGCGACAATTCGGCGTTGATGATTGATGCCCGCACTGTTTCCGACAAGTTTGGCAATGGTTCAAAAGTACCTGGTTTCAATGTCAAGATTGTAAACTATTCAAAGTACAAATCGGTTCAATTTGAGGTTTTCGTACATTCACCGTTGACACAGAAATGGGAGAGCCTTGGCAATGAAACACTTCCTGGATTCGATGCAGATGTTAACTTTGGTAAGAAATTTCAAGATTTGGGAATGTATCGTTACTTTGCCGTAGTGACAAAGGATGCAAGCAGGTACGATTTCAAGGTTGAAAAAGGTATGGCTAAAATAGAAATTTTAGTTTATACTAAGGGAGCTGATATGACACAGCAGCCGTTGCCTTATTACGATGCTCCTAATGCATACGTGTTCACATCGAAGAAACTTCCGAGAGGTGCAAGCGAAAATATAAGAATGATTAACAATTCATCGCAACAAACTTTGAACTTAGGTATTTTCGGTTGGGACAAAAAGAACTATGAATGGGTTAAAATAGCAAGTCTTTCAGCACAGTCGGGACAAAAGAAACCTACTGTTTTTGAAGCTGATAACAAAAAGATTCATTTCTCAAAATTCGACTATTTGTCAATAGTAGCACACGACGGAAAAAAGTATGATTACATTTTCCGCGAAGACCATAGCGATTGGAGCATTGATGCTAGCGACCATATTGGAGACTAAATATTGAAGAATAAAAACTAAAAACGAAAGAAAATGAGAACTTTAATTAAAGTAATGCCGATAGTTTTTGTATTGGCTACAATTTTGAGCGGTTGTAAGAAGGAAGGAACTATAGTTGTAAAGAACAATACAAGTTCTACTTACGAAGCGGTGGTTACGGATCATTTAAATTTCCAATCTGTGAGAACTATTGCTGCTGGTGCTTCGGATGCAAATACAAGTTATGATATTGAACATTCATTTTATCTTGTAGCAACACAAAAAGATGGTTATTTTGAACATCCACAAGTTGTGAAAGATTCCAAGTATTTGCCGAAGAAGGGGGCTATTATATTTAATATTGAAAGTCGTCCAGCCTACATAAAGTATGTTAATATTACGAGCGACAACTATCAGGTTGACATCACATGCCCAGCAAATAGTACAATCAAGCAGATAAGAATGCCAGGTAGGACTTTGGATTCGTTGGAGGTTGAAGCTGGATATTCTTATAATTTGAAGTTCACGCAGTTGGATGGTTATGTGCTTTATCCATGGACAAAGGAATATACAGTTAATGCTGACTGTGGGTATGTATATATCTGTGAATCACCGAATTCTTTGAAAGGTGAGAGTGATGGAAAAATAGAAGAGTATGAATATTAAATTTATTTTTTCAGCGAAAAACTAACGTAATATAGGTATTGCAGAAAAATCATAAAAGAAACGCATCGTAATTGATGCGTTTCTTTTTTTTGTATTGCTTCTTGGTGTTTTTAGAGTAGAACACTCTATTCCAAATATATCTTTCCGCTTTTGTCGTTCTTGTTTTGCTTCTTGTACTGTTCGGCCTTGTGCTTTACGACCATGATGAAGTAATAGGCGTTCATGCTGTTTATGAAGTCGGCGGTAAAACCGCACCATTCGAGGAAACGTTCTGCTTCAAGTCTCGAGAAACTAGTAAGTTCCATTAATTGCTCGGTTGTTATGCGCTCTTCAATCAATGCGCTTATATGGTCTTTTTCTTGCAATTCGGCAAGTTTCTTTTTTTCCTTGCCCTCCTTGCTAAATGCTTCGTAAAGTGCTGTTATTGGGCTGAATACGAATCCTGCACCTTCTGTTTGCGGACGATTGTAGAAGTCGATGGCTTTCTGTTTTACAGGAAAGTTCTGGTTCGCGTAGGTATAATCGTCATCGGGTAGATTCATTGTGGTGACTTCGTATTTCAACTGGTTGTAGCGCCATTCAAAAATGTTTACGGTTGGCAACAGGTAGGCTTCGGTTTTCAACTTGACTATCAGCGGTTCGTTCCTGTCGATGGCCTTATCGTCGATGACGATAAATTTCCGTTCGTAGCCGAGCATCGAGAATCTTATTGTGTCGTACATTTTTGCAGACAAAGCAAAATATCCAGCTGTATCGCTAATTGTGCCTTCGCGCCTGTGCCTTATTGAGATGTTTGTATATGGTAGCGGTTTGTCGTCTTCTATGTCGAGCACATAACCGGCGACTATTACGCGGTCGTCCATCTTGATGAACTGTGAATAGGAAAAATTGCAGTTAAGAATAAGCAATATACTGAATAATAATATCTTAACTGCAATTTTCATCGCAAAGTGCTTTTACTTTACAAACTCAAGAACCGAATCCGTTATGTATTTCAGTGTTTCTTCGTTGAGTTCGGTATTCATTGGCAGGGCAATGACCGATTCGCAAAGCTTGTCGGTATTTGGAAATGCATTTGGATTGTATTCGAACCCTTGGAATGCTTTCTGTTTGTGCAATGGTATTGGATAGTAAACTGCCGATGCAACTCCTTTGGCTTTCAGATGTTCCATGAGGGCAGTACGGTCAACGCCATTCAGTCGCATAACATACTGGTGGAATGTGTGAGTTGTGTTTTGTGCGCGTTTAGGTATGCTGATTTTCGGACAGTTGGCGAATGCCTTGTCGTAGTAGTCGGCTGCCGTCCGACGGGCGTTGTTGTATTCGTCAAGATGTGGAAGTTTTGCTCTGAGTACGACTGCCTGAATGGTATCCAAGCGCGAATTTACGCCTATTCTGTCGTGGTGATACCTTACTTTCATGCCGTGGTTTACGATAGAACCGATTTTCTCGGCTAGTTCGGCATCGTTGGTGAATATCGCACCACCATCGCCGTAGCAACCAAGGTTCTTCGATGGGAAGAACGATGTGCAGCCGATATGTCCGATTGTTCCTGCTTTTTTCACTGTGCCATCAGAAAAATGGTAATCGCTGCCTATTGCTTGTGCGGTATCTTCGATGACATAGAGGTTATGGCGTTTTGCAATGTCCATAATGCGTTCCATATCGGCGCACTGACCGAATAGGTGAACAGGGATTATAGCTTTGGTGCGAGGTGTGATTGCCTTCTCAATTTCATCGGGATTGATGAGATATGTCTCGGGGTCAACATCAACCATTACTGGTGTAAGTTGGAGCAGGGCTATTGTCTCCACGGTGGCAATGAAAGTGAAATCGGCGGAAATAACTTCATCACCAGGTTTCAGTCCAAGTGCCATGAGGGCAATTTGCAGAGCATCGGTGCCGTTGCCGCAGGTAATGACATTTCCAACATTGAGATACGATGCCAGTTCGTTGCGGAAGTCCTTGACGTCCTGCCCGTTAATGAATTCGGTGTTATTTATCACTCTTGCAATACCGTTGTCTATTTCATCCTTTATTTTTAGGTATTGCGATTTTAAGTCAACCATTTGAATCATAATCAAAAATTTTTTTGCAAAAATAAGAAAAATGGCGACAACTCGCCATCTTTACCATTGGAACTTTTTTCCATCATTCGCTGTTACGCAAGTTCCAAAATTTTCTTTACCAGGCTACGGCTCGGACTTATTTTTGGAAGAAAATCCAACTGTTTGTCCATTTCTGCCATTTCACTCATGTTGAGCAGATATTCGTCCGTTATGCCGTTTTCATTGGTATTGATTGTGTAAAAATACGAATAGACATCTGTCATAGGCAAATCCTTTTATTTGTTTGTTTGAATGGATAACGCATATTTTTATCGTTTATTTTGTTTGATGATAATTTTTTTGAAAAAAAACATTGTCGTGTGGATAAAATGCTGAATGACATGGTGTTGCTGTCGTGACAAATGAATTTTTGAACATTGATGCAAAACATTGCGCCGCTACAATTCGAATCATCAAATAATCAAATAATCAAATCATCAAATTTTCAAATCATTGTATTACCTTTGTCGTCTATGGCAGTGTATCGTTTACCGGATGATTTTCTTTGGTTTCCAGACCCCAATGGGGCAGATGAAGAGGGTTTGGTTGCTGTAGGTGGCGACTTTTCGCCCGATCGGGTATTGCTTGCATTGTGTTCGGGGATATTCCCGTGGCCTTGCGAAGACGAGGAACTGCTGTGGTTTTCGCTTGACCCTCGTTTTGTCGTTTTCCCCGAGAAGGCGCACATTTCGAAGTCGTTGAGACGAAGCTGCCGAAATTTTACTGTAAAGGTAAATGCAAACTTTGAGGCTGTTATACGGCGTTGTTCTACTGTTGTCCGTGATGATCAGGATGGCACATGGATTACCGAAGGCATAATTTCGGCTTACACAAAGCTTCACGAGTTGGGCTACGGATATTCCTTCGAGGCATATCAGGGCGACAAACTTGTTGGCGGACTTTATGGAAACCTTATCGGAAAGATTTTCATTGGAGAGTCGATGTTTCACGAGGTTACCGATGCCGGCAAGGTGGCTTTCTGCGGACTTGTTGAATTTTGCCTCAAAAATGGCGTGGTTCTTATTGATTGCCAGCAGAAGACAACTTTGCTTGAAAGTCTTGGCGGAGAAGAAATTAAACGAACAGATTATTTGAAACTTTTAAAGGAATACGGGGATTTCCCGTTTACAGAATATGTTGAAAACAAAGGTTAAGGATATTATTTCAAGCTATGGCGTTCCTAAGGGAACACGGCTTTTGTGTGCTGTCAGTGGTGGCATCGACTCGATTGTCATGCTTCATTTGCTGAATGAAATGAATTACGAATGTGTTGTTGCTCATTGCAATTTCAAGTTGAGAGGCGAGGAGTCGGATGGTGACGAGCAGTTTGTGCGCCAGATGTGCGAAAAGTTGTTTGTGCCATGTTTTGTGAATGTTTTTGATACTCACAAATATGCCGATGAAACAGGTCTGTCGATACAGATGGCGGCGCGGAAGTTGCGCTACGATTGGTTCTACGAACTTGCCGAAAAGGAAAACTGCCAGTACATTGCACTTGCTCACAATTCGGATGACCAGGCTGAAACTGCAATACTGAACATTGTTCGTGGGACAGGTATCCGAGGCGTGTCGGGCATGAAACCTTTGCTTGGAAAATTGTTCCGTCCGTTTATCGAGGTTTCGCGTGCCGACATTGCGCAGATTTCTGACGATGATAAAATTCCATATCATGACGATTCAACCAATGCAACAACCAAGTATGCACGCAACAAGGTTCGTCATCTGGTGTTGCCGTTGCTTCAGGAAATAAATGCGGCCGCCAAGGAAAATATTTTGCGGTCTGTTTCGTATTTTGCAGATACCGAGCGAATTATGAACGACTATGTGCGAATGGCAAAGGAAAATGCATTGTCGTACGAGGGGAATGTCATGAAGATTGATGTTGCAAAGGTATTGCAGACAGCAGCGCCATCAACAGTTTTTTTCGAAATGCTTGTAGGAGAGGGCGTACCCAAACCGCTGGCAAGCGAATCAATATGTTTGCTCGATGCGCAGACTGGTCGCAAATGTATGCTCGCTGACATGGAGGTGGTTCGCAACCGAGATTTTATCGAGGTTTACAAAATAGAATCTCAGAATGCTGATTTTGAGGCAACTATAAATGTAATCGGTGACTTGAAGAAATATGGATTCAATATTTCAATGGCATATTGCGACGACGATTTCACCTGTGAGCGAAATCCCAAAATCGCATATCTGGATGTAAAGAAACTAAAATTTCCGCTTACTCTTCGCAATTGGCGCTTTGGCGACAAGTTTATTCCGTTGGGAATGAAAGGTTCGCGGAAACTTAGCGATTTCTTCAAGGATGAAAAACTGTCACAGTCGCAGAAATCCAAAGTGCAAGTTCTTGAGTCTGATGGAAAAATATCTTGGGTTGTCGGTATGCGAATCGATGACAGGTTCAAGTTCGATAGCAAAACCAAGGAAGTGTATGTGCTTCGTAAGATTGGAGAATAAATTGCGGTTAAATAATTTTGCTAATTTTGCGACACTATTTTTAACAAGTATATAAAGATGAAAGTATTCAAGGCATACGACATCAGAGGTGTTTATGGTGTTGACTTTACAAAGGAAGATGTTTATAGGATTGGATTTTTCCTTCCACAGATAATGAAATGTGATAAAATACTTGTCGGTAGGGATGTACGAGTTTCGTCTCCAGAAATATTTGACAGTTTGTCGAAAGGTCTTACCGATGCTGGTGTTGATGTGTATAATGTTGGAATTTGCACAACTCCGCTAGTATATTGGAGCACAGCAAAATTCGGTTTCGATGCATCGGTAATGATTACAGCTTCACACAATCCTGCATCGCACAATGGTTTGAAGGTTTCTGGTCCAAATGCAACGCCAGTAGGCTATGATGACGGACTTAACAAGGTGGAAGAACTTGTGCTTAATGGTACGGTTACGCCTGTTGAGAATAAGGGGCATGTTGTCGACTATGATGTGTCCGACAAGTACATGGATTTTATGCGTCGGTATGTTCCCGACATTTCAAATTTGAAGGTAAGCGTTGATTGTAGCAATGGAATGTCGGCCTTGTTTATTAAGAAGTTGTTGGGCGACAATGCTTTATACATTTGTGATGAGCTTGATGGAACATTCCCCAATCACGAGGGAAATCCGCTTATGCCCGAAAACCGTGAAATGCTACGTGAGCATGTGCTTGGGCATAAGTCTGATATCGGTGTAATTTATGATGGAGATGCCGATCGTGTGATGTTTCTCGATGAGAAAGGCGAATTTGTTTCTCCCGACCTTATGATTGCCGTGCTTTGCCATTACTTCCTCGAGGAGAAAGGTTTGAAAGGCAAGGTTTATCAGGATATTCGCACATCGAAGGCAGTAGGAGAGTATGTTGCTAAGTTTGGTAGTGAAATGGTAATGTGGCGTGTTGGTCGTGCTTACGCAGCGAAGAAGCTTCGTGAAGTTGATGGCATTTTCGGTGGCGAGTTGGCTGGTCATTATTATTTCCGTGATTTCTATTATTCCGATTCTGGTATTCTTGCCAGTCTGTTGATTCTGCGTATTGTAGCGAAGATGAAGAAGCAGGGAATATCGGTTTCGCAGTTGATTTCAAATATTAGCCACTACGAAAATTCTGGTGAAATCAATTATGAGGTTAACGAGAAGCAGAAGGCTATGGAAAAGGTTGTGGGGCATTTCCTTGTTCAGGGACGACCAGATGCTTTATACGATTTCGATGGCTATCGTATTGAGTACAAGGATTGGTGGCTCAACATTCGTCCATCGAATACAGAGCCATATCTGCGCTTTTTGTGCGAGGCAAAATCAACGGAATTGCTTGAGAACTTAAAGTCTCAGGTTGAAAGGATTATTAAGAGCGTAAAGTAACAATTCTAGAAATACTTTGAAATCTTGCCGATAGCATCTGGTAGGGCAAACAGCACGACATTGTCACCCTGACGGATTTGCGTATCGCCCATGGCGATGAAACTCTTGTTGCCACGTACTATGCCGCCGATGATTATTCCTTGCGGGAACTTTATGTCTTTCAGCTGGTTCTTTGTCACAACGGCATCCTTCGACACTACAAATTCAAGAACTTCAGCCTTGGTTCCAGTCAGGCACTTTATCATTGCAACTTCAGCCTTCATTGTCAAGGCGTAAATCATGCTTGCTGTGCTTAACTTCTTGTTTATTATGGTGTCGATTCCCATTCGAGAGGCAACATCTATGTAGTCCATGTTTTCGATTTCGGCAATTACCTTTTTCACACCGTAGCGCTTGGCCATCAGGCAGGTAAGTATGTTGGTCTCGTCATCACCAGTAACTGCCGTGAATACATCCGTATTTTCAAGTCCTTCATCGAGCAGGTTGTCAATATTGCGTCCATCACTATTGATAACCATTGTGTTGGGAAGCATGTCGACTAACTTTTTACTCTTTTCGGGGTCAATTTCGAAAAGTTTAATGTTGAGCTGCGATTCAAGGAACTTTGATGTGCGGATTCCAATGCGGCTGCCTCCGAGTATCATAATGTTGTGCAGTTCGAGCTTCGAAATGCCTATTGCCGAAAGCAAGTCCTGCATAATTTCCGGCAGTGTTATTATGTAGATGTAGTCGTTTGTCTGGATAATGGTTTCGCCGTTCGGGATAATCGTTTCAAATTCGCGTGTGATGGCGGCAATACGGAAGTCGCGGAGGTCGGTAAGTGTTGCAAAGTTTTTCAGCATCAAGTTTCTGAGTGGTGAATTTTCGTCTACCTTTATTACAAACATGGTAAGTTTTCCTCCCGAAAATTCAAATATTTCTGTTGTGCCGGTTTGCTTGATTACGCCAACAACTTCCTGTGCAGCAATGTATTCTGGATATATGAGCCTATCGATTCCTAGGTTTATGAACGACAATTTATTTACAGGCGAAAGGTATTCCATGTTGTCGATTCGGGCTACGGTTTTCTTTGCACCGAACTTTTTGGCGAATACGCAGGCAAGAACATTTGAGTCTTCCGAATTAGTAACAGCAATGAAGAGGTCGCAGTTTGCAACGCCAGCTTCCTTCAGCACCGAAAACGATGTGCATGAGCCATATAGCGAAATAAGGTCGTAGGATGATTCCACTTCCTTGAGAATTTCCTTGTTGGTGTCGATTACAACTATGTCGTGTCCTTCCTTGACGAGCTTTTTCGCCAAATATCTGCCTACATTTCCCGACCCTGCAATAATTATGTTCATACTTTAATATTTTATGTTCTTGACCAGTACTTCGTTTATCTTTTCCATTATTACCGAATAATATCCGGGGTATCTGTTTGGTTCGACCTGCATTTCCGCGCATCTGTCGGTTTGCCACTGCCTTAGGTAGTTGTAGTAGGGCAGAGGCTTGCCCAGAAGTATCCTTGCATCGCGTTTTACCTGTAACTTGTCGTCGATGGCGAAAATTGCGCCGTACTTCGATGGAATATTAGAATCCTTTGCCAGTTGCAAGTTGACATAGCCAGTTTCTATTTTATACCCGCGCTTGTCGGGAATGAGAACCGGGCGCACATTTATGCCGTTTTCCTGACATACTATAAGGAACAAAAGGTGTATCAGCGACTTCTGCATATTTTTCATTTCCCTTGAGAAAATGCCATTGAGCATCGAACTACCTTTTTCGTCAGCGATAATGTTTTCATTTTCAAATATATCTCTTATGATACTAAGAGTTTCAAGTCCAGTGTTGTCGCCAAGTCGAATCCAAACTTTTCGCGACAGTTCGCGCATATAGTGCGAAAACTCGTAGTCGTCGAAAGTATTGTCTGTGATTTTTTCAATCATTACACTACCTGCGAGTAGCGATGGTTCTGGCGACAATTTTGCAGTATAGTTCCTGAATTCGTTTAAGAAAATCCTTGATATGGAGAGTTGAGCGACTTCGGCAATCCTATATTTTTCAATTTCGCCACATTCTTTCGAATAAACCTTTCGCGTTAGTTCTCCTGAGAAATCACCGAAATTCTCGACAATGATGTTTTTTATGCCCTCAAAAATCCTTTCATCAGGATCATCAAGGAGACTTAATATTGATTTTACTTGTGCCTTTTCCATCTTATTCGCGTCTTGATACTTTTATAACACCATCAATTTCGAGCATTCTACGTATTAAATTGTCAAGATTGTACTTGTTTTGCACGAAAAGGTTGATTTTTCCAGTGAATATTTCGCCGTTTGTTTCGAAATGCAACATGTTGGAGTTTACGTTGGCTTCCTGCGATATTAGCTTGGTGATATTGTAAACCAGTCCTAAATGGTCGATTCCCTCGATGTTGATTTGTACTTCGTACGATTGTCCCTTATAGCTTTCCCATTCTATTGTCACAATCTTTTCTCCGTGTGTGGCTGCTAGTCCTTTCAGCTCCGGACAGTCCTTCTTGTGTACAATTACCATGTTGGTAGGAGTGATGTAGCCGACAACTTCGTCGCCGGGAATCGGGTTGCAGCATGTTGCAAGCGAGAATCGTTTTTCGGCATCATTTATAACAAATGTATCCTTGTGACTTATTTTTCCGTCCTTTGCGCTTGTACTCGACTTGCCCATTCCTAGTTTCCAGAACTTTGTGAAGAAACCATCCTG
>JBGUHW010000159.1:0-8304 GCA_045112395.1 Bacteroidales bacterium
GACCTGCAATTTATGGAGTAGATGCTGGTCTGTATGTAGTTACGCTGACAGATGCTTGGGGATGCGAAGGAGTTGCAAGCTATCAGGTTAATTCTCCGACAGAACTGATTATGTATTCGCAGATTAGTGATGCTAAATGTCATAATACAAATGACGGTTCTATAACATTGAATGTTAGTGGAGGCCATGAACCTTACCAGTATTTATGGTCAAACGGAAGTTCTGAACCTAATCTGTTTGGAATTAGGAGAGGAGTTTACAATGTTGTCGTTACAGATGCGAATGGTTGCGTGTTGCAGGGTAACTTTACTGTAAATTCGCCAGCACCTGTCGTAATTAATGCAGAAGTAACGGATGTGGATTGTTACGGAAGCAAGAATGGTCGTATAGAAATACGAGCCGAAGGTGGTGTGGAACCCTATGATTATGGTTTCGTTAACGGAAGTTCGGTAACACATGGGCGAACAGTTTACGATCATCTTCGTCCTGGTGTATATAGGATAGATGTAAAGGATGCTAACGGTTGTACAGAATCAACTTCGGTTGCCGTAGCTCAGCCAGAAAGGCTCGGTGTTGTAGCTATGGAGCATGCGCCATCTTGTAAGGACCTTAACGATGGTTATGTCGAGCTTGTTGTTGCGGGTGGATCTGCTCCGTATACATACACCCTTGACGATTACACGTCCGATTCATCAATATTCACTGGTTTGCGTTCTGGTGTTTATAATATTGTAGTTACTGATGCTAGTGGTTGTTCGAAAACGATAGACGATGTGGTTGTCTCAGAAAGCTATAACGACTGCATACGCATACCTAATGTTTTCACACCTAATGGTGATGGTGTTAACGATGAATGGATAATCGAGAACATAGAATTGTTCCCCGATGCGCATATCTATGTGTTCAACCGTTGGGGACAGCTTTTGTATCATGAACGAGGCAATGGCAAGCGCTGGGACGGAAGCTATAGAGGTCATTTCGTACCTTCTGGCGTTTACTTGTATATTATAAAGTTGCATAGCGACGAAGATACCTATAAGGGTACTGTTACAGTTTTGTTCTGATGCAATATTGATGTAATTTTGAAAAAACTTTGCGGGTGGAATTTTTTCCGCCCGTTTTTTTGTTTTACATTTGCAAAAAATTGTAACTATGGATATTTCTGTTGTAGTTCCGTTGTATAACGAGGAGGAATCCTTGCCCGAATTGTGCGAATGGATTGTGCGCGTGATGAACGAGCATTCGTTTTCGTTTGAGATTCTATTTGTAAATGATGGTAGTACAGACAAATCGTGGAATGTTGTTTGCGATTTGAAGAAAAAGCACGAGCAGGTAAGGGGCATTTCGTTCCGCAGGAACTATGGCAAGTCTGCAGCCTTGCAAGTAGGTTTTCAGGCAAGCCGTGGCGATGTAGTAATCACTATGGATGCTGATATGCAGGATAGTCCCGATGAGGTTCCCGAATTGTACCGCATGATTAAGGAGGATGGCTACGACCTTGTTTCTGGCTGGAAGAAAAAACGCTACGACAATACTTTTACAAAGAATATCCCATCAAAATTGTATAACGCAACTGCTCGCCGAGTAACAGGACTTAAACTGCACGACATGAATTGTGGTTTGAAGGCATATCGTAGCAAGGTGGTGAAAAATATTGAGGTTTATGGCGAAATGCACCGCTATATTCCATATCTAGCAAAAAATGCAGGCTTCTCGAAGATAGGCGAGAAGGTCGTAGAGCATCGCAAGAGGCAGTACGGAACATCCAAGTTTGGCTTGGACAGGTTTGTGCACGGCTATCTCGATTTGTTCTCTCTGTATTTTCTGTCGCGATTCGGCAAGCGTCCAATGCACTTCTTCGGATTGTGGGGCAGTGTGATGTTCATAATAGGTTTCATTGCGATATGCGTGGTTGGTGGAATTAAGATTGCCGCCTTGTGCAAGCATGTGCCTGCTCCGCTTGTTACCGATACTGCATATTTCTACCTCGCATTGGTAATGATGATTCTTGGTACGCAGATGTTCCTTTCTGGCTTTGTCGGTGAGATGATTTCAAGGAATTCAACAATCAGGAACGACTACCAGATAGAGGAGACGTTGGAATAACAATTTCAAACAGTACAGACGCAATATTTTGCGTTTAAACAACTAGAAACAAGAAAACGGGCGTCAGCCATTAAATTGGTGTCGTCCTTATTTTTTCTTTACCGTTGCATTTTTCTGTGCTTTTTTTGCCTTGTGCTTTTCTCTTGCCTGCTTGAAAGATATGCCGTTCCATATCTTGCGCATAAGTTCGCCGAAAGTGTCGAACTCTTCGGTGTAGAATATGCCGGCACCTGTAGTGTATGGACCGTATTCAGCCTCTATGTCGGTATTCTTGCGCGAGAAACCTTTTATACGCAGCGAACCCTTTTTGTTCAGTTTCCATTGTACTTCAACATCGCCGACAATATTTTCGTTGTTGAACTTCTTGTCGCTAATTCCGAGATTTCCGTTTATTAGCAGTCGGTCGTTGAATATCTGTGTGCTAAGAGCCACTTCGATTTCTTGTCCGGTAAATTCGGTGCTAGGCCTGTATTTGAAACCGACATCAACATCTTTCACAATTTTCGACAGCCAGTTGCTCAATTGGTTCGAAAGCATCTGAGTGGTAGTTACACCAACTGCGTTGGTTGTTGTACCTGTCTGGTTCAGCATTTCAGCATTGGGGTCGTAGAACTGATTAATTACCAGTACATAAAGCAATTGCTTGTTTATTTCGTCCTGAGTAAGGCTTGCCAGTTTTGTCTTTACCTTGTCGCTTCCGTTAGGAATGTTGATGCTAAACTGAATCTCGGGCGACATAAGGTTTCCGATAAGGTGCATGTGGCATTCTACTGTTGCTTTCTTATTGTTGGTATCGGTGGAGTCGTATTCTTCGCGCATTAGTTCCTTTAGCGATACTGTTGTCGTGTATACTGCATCAAGGTTCAGTTTTCCTTCGTATGGATCTCCGTCCCAGGTTATAGTACCTCCCGATGGAATTGTGAAGCGTTTGTTTATGATGTTTTCGAGTGTAAATAGGTAGTTGCCTTTTACAATCTCGATTTCACCATACATATATAGTTTGTCGTCGGATGTGTATTCTATTTTTAGCATACCTTCTCCATTGGCCTTTATGCGGTCGCCAGTCCTTGGATCGAATACTATCTGTACTTCGGCTTCGGGTTTTACATCAATGTCTAGTTTTATGGAGTAGTCGGTTGTTGAGAATTTCCTGCTACTGATGTCGCTGTTGCGTTCTTCCGCAGATATGAATGTTATGTAGCTTGTGTTTTGCGCGTGGTAGTTCTCTTCCATTGGAAGCACAAACTTAGTGTCGGGTCCTGTCGTGGCACCTGCGTATATCGAGAAATTGTTAGGAGTTCCTTCTACTGTGAGTCCGCCTGATGCATATACTGTTCCGTAGAATAAGTTGTTGTCCGACAGTTTTGTATTCATAACCTTGAAGTCTTCAAGGCTTGCCAGGAGTTCGAATCTGAAGTTCTTGAAGTTATCATGGTATATGCCGCCATTTATTGTGCCGATGTTTCCATTTTCGTCGCGAACCTTGAAGTCGTCGAAGTAAAATCTGTCGTTACCTATGTAAACCTTGTCCTCGGTAATTGCCTTTAGTTTCAGGTAGTCGTATGTGAATTCTGTTTGCTTAAGGTTTATAACACCGTTTATTGTCGGCTTTTTTATACTGCCTGTAAGCATAACTGTTCCGTTGGCATCTCCAGTTAGTCCGCTTATTTCGTATGCGTTAAGGTACTTGTCGAAAATATCAAGTTTAAGGTTTTTAAGTAATATGCTGGCATCGAGGCTATCGAGTTTTGTAAGGTAGGTGCCTTTCATTTCGATGTACTTGTTTGTTCCACTCATTACGAACGCTTTGCTCATATTGTCCCATTTCGACGATAGGCTCAATTTTCCGAGTTGTTCCTGGTTGATGGTAAGATCGGTTATGTTGACATTAGTGGTGAATACAGGAATATCGTAAATGTTTGATATGCGACCACTTCCCGATAGTATGCCTCCGAATTCGTAACCAGCAGGCTGTGTTATCGGGTTTATGTTGCTTACATCTACATTGTCGATTATGAATGATAGTATTTTGTCCGGATTTTTTGAGATGTATCCCTTGACGTTTAGAATTTGGTTTGCGTTTGCTAACTTTAGATTTTCAATTTCAACTTCGCTGTTGTCGTAGTTGATTTGGGTTTCTCCGAGTTCCCATATTCTATCTCCGAATATGAATTGGGATGGCGATATGTGAGCTTCGATGCGTGGTAGAGAGTCGTTTCCGTGAGGAATGAATTTGGTGCCGAGAGAGAAAAATCCGCTATTATCGCTACTTTCACTGTTTTTCCAGTTCATGTTTAGCCCTAGACTGTCGTTTTCGGCCGACATGGCAAGGCTTATTTTATCAAGCGACAAATTGTTGTTTCCTATGGATGACGAGTTCATGTATACACTGGCAATTCCGTTCATGCTGTACATTTCTATTTCGCTTTCGCCAATGTAGTAGTCTCCTCTGCTTATCCTAGGTAGCATTATCTTGCCGTATAGTGTTTGTGTGTTGCCAAAAACATATCCGTTGCTACTGTATATGTCACCGTGGAATATGAGTTCCTTGTCGTAGAATTTGATGATGTCGTTTATGTGCTTGATCCTGAAATGGTAAGTGAAGTAGTTTTCGTTGGCTTTTGTTTTTACATATTTGCCGAATACCGATGGAAGCGATTGGGCAACCATGTGGTATATGTCACCTGCTACTTCGCTGATATTGAAATCGCCATACATGTCAAATTCTAAGATGTCGGAATCGATGTTGATGCTGTACTTTTTATCATCGTTGATTTTTGAAATGGCCGACAACCGGTTTACGGTAATGTGTTTATCGTCAATGTTGAACTCTGCATTGCTAAGTGATATGTTTCCAATCGGGCGGTTTGCTAGGTCACCGTCAAGTTGAGCACCAAGGACTAGCTTGAGTTCCGAATTGCTTACGTTTTCTTGCACAAGGTTGAGTTCCTTTAGGTTGGCATACAAGTCTGTTGATAATTCAATCTTGTTGTTTTTCCCTCCGAAATTATAGTTTCCTATGATTTCTGCCGTAATGTTCGGATCGTTGATGTTTATGTTGCCGTTGAATGTCGTATTTGATAGTCGGCCTCTGACATTTATGTTGGAATATGCGTATCCGTTGAAGTCGAAACGTTGTATTTTGCCGTTGAGGTTGTTTTGTGTATGCGATAGTGAGTCAATGTTTCCGCTTATGTTCAGGTTTAGCGATAGCAGTCCGAGACCGTTGTTTCCTGGTATTATGTCGTGCAGGTTGAATTCTTTTGCCGAAATGCTTCCGTCATATTCTAGCGTTTTGTTTTTCCAGTCGGGCATTAGGGCTATATCGGTGTTTATAGTTCCGATGTTGGTGGTAAATTGTCCGAATGCCATCATGTCGTTTAGCATACCCGAAAGGTTTCCATTGAAGGCAATTCTGTTTAGGTTGTCCAGTTCCGAAGGAATTTGTATCGGATTCTCTGGCGATACGAGTTTTAATATTCTGTTTATGTCGTCCTTGTTTGTCTGCATGTTCGATATGCTTCCGAATACAATGGTCTGCTCTACATCAGGAAGACCGTTTACCGATAGGTTGGCATGTAGTCTTGTGCCGCTGTACATTGATATTCCGAAATTCTTGAACTTGAAGTCATCGAGCCGTCCAGCGAAGTTGCCTTTTACATGTATGCTGTCGGAGAAATTTTGATATTGAGGCAAAAATGGAGCTATGTCGGCAACACATAATATTAATGTGTCGATGTTTACGGTGAATTTATCAACCTTTTCCATTGGGTCGCTTAGGTAGAGGCTATCCTTGCCGCTTAGTGCAACTTCCGAGCATATAAGTTCCGAATAGTTGGTTCTGAAATCCAAGTCTTTTATGCTTATTCCTTTGTCGTAGTATTTTATTTTTCCAGAAATATTATTTACTGCTATTCCCGATTTTTCGTTCATCGAGAAGTTGTCGATATTGACGTTTATAGTGTCGTTTATGTATCTAAAACGACTTATTCCAGCATTAAAATCTTTTATTTCAATATCCGACGGCTTAAATGATGATGCGGAATTGTCGTACCTTTTGTCAAGGTATTTCAGGTGTCCGTTTGTAATCGAAAGTTTCTTGCAGATGACATTGAAGTCAAATGAAGTTGTGTCTTCTGTAGCAAATTTGTCAAGTATGTAACTGTAGTTTGCTGTTCCGTTTTCATCAACAATGACATTTATAAGCGGATTGTTGAGATTTGTTTCGGAGAGGAGAAGGAAATTGTTCCTGAACGAAATCTTTTCAATTGTCGCATCAAAGTTGTCTGCCGATAGGAGCATGTTTCCGCACGAATCCTTCATTTCTATATCGGAAAGCACTATCTGGTTTGGTATTTTTATGTAAACATCACCTACACTAAGTTCAATATTGTATTTTTTTGCAAAAAAGTCTATGCAATTCCTTGCTATGAAACTTTGCAGATAAGGAGAGTATAAAATGGTAATAAGTATAATCAAGTCCTTGATTGTCAACAAGAACAAGATAATAAAAAACCGTCTGACCTTATATCTGAACAAAATTTAGGCAGTATAATGAATAAACTGCAAATATCTTAAAAATTATTGACAGCCTAATTTAAAGAATTGTAAATTTGCAAAAAAAAGTGCAGTGAAAATTTTAGGTATAGAATCTTCGTGCGATGATACATCTTCTGCTGTTGTATGCGATGGAAGGTTGCTTTCGAATGTGATTAATACTCAGGCAATTCATCAGAAATATGGTGGGGTAGTGCCCGAATTGGCTAGTCGTGCGCATCAGCAGAATATAGTTTTGGTAGTAAAGGAGGCTTTGGCGCGTGCCGAGGTTGCAATGAGCGAAATTGACGCTATTGCGTTCACAAAAGGTCCTGGTTTGCTAGGTTCGTTGCTCGTAGGAGCTTCTTTTGCAAAAGGGCTTTCTGTGTCGCAGGATATTCCATTGGTTGGTGTCAACCATTTGCACGGACATATTCTAGCGCATTTTTTGCGCGAAAAGGACGAGGACGAATGTGTTCCTGAATTTCCATTCCTTTGCTTGTTGGTTTCGGGCGGACACTCGCAGATTGTGCTTGTTCGTGATTACCTCGATTTTGAAATCATTGGCAAGACAATAGATGATGCGGCAGGAGAGGCTTTCGACAAGTGTGCGAAAGTCATGGGCTTGCCTTATCCAGGTGGACCTGTGATTGACAAATTGTCAAAACTTGGAGACGAAAACAGGTTCAAGTTTGCAAAGCCCTCTATTCCCGGATTCGATTATAGTTTCAGCGGACTGAAAACATCTTTCCTATACACGGTACGCGATGAGGTGGCTAAGAATCCAAATTTCATTGCTGACAATGTAAACGACTTGGCAGCTTCTCTTCAGAAGACGATAATCGACATTTTGTTCAATAAGTTGGAGAAGGCCGTAAAGCAAACAGGTATACGCAGGGTGGCAATTTCTGGTGGTGTTTCTGCAAATTCTGGCTTGCGCAATAGAATGTTGCTGGCTGCTGAAAAGAAAAGATGGCAGGTGTATATTCCCAAGATTAGCTACACAACCGACAATGCCGCAATGATTGCATTAGTAGGCTATTATATGTATCAAAAAGGGAAAATCTCACCGCTTTCGGTAATTCCACAGGCAAGGATAAATTTCATGGATTTATAAGGTTTAACATTTTTTTAATTCTATGAATTGTTTTTTTCTGTTTTTTTGGACTGCTATTTGTAATAGACGATATCATGTTTATTTCAAATTTTAATATTAGATTTGCAACCATTAAAAATTAAAGGTTATGAGAAGATTAGTTTTATTGACATTGGCAATTGTGTTTTCAGGAATTATGATGGCACAGCAGGAGGGACCTGCTATATCATGGGCAAAAACGGTTCATGATTTTGGTACTTTCAATGAGGCAGATGGTGTTCAGACTGCAATATTCGAATTTACAAATACAGGTGACAAGCCATTGTTCCTCACAAATGTTAAAGCATCATGCGGATGTACAGCAACCGATTATACAAAGGAACCAGTTCAGCCAGGAGCAAAAGGTTATGTTAAGGCTTCGTATAATCCGAAAAATAGACCAGGTAAGTTTTCTAAGCAGATAACAGTTACTACCAACGAATTCCAGCCGACATCAATAGTTCGGATTACTGGTGAAGTTATTCCTGCTGCAAAACCTGAGGAAGAAGAAGTAAAGTAATATATTG
>JBGUHW010000160.1:0-10150 GCA_045112395.1 Bacteroidales bacterium
CGCTCACATGGGCGGTGGCGTTTCGGTTGGTGTTCACCAGCACGGACGTTGCGTCGAAGTTAACCGCGCACTCTGCGGTCTCGGACCATTCTCGCCTACCCGCTCAGGCTCCATCAATGCCAGCAAGCTCATCGAAGTCTGCTTCAGCGGAAAGTACGACATGGCAAAGGTTAAGAAGATGGTAACTGCCGAAGGCGGTTTCGTTGCTTACTTGGGCACAAACGATGCTTACAAAGTAGAAGTTGACGCTCTCAACGGCGACCCGAAGAGCAAACTCCTTGTTGATGCATTCTGCTATCAGGTAGCTTTGGAAATCAGCCGTCTTGCAGCAGTTGTTCGTGGCAAGGTTGACGCTATCATCCTCACCGGTGGTATTGCATACAGCAAGCCATGGATGCAGCAGATTACCGACCAGATTAGCTGGATTACTCCTAACGTAAAGATTTACAAGGGCGAAAACGAAATGCTTGCTCTTGCAATCTGCGGAAACGAAGTTCTCAATGGAACCGGCACCGTAAGGGAGTACAAGTAATCGGTATCTTACATAAAAAATGGGAATCCGAAACGGGTTTCCATTTTTTTGTACTTAATTTTAATATATATGACGACAAGCGACTATCAGGCAAAGGCTGCGAAGAAATTTGCACAAGAGTGGAAAGATAAAGGCTATGAAAAGGGCGAAAGCCAGAAATTCTGGCTTGATTTGCTGTGCAATGTTTTCGGTGTACAAAATTTTATCAATTTCATTAGTTTCGAAGACCAAGTAAAACTCGACCACACCGCTTTTATTGACGGCTATATTCCGAGTACCCATGTGATGATTGAACAGAAGTCAATCGAAAAGGATTTGGGTGCGCCAATCAAGCAGTCGGATGGTCGTTCTTTAACACCGTTCCAACAGGCGAAACGCTATGCCGCCGAACTACCCTACTCTCAACGTCCACGCTGGATTGTCACTTGCAACTTCCGTGAATTCTGGGTATATGATATGGAGCAGCCTAAAGGCGAACCACAAATAATTCTACTGGAAAACCTAGAAAAGGAATACTATCGCCTGCAATTCCTTGTTGACGAAGGTAACGAACGCATACGCCGTGAAGAGGAAGTCAGCATGAAAGCCGGCGAACTTGTCGGAAAACTTTACGATGCACTTTACAAGGAATACATCAATCCTAACGAAGACAGCTTGCGTTCGCTTAACATATTGTGTGTAAGGATTGTATTTTGCTTGTATGCAGAGGACGCGGGACTTTTCGAAACAAGAACAAGCTTTGAGGATTACATAAAGTCGTTCAATCTTCCTAATTTACGCAAAGCAATCATAGACTTATTCAAAGGTCTGGACACAAAGTTGGAAAACCGTGATAAGTACGACACGGCACTAAAGCCATTCCCATACGTAAACGGAGGACTATTCAGAGACGAACAGATTGAAATACCAAATTTCACGCAGGAGATTGTTGATGTCATTGTAAACCATTGTGCAACTTTCGACTGGAGCGAAATCAGCCCTACTATTTTCGGTTCTGTATTCGAAAGCACACTCAATCCTGATACACGCAGAAAAGGTGGAATGCACTACACAAGCATCGCCAACATACACAAGCTTATCGATCCGCTTTTTATGGACGACCTTGATGCGGAATTTGATGCGATATGCAAAACTACAGCCACAAAAGCTCGTAACGACAAACTTTTTGCGTTCCAGAAAAAACTTGGCAGTCTTAAATTCCTAGATCCTGCGTGTGGTAGCGGAAATTTTCTTACCGAAACTTACATCTCGCTCCGTCGCCTCGAAAACAAAGTCATTTCAATTCTTAACAAAGGCGAAAAAGTTTTAGGTTTCAATGACGAGTTTATTAAGGTCAGTATCAGTCAGTTCTATGGAATAGAGATAAACGATTTCGCAGTTACGGTGGCCATGACAGCACTATGGATTGCAGAATGCCAGATGATGGAGGAAACGGAAAAAATCCTTGGGATGAACTTGGATTTCCTGCCGTTGAAAAATCATGCCAACATAGTGGAAGGCAACGCACTGAAGCTTGACTGGTCAACTCTTGACAAGGAAGAACAAACAGGCTTCCTATATGCCGACAAACTTAACATCTACAAGCTTGACGATGGCAATGATCTTAACGGCATGGTTGCCCACGAACATGTACCAGAATACGGCAAACGCTACAAGGAATTGAATGTTGTCGCCAAAGAAATCGAAGAAAAAGAACTTCCTAAGAAACAAACTTCGCAGGTGGTTTATGACTTCATAATGGGGAATCCGCCATTTGTGGGATATTCTCTTCAAAGCAAAGAGCAAAAGGAAGACACACTTAACACTTATGTTGACAATTGTGGGAAACCATATAAAACAGCTGGAAAAATTGACTATGTTGCCAACTGGTATTTCAAAGCATCACAACTCATCCAAGACAAACACACCAAATGTGCATTTGTTTCAACAAACAGCATAACACAAGGTGAGCAGGTTGCTGCTGTATGGAAGCCGTTGTTCGAAAGATTCGGAATCCATATAGACTTCGCTTACAGGACATTTAGGTGGGATAGCGAATCTGAATCAAAAGCACAGGTACATTGTGTTATTGTCGGTTTTTCTTCTACTAATTCTGAAAATGAAAATAAGTACATATTCACCAACGACTCACAAATAATTAAAGTATCAAACATTAATCCGTATCTTATTGAAGCAGATAATCTTTGGATAGAAAGTAGGAATAAACCAATATGTTCTGTCCCTCAAATGTCCAGTGGAGGAAAGCCAGTAGAAGGAGGGAACCTTATTTTCACAGAGGAAGAAAAAGAAGTATTTTTAAAAAACGAACCAGAAGCAGAACGTTTTTTCCGTCCTTTTATTAGTTCTGACGACTTTATCAACGGACACAAAAGATGGTGTTTATGGCTTCTTGGTGTTTCTCCTGGCATTCTGCGTTCAATGCCCAAAGTTGCAGAGCGTGTTGAAGCAGTAAGAAAATTCCGTTTAGACAGCGTTAAGGCCGCCACTAGAGAATATGCAAATTACCCAGCTCAATTCATGGAGATAAAACAACCTGAAACAGAATACTTGTTGATTCCTCGAGTTTCTTCAGAAAGAAGGGAATATGTTCCTATTGGATTTGTCAAACCAATTGTAATAGCAAGTGACGCCACCTCCTTCGTACCTAACGCAAACCTATATCACTTTGGCATACTTACCAGTTTTGTACATAATGTATGGATGAGAGTAGTTTGTGGTCGTTTAAAAAGCGACTTCCGCTATTCTGTAAACATAGTTTACAACAACTTTCCATGGCCGACACCTACAGATTCGCAAAAAGCAAAAATCGAGCAATCCGCAAAAGCCATTTTAGAAGCAAGAGAAAAATATCCCGATAGCACATTGGCTGATTTATACGACAAAACATTTATGCCAAAAGAATTGCGCCACGCTCACCAAATTAATGACCTTGCTGTAATGCAAGCATACGGATTTTCATCAAAAATGACGGATAGCGAAATTGTAGCAGAACTATTTAAGATGTATCAGAAACTTACAAAATAAAAATACACAATTGAATATAAAAACGAAACCGTTACAAATTGTAACACTTTAACGACAACAATTAAAAACATACCACTATGAAGATATACACAAAAACAGGCGACAAAGGCACCACCTCACTGGTTGGCGGAACACGTATAGAGAAGGACGACATCAGAATTGAATCGTACGGAACAATCGACGAACTGAATTCTAATATAGGTATGATTCGCAACTTCGGACTCGAAAAAGCCGACGACGATACCATAAATATAATACAGAACAAACTTTTCAGCATCGGTTCCTTCCTCGCAACTCCCGACGAAGCCGCATACGAACAAATTGCGACTAAAATCAACAAGATTTCCGAAAAAGATATTAACAATATCGAAAACGAAATTGACAGAATCAGCGAAAACCTTCCACCTCAGAAAGGCTTTGTATTGCCTACAGGTTGCGAGATTACAAGCTGGTGCAACATTTCGCGCACAATATGCCGCCGTGCCGAACGCCGCATAGTCAGCCTAAGCAAAATCGGATTTGTTGACAAAAATATAATGTTGTATATCAACAGATTATCCGACTATCTATTCGTTCTGGGACGAAAATATATGGCTGTTAATAAAAATGATGATTTTTTCTGGGATGTAAACTGCTAATTGCAAAAAATTTCATTATTTCGCACTCCCAAAAATAAAGGAAACAAAAAAAATATTACGAATATGTATTGGACATTGGAATTAGCATCAAAACTTGAGGACGCACCGTGGCCTGCAACAAAGGACGAACTTATCGACTATGCAATCCGCTCGGGTGCAAATCTGGAAGTTATCGAAAACCTTCAGGAAATTGAGGACGACGAAGAAATTTTCGAAAGCATAGAGGACATCTGGCCCGACTATCCTTCAAAGGATGATTTCTTCTTCAACGAGGACGAATATTAAAAGATTTTTTTGATTATCTACCTGATAATCATCAAGAACGAACAAGCAAATATGCTTGTTCGTTTTATTTTATGTCATTTTAAAGCAAAATACGCTTGCTTATTTTCAGGGAATTACGAAAAAGAAATCAAATATACTTGCTTAATTAAGCAAGCTGAAATCGTAAATGTTCCCTACAATGCACAGATATTTGTCAAGTATAAAATACACGCCAATATCAGCACATAGTTAGCCCCCGCATTTTCGTGCAAAAAATAAATCATTTTTTATTATGGAAAAAGAAAAAAAAAATCTTAACTTTGAGCGATTTTTTGTTTTGTCCGTATGAGAAGATTTTTGATATTCATAATAATGTTGCTTGCATCAAGCCTAGCCTATTCGCAACAGCAATCAGTTACAACACAAGGAACGGAATTCTTTGCTGTTTTTCTACAAAACAGCGACCATACAGCAGGCGAATCTGGTTTTGAACTGAGCCTTATGGTATCTGCAAAACGAGCCTGCAGCGTAACCGTAAGAAACCCGAACTCAACATGGACAACAACATTCAATGTAGCAGCTAATTCTACATATAAATGCGTAATTCCATCCGCACAACACTCACAATGCTACCTTACAGAAACGACTTCTTCAGCGGTAAACAAAGGACTATTAATCACTTCAACCGATACAATATCCTTATACTCGTCAAATTTTGCATCTGCAAGTTTCGATGGATCAATTGTACTTCCAACAACCGCACTTGGAAACGAATACATCATACAATGCTATCCTCCTGTAATAAATACGAGTGAATTTTCAATCACAGCCACGGAAGACAATACCATAGTCGATATAACTCCTTCGGTAAACGTTAGCGCAGGAACCACACATAATGCAAACACAACATTTAATGTTTCATTAAACAGAGGGCAATCAATATTTTTGAGGTCAACGTCAGCAGGAAGCAGTGGAGACTTATCGGGCACCAGAGTAGTAGCACGAAATTGCAAAAAAATAGCCGTTACCAGTGGCGACTACCTGACAGATGTTCCTTCCAGTGCACAATACGCCGACCATATATACGAACAAGCATTCCCTGTAACTTCATGGGGCAAGAAATTCGTAGTCACAAACACATTGCAAAGCGCATCTACAGGAAGAAATAGAGACTATGTAAGGGTTACTGCATCAGCAAACAATACAACCATAAAGAAAAACAACACCTTGCTTGCAACAATAAACGCAGGACAAACATACGAGTTTTATATAACTGCTTCAGAAAAGTCCGCTTACATAGAAACATCAAATCCAAGCGCAGTATACATGTACCTGGTAAGCGAATCTATGGGCAGTTCCGGTTTAGGCGACCCATCTATGGTTTGGGTAGCTCCTCTAGAACAACAGATAAACAATATAGTATTCAACACTTTCTATCCTTCTGTTTCTGCCACCAATGCACCTAATCTACATATAGTCAACATTGTCACAGAAACATCCAACACATCGCAAATCAGACTTGACGGAAGTGCTGTTTCGGGCTGGGAAACTGTATCTGGAAATACAAACTACTCGTTCGCACGAAAAACCATCAGCCACTCCGCCCACTCAATAACGAGTAGTGGAAACGGATTCATTGCTCACGTTTATGGAATAGGCAATGTAGTTTCTTACGCATATTCAGTAGGTTCAATGGCGACAAACCTTGCCGAACGAATGTACATCAACGGCATTGGAAGCACCGAAGCCAACGTCGACGGAACATTCTGCGAAGGTCAGGAAATATCGTTCACATCAGAAGTCGACTACGACTACGACAATATCAACTGGAACTTCGGAGATGGAACAACCACCACAGGAGCATCGGCCGAACACACATTTACACAACAAGGCTACTACACAATAAGCATGCAGGTAACTTCTAATGGCAACGGATGCTCAAGCTTCTCAACCGCTGTAAACTTCGATGTATCAATAGGCCATGTATGGGAAACCGAAATAACAACCGAAGCAAACTATGGGGAAACAATAACAGTGCAAGGTGAAACATTTGTCGCCAGAAACGATACAACTATAACTCAATTATACCAGAGTACAGCTGGTTGCGACAGCACAGTAATAAACCATGTTATTATCCGAACAATTGTAAACGACATCATTGTTCAGATTTGCGAAGGCGAAACATACAACGAAAACGGGTTCAGCGAATCAACCACAGGACATTACACACATACAGAACTACTGCCAAGCGGTATCGACAGCATTACAAACCTCTACCTCACTGTCAGAGAACTGCCAACAGTTAGTTTTGTCGGAAGAAACTCACTATGCAACGGTTCTGTATCAATAATGGCAGGAGGAGGCAATTCGTACATGTGGTCTACTGGCGAAAATAGCCAGGAAATTGTTGTCTCCGAAGCAGGAACTTACTCTGTAACAGTAACAAATGAATATGGATGTACCGCCTCTGCCCAACATCCAATTGCCAGGGAAGTACAGATAAATGTAGCATACGACCCAATCCTTTGCTATGGCAATTCTACGGAAGTTGTCGTTACTGCACAATACGGTATTGCACCATATACAGGAGAACGCACCGAAACCGTCATGGCAGGACAAAGAACATACAGAGTTACTGATTCTGATGGTTGCTCGGCTCAAGCAACAATAACCATTACAGAACCAGATGAACTTACTAGTACACACGAAAATATTGAAGCTTTCTGCAACGACCGGTACGGAACAATAAATGTAACGCCCGGTGGTGGTGTTGCTCCATATTCAATAGTTTGGGACGACGGGTCAAACTATTTCTCAAACAACTCGATAACACCAGGAGTATTCCATTCATACACAATTACCGATAACAACGGCTGTACTATTACAGATTCGACCAAAATAACACAGGAACCACCTATTACAATAACGGTTACACACGAAAATGTTACATGCAACAACGGACACAACGGTAGCATCACTGTCACCAATGTCAACAACGGACACGAACCATACACATACAACTGGAACAACGGACAATCGTCGGCAACAGCAAGCAATCTTATAGCTGGCAATTACCTTGTAACAGTAACAGACGACCACAATTGCACCGCAACAGAAACAATTACAATAACACAGCCAGAAGCTCTTAGGATAAACAGCAACATAAAGAACGCTAGTTGCGTAGGAATGTGCGACGGACGAATTGCAGTCGAGATAACAGGAGGAACTCCAAGCTATTCTTACAGATGGAATACAGGCTACGACATGTCTGTATTAGAAGAACTATGCGATGGCACTTACCGACTGACTGTCACCGATGCTAATGGTTGCGACATAAGCGCTTCGTTCAATATCATACAGCCAGAAGCCATTTCGGCAAGCGCAACAGGATATGACGTATCATGTTTTGGTGGTAGCGACGGAATAATAATTGTAGAAGTCAACGGAGGAACTTCTCCATACAAATACGCGCTGAACGAATTCATGTCGCAAAGCTCAAGCGTAAACAGACTTGAAAACATTTCAGCTGGCGAACATACCATATATATAACCGATGCAATGGGATGCATGGCCAGAACCAATGCAATAATAGGCAGTCCCGATAGAATGTTTGTAGATTACCAAATTGTTGATGTAAGCTGCAAGGAAGCTGCCGATGGAGAAATTCATATAGCAGCAGTAGGTGGACATCCACCATACTACATAACTACGGACAACGAAAGCAATACTCCACTCACGGATAATGCTGCAATTACCGGCTTAAGATCGGGAATATACCATTTAGTTATTTCTGACGAAACAGGTTGCACATACTCACTTAAAAACATTAGAATTCCCGACAACTCCAACGAATGCTTGCATGTGCCCAACGTATTCACTCCTAATGGCGATGGAATAAACGACACTTGGGAAATTTCCAATATAAACATGTACCCAGATGCCAAAGTTTTTGTCTTCAACCGATGGGGACAGAAACTATACGAAGGCGACGGCACATCAGAATACTGGAACGGTGAATTCCGTGGAAAACTAGTACCTGCTGGAACATATTTCTTCGTGGTATACATCGGTGAAGGATATAACACATATTCCGGACCGTTATCAATATTGTACTAAACAAGAAAGGGGAATCTCCCCTTTTTTGTTTATACGCAACCTATTCTGCAAGTGAATTCCACACAAAAAATTATTAACATTTTATTTTATTGCACGAATAAAAGGATTGATTAACTTTGAAACAATTTAAAATGAAGATTTATATCTTACATTAAATTCTGTATGTCAACAAATTAAATAAGATAAATATGAATAGGAAAGTTATTATTGCAATGCTCAGCTTCATGCTTGCAACTACAGTTGTCTGGGCACAGGAAAAAGAAGAGAAAGAAGACGAAGGTTACGTATTCACAAATGTGAAAGAGATTCCAGTTACCTCGGTAAAAGACCAGCACCGCGCAGGAACCTGCTGGTGCTATTCAGGACTTGGTTTCATTGAAGCAGAATTGCTCCGTATGGGCAAGGGCGAATACGACTTCTCTGAAATGTTTATAGTTTCCAATACTTATATCGACCGCGCACAGGCTGCAGTTCGTACCCACGGTGACGTTTCGTTCTCACAAGGCGGTTCGTTCTACGATGTATTATATGGTATGTCACATTTCGGACTCGTTCCCGAAGAGGAAATGCGTCCAGGTGTTATGTACGGCGACACCTTGTCAGACCACACCGAACTTTCTGCTGTATCTGAGGCTGTTGTAAAGGCTATCGCCAAGGGCGAACACAAGAGCTTGCAGAAGAACGCAGAAAACCAGACACTCTGGCTCCAGGCAATCAAGGCTATCCACGATGTATACCTAGGCAAATGCCCAGAAAAGTTCAACTACAAGGGACGCGAATACACTCCAATGTCATTCTACCAGTCACTTGGTCTTAATCCAGACGACTATGTATCAATAACATCATACACACACCACCCATTCAACGAGAAATTCGTTCTCGAAATTCAGGATAACTGGAGATGGGCACAGTGCTACAATGTCACCATTGACGAAATGATGAGAATTTTTGACAACGCTATCGAAAACGGCTACACAGTAGCTTGGGGTGCCGATGTTAGCGAACAGGGATTCAAGATTGGTACTCGCAAGGGATTCTGCGTTTTGCCAGAAACCAACGCAGAAGCAGCAAGTATGAAAGGTAGCGATATGGCTCACTGGACTGGCATGAGCGCAAAGCAAATTGCCGATGAAGCTGCAAAGCACCCGACTCCACAGCGCTGGGTTACCCAGGAAGAACGTCAGATAGCATTCGACAACTGGGAAACAACCGATGACCATGGCATGCTTATCTACGGAACAGCAAAGGACCAGACTGGCAATGAATACTATATGGTCAAGAACAGCTGGGGTGAATACGGCGAATACAAAGGAATGTTCTACGCAAGCAAGGCTTACGTCAGATACAAAACCATGAACATCGTCGTTCACAAGGACGCTTTGCCAAAGGACATCAAGAAGAACTTAGGTATTAAATAATATAGTTCAACAAACAAAATGGGAAGCGAAGCCATGCGTTTCGCTTTTCCATTTTTAAAAGAAAAAGAAATGCTGATTTTTAACGTCATTCCACAAGTCAGAACAATAACGCGAAACGGAACGGAGAGCGTAATATTGTTCGACTATGCGGAATCTCC